>DATEID010000429.1:0-19436 GCA_035279245.1 Reyranella sp.
GGGCGTGTTCGTGCGCGCCGACACGCCGAAGGAGATCGTCGGTCGCCTCAACGAAGGGGTGATCGCCGGCCTCGAGGACGACAATACGCAGAAGCGCCTGCACGAGCTCGGCGCCACTGTGCGCCCATCGACGCCGGACCAGTTCACGGCTCAGCTGAAGGCCGACGAGGCGAACGTCTCCGAACTTCTGAAGATGGGTGTGTTGAAACCGGAATAGACGTTCCTGGTCAGGCGATCTCCTTCATCACCGCCCAGAGGTCGCCCTTGCGCTCGAAGCCGATGCCGGGCGCATCGGGCAGGGCGACGCGGCCGTCGACCACCGGGCAGTCATCGGCAAAGCCGCCGAACGGCGCGAAGACCTGCGGATAGGATTCGTTGCCGCCGCATTGCAGGCCGACGGCGATGTTGAGGGCAAACTGGTGGCCGCCGTGCGGCACGCAGCGCCGCGGTGACCAGCCGTTGGCCCGCAGCATGTCGAGGGTGCGCAGATACTCGACAAGGCCGTAGGACAGCGCGGGATCGAACTGGAGCACGTCGCGATCGGGGCGCAGCCCGGCATGACGGACGAGGTTGCGGGCATCCTGCATCGAGAACAGGTTTTCGCCGGTCGCGAGCGGCGGCGCGTACTGCGTTGCGAGCGCGGCATGCGCGAGATAATCGAGCGGATCGAGCGGTTCCTCGTACCAGCGCAGGCCGAGCGAGGCGACGGCGCGGCCGAACTCGATCGCCGTCGGCAGGTCGAACTTGCCGTTGACGTCGACCGCGAGCCGGTCGCCCGAGCCCACGATGTTCAGCACCGCGCCGATGCGCTTCAGGTCCTCCGCCAGCGGCGCGCCGCCCACCTTCATCTTCACGCAGGAATAGCCGAGGTCGAGATAGTGCTGCATCTCGTTCTTCAGGCCCTCGAGATCCTTGCCGGGATAGTAATACCCGCCGGCCGCGTACACCCAAGCCTTGTCGTCGTGCCGGCCGCCGTTGTAGCGATCGGCCAGCAGCTTCCAGAGCGGCACGCGGTGTGCCTTGGCGAGCGCGTCCCACAGCGCCATGTCGAGCACGCCGACCGCCACCGAGCGTTCACCGTGGCCGCCGGGCTTCTCGTTCGCCATCATCACGGCCCAGCATTTGGCGGGATCGATCAGGCCCTCGTCGTCGAGCAGCGCATCCGGCTTGGCGTCGAGCAGGCGCTTGATGAACCGTTCGTTCAAAAGCCCGTGCTGCGCGTACCGGCCGTTGGAGTTGAAGCCGTAGCCCACGACCCGCCGCCCCTCGACCTTGAGGTCGGTGACGACGGCCACCACCGACGCCGTCATCTGGCTGAAGTCGATATAGGCGTTGGCGATCTTGGAGCGGATGGGCGAGACGATGTCGCGAATGGCGACGATGCGCATGAGTCGACCCGTAATGAATGGACTATTCGTCTGTTCTACAGGGCACACGGCGGCTTCGCCAGCGCGCCGCGCTCGTGCTAGGCAAGAAACACAGCGCGGCGGCTGTGGCGGAACAGGAGCCACCACGCGATGGCGCCGTTCAGGGCGTTCCACGCAATGCCGTTGATGAAGGCGGCACGATAGGAGCCGGTGACGTCGAACAGCATGCCGCCCATCCAGCCGCCCAGCGCCATGCCGACGATGGTGGCCGAGACCGCAAGTCCGATGCGGGCCCCCGCCTCGCGCGGTGAGAAGTATTCGCGCACGATGATCGCGTAGCTCGGCACGATGCCGCCCTGGAACAGGCCGAACAGCGCCGATACGACATAGAGCGACACCAGCGAATCGGCCATGAGGTAAAGAAGCAGCGCCACGGCCTGCAGCGTCGACCCGAGCAGCAAGGTCTTGATGCCGCCGACGCGGTCGGCGATCCAGCCGGAGGCGATGCGGCTCACGATGCCGAAACCCAGCATCAACGACAGCATGGCTGCGCCCTGGGCCACGCCGTAGCCGAGATCCGCGCAGTAGGCGACGATATGGACCTGCGGCATCGACATGGCGACGCAGCAGCCGATGCCGGCAAGTGCCAGCCACGCCTGCAGGGCGGCGGGCGAGAGGCCGAGTGCGCGCGATGAATGCAGCGAGCCGCCCGCGGCCGCCGAATCCGCGTCGTGCGGCGCAAGCCGGCGGCGCAGCGCAAAGCCGAGCGGCAGCATCGTCGCGAGGCAAACGACGGCCACGACCATATAAGCCGATCGCCAGCCATGGTCGCTCACGAGACGTTCGACGATCGGCGGCCACACGGCGCCGGCGATGTAGTTGCCCGACGAGCAGATCGCGACCGCCAGCCCGCGCCGCTTGGCGAACCAGTGCGAGAGATCGGCGACCAGCGGGCTGAAGGTGGCGGCCGAGCCGAGCCCGATCAGAATCTGCGCCCCGGCCAGCGTCATCACGGTGGGGGCATAGGCAGCGGCTACGAAGCCCGCTGCCAGGAGCAGCGTGCTCAACGCCACGGTGACGACCGCGCCCCGCGTATCGATCAGGCGGCCTAGCGCGATGCTGCCGATGCCGAAGCCCAGCATGGTGGCGGTGTAGGAGAACGACACGTCGGCCCGCGTGACGCCGAAGTCCGTCTGGATGGCGGGCAATGCCACCACGATAGCCCACATGCCCACGCCGCCCACGGTGCTGATGACGACGCTGACGGCAAGACGCCACCAGGCATAACGCGAATCGACTTCACTCATGTCCCTGCCTTTGTCCGGCTTCAGCCGCCGGCGACGCCCTGCGTGTTGACGTACAGGGCGTAAAGAGAATGGCTTGCCGCCATGAAGAGGCGGTTGCGGTAACGTCCGCCGAAGCAGACATTCGCGCAGCGCTCGGGGAGATCGATATGCCCGATTGGCTTGCCTTCCGGGTTGAAGATCCGAAGGCCGTCGAGCTCGGCACTGCCCATGCCCCAGCCGCACCACAGGTTGCCCTCGACATCGACTCGGAAGCCATCCGGCGAGCCGCCCGGACCGGCATCGATCAGGACCCTGGGTTTGCCGAGCTTGGTGCCGTCGTCGAGCACGTCGTAGGCCACGATCTGGCGGTGCGGCTCGGCGCGCGAGGCGACGACATAAAGCTTCTTCTCGTCCGGCGAGAAGGCAAGCCCGTTCGGTCCCGGCACATCGTCGAGCATCACGGTAAGCTTGCCGGTACGTCCATCCAGTCGATAGACGGCAGGCGTGTTTTCGCTCTCGTCCTTGTGGCCTTCGTAATAATGCAGGATGCCGAACACGGGGTCGGTGAACCAGATCGAATGATCGGATCTCACGACCACGTCGTTCGGCGAGTTGAGCTTCTTGCCGTTGTAGGAATCGGCGAGCACGGTGATGGCGCCGTCATATTCGGTGCGCACGACGCGCCGCGTGTCGTGCTCGCAGCCGATCAGCCGGCCCTGGCGGTCGCGCGTGTGGCCGTTGGCGTTGTTGGAGGGCTTGCGGAAGACCGAGACCGCGCCGGTCTCCTCGTCCCAGCGCAGGATCCGGTTGTTGGGAATGTCGCTCCACAGCAGGTATCTGCCATCGCCGAAATACACCGGCCCTTCCGACCACCGGCAGCCCGTGTAGAGCCGTTCGACCGACGCGAGCGCCAGGCGGTACCGATTGAAGGATGGATCGAGCACACGGACCGCCGGATCGGGATAGCGCTCGTTCGGCTGCCACATCGTTCGCTTCCTCGTGCGTTGTCTTATCGCCGCGGCAGTCTAGCCAGCGATTTGCGGAAGACATCGACGAAACGCGCGACATCCTCCTCGTCGTTGTAGACGTGCGGGCTGAGCCGCAGGCGGCCGAGCCGCGGCGCGGCATGGACGTTCTCGGCGGCGAGCCTGTTCGGCAGATCCGCCGGCATTCCCTTGGGGAAGGCGACGCTCAGAATGTGCGGCGCGCGCACCGATGCCTCGGGCAGGCGGACATCGAGATTGCCGAGCCCCTCGGCAAGCTTTTCCGTCAGCATGGAAAGCCGGCTCACAATGGCCTCGTTCCCCCAGCCGGCCATCATCTCCATGCCGATGGCTGCCATCTCGAGCGAGATGAAATGGTCGCGCTCGCCCATGTCGTAGCGCCGGGCATCGGCACGGTAGGACAAATCGCGGAAATAGATCGTATCCTCGGCCGACACGGCCTTGCGCGCCGCCGCGGTCTGCTCGAGCGGCACACCCGATTGCCGGCGCTTGGCGACATACATGAAGGCGCGGCCGTACGGGCCCAACACCCACTTGTACGTCGGAAAGATCAGGAAGTCGGGATCGAGCGTCTTCACGTCGATGCGCCGGACGCCCACATCGTGCGTGGCATCGACCAGGAAGGCGGCTCCCTGCCGCTTCAGCACTGTCGCGATCCGCATCGTGTCCAACGCGCCACCATCGGACCAATGGACCGACGAGATCGAAGCGAGCGCGAGCGGCGCGGCGTCCTTGCGCTCGATCGCTTCCAGCACAGCCGATGTCCAATCGCCGTCGGCCGGCTGTTTCACGGTCTCGATCGAGAAGCCGCCGCTGTCCGCGCGATTGACCCATTCGAGCACCGGCGAGCTGTGGTCGTTTTCGAGCACCAGGACCCGGCTTCGCGGTTCGATCGTCAGCACCTTGCCGGCCGTGGAGACGCCGTACCCCACCGATGGAATGAGCGCGATGTCGTTCGGGTCGGCGCCGATCAGCGCCGCCGCGGCCTTGCGGGCGCGCTCATGTTGGCTGGCGGCGAAATCGGGCGGCAGCGTCCAGGGCTGCCCCTTGCGGCCGATGGCAGCCCGCCCGGCCTCCTGCACGGCACGCGGCAGCGGGCTCCAGGAGGCGGCGTTGAAGAAGCAGACATCGCGCGGCATGTCGAAAAGGGCGCGCTGACAGGACAGCATCGAATCGAGGCTCCATCGCTCAACGGACGCGGAGCCTAGCACGGCCGCGACTTAGATTTTTGCGGTGTGCCATGAGGACCTCTCGTCTGTGATTACCCGCCGTATCATTGAGACGCTGATGGATGCAGGCCATCTTCGAGCCGAACCGCAAGGTTGCGGTTGCGAAGGAGGGAGAGATGAGCTTCCAGTCCCGTCGTCCCTTGTCCGACCAGGACTATTTGTCGAGTGGCGCCGCGCGGCCCCAGCTCGGCCGGCGTTTCGCATTCATGATGGCCGTATGGCGCGAACGCGTGCATGCCCGGCGCTGTCTCGCCCATATGGACGCTCGCAGCCTGCGTGAGATCGGCATCTCACCGATCGCGGCGGCCTATGAATCCGGCAAGCCCTTCTGGCAGAAAATCGGTCCGCTGCGCTGATTTTGTGGCTGCTTCTCACTGCTGTCATAATTATCGTCCAGGAACCCTAGTGGCTCCGGTACGTTAATTGCCCGCATGCATGGGCATCCGGGGGCACCGCCGGCGGCGTATTCCACTCGAATACCCTCCGCGCTATGGGATGCGACACAGCAGTGGCAAGGACCTCCTGGATGACACCTCCGGAACTCGACCGGAAATCGGCGCTTTTTCTCGATCTTGACGGCACGCTTCTCGAAATTGCCGCAACTCCTGAGCAGGTGGTCGTGCCGGCGGGCCTGCCTGCGCTTCTTGCCCATCTCCATCATCAGCTCGGCGGTGCGCTGGCCATCGTGACCGGCAGGCCTCTGCCGCAGATCGACGAGCTTCTCCGTCCCTTCTCGCCCAGCGCGGCCGGCGAGCATGGCGTTTCGCTGCGCTATGCCGACGGCACGCGAGAGGAGTTGCCTGCGGGACTCGCTGTGCCAGTTGCCTGGCGCGAGGCGCTCGAGGCGGCGGCCGAACGTTGGCCTGGCGTGTTGGTCGAACCCAAGCCGCACGGTCTCGCGGTGCACTATCGGCTGGCGCCAGAGTACGGCGATAACGTATGGCGCCTGGTGCGCGAGCTGGTACCGCCCGAGCATCCCTGGTTTCATCTCGTGCCGGCGCGCGAGGCAGTCGAGATCGGCTTGCGGGCGGCTTCGAAGGGAAACGCGGTCGAACGTCTGATGGCTCATGCGCCGTTCCACGGCCGCAAGCCCATTTTCATCGGTGACGATTTCACCGACGAAGCCGGCATGAGCAAGGCACGCGAGCTGGGCGGTCATGGACTGCGCGTCGCCGAGGTATTCGGCGGCGATCCGGCAAACGTGCGCGCCTGGCTGATGCAGGGAGCCCAAAGGCTCGATGGACATGTCGCGTCATCGGAAGCTGCGGGGGCGATGCCGTGAAAGGACTCGATCTCGGCGTCATCGGCAACTGCGCGATCGCAAGCCTGATCGACCGCAATGGCCGCCATGTGTGGCACGGGATAGGCCGGCTCGATGGCGACCCGGTGTTCAACGCGCTGCTGGGTGGCAACGATCCGCAGAGCGGCTACATGGATGTGCTGGTGACTGGGGCGAAAGGTCCGGGTCGCCAGCGTTATCTGCCCAATTCGGCGATCCTCGAGACGACGCTCGATGGCGCCGGCGGCACGGTGCAGATCGTCGACTTTGCACCGCGCTTCCGTCGCTTCGGTCGTATGTTCCGCCCGCCCATGCTGGTGCGACGCCTCGAGCCCGTGTCCGGCCGGCCGCGCATCACCGTACGGTTGCGGCCGACCTTTTCCTACGGCGCGTACAAGCCGCAGATCACCAGCGGCAGCAATCATATCAGGTTCGTGGGCGATGCCGCGGTGATGCGGCTCACGACCGACGGTTCGATCACCTACATCCTGCACGAGACGGAATTCGCGCTCGATCGGCCGCTGACCCTGATCGTGGGCGCCGACGAGAGCATCACCGAGGGGCCGGACTGGCTGGCGCGCACGTTTCTCGCCGAGACCGAGGCCTATTGGCATACGTGGGTGCGGGACCTCAACATTCCGTTCGACTGGCAGACGGCGGTGATCCGCGCCGCGATCACCTTGAAGCTCTGCAGTTTCGAGGATACCGGCGCCGTGCTGGCGGCATTGACCACCTCCGTTCCGGAAGCGGCAGGAACGCCGCGCACATGGGATTATCGCTTCTCCTGGCTGCGCGATTCCTTCTTCACGGTAACCGCCCTCAACCGGCTTTCGGCGACGCGCACCATGGAGCGGTTCGTGCGCTTCATCGTCGATATCGTCGAGGCCGGCAGCGCACGCGGCGAGGCCGATCAGATCGCGCCGCTCTTCCCCATCGCGCCCGGCATGGACACGGCGGAGCGCATCATCGACACGCTGCCCGGCTATCGCGGTTGCGGGCCGGTGCGCATCGGCAACGAGGCAGCGATCCAGCGCCAGAACGACACTTACGGCTCCATGGTCCTGACGGCGGCGCAGATGTTCTGGGACGAGCGCCTGCCCCGGCATGGCGACATCGAGCTCTACCGCCGCCTGTGCGTCGTAGGCGACGAAGCCCATAAGGCTGCTCTCACGCCGGATGCCGGTCTATGGGAATACCGCGAGCGCGAGGAGGTCCATACCTTCTCCGCGGCGATGTGCTGGGCCGCTCAACATCGGCTGGGCATGATCGCGCGCCGCGTCGGCGTCGATTCGGAATCGCGCGAATGGCTTGCTCGTGCGGGCGTGCTGCGCCAGGAAATCCTGCAGCGCGCCACGATGGCCGAAGGCTGGCTCTCGGGCGTGCTCGACCGGGAGATGGCCGATGCGTCGAGCCTGGTCCTCCCCGAGATCGGCCTCTTGCGCTCCGACGATTCCCGCTTCCATGCGACGCTCGATATGGTCGGCAGGAAGCTGGTCAAGAACGGTTTCGTCATGCGCTATGTGGAGGCCGACGATTTCGGCAAGCCGTCGAACGCCTTCTTGGTCTGCACGTTCTGGTATATCGACGCCCTGGCGAGCGTGGGGCGGCGCGAGGAAGCGCTCGAACTCTTCAATAACGTGCTGGGACAGCGCAATCATGTCGGGCTGTTGTCGGAGGATCTCGATCCGCGTACCGGCGAGCTGTGGGGTAACTTCCCGCAGACCTACTCGCAGGTGGGCTTGATCCTCTCGGCCATGCGCCTGTCGCGAAGCTGGGAGGAAGGGCTATGGCACGCCTCATAATCGTTTCCAATCGGGTGCCGATTCCGAAGTCGCGCGGCGCTTCGGCCGGCGGCCTCACGGTTGCGCTGCGCGACCTGCTGACGCCGGGAACAATGTGGTTCGGCTGGAGCGGCAGGCTGTCGTCAGACCCCTCGCTGCAGCCCTCGCTCGTCGAGGCGCGTGGCGTCACCTACGCCACCATGGATCTCAAGTCCGAGACCTATCGCGGCTACTATGTGGGCTTCGCCAACGGCGCGTTGTGGCCTCTGCTGCATTTCCGCCTGGGGCTGATGCAGTATCATCGCGAGGACTACGAAGACTATCTGTCCGTCAACCAGACCTTCGCCGAATCGCTGGCCCAGGTGGTGCAGCCGGACGATACCGTTTGGGCGCACGACTATCATCTGATTCCATTCGCCCGCATGCTGCGCCAGCAGGGCTTCCGCGGTCCGCTCGGCTTCTTCCTGCATGTCCCGTTCGTGCCACCGTCGATGCTCGAGGCGATGCCGGTCGGCCGCGAGCTGGTGGCCGATCTTTGCGCCTACGATCTCGTCGGTTTCCAGACCGAGGAGCATGCGCGCGACTTCCGCGACTGCGCGCAACGCCTGCTCGGCGCCACGGTGAAGGGCGAATGGGTGCGCCTGAACGGCCGCAGCATGCGGGCCTTCGCCGACCCGATCGGCATCGATGCCGAAGCCTTCCGTCACGATGCCGAGCGCGCCGCCAACGATCCGCTGGTGAAGCGGGTGGCGGGCAGTCTCGCCGGGCGAGCGCTCGCCATCGGGGTCGACCGCATGGACTATTCCAAAGGCCTGCCGCAGCGCTTCGAAGCCTACGGGCGGCTGTTCGAGCGTCACCCAGAGCATCGCCGCCGTGTGCACTTCCTGCAGATATGCCCGCGTTCGCGCGAGGAGGTCGACGAATACCGCAAGCTCAGGATCGAGCTCGACCGCCTGACCGGCCGTATCAACGGCCGTTTCTCGGAGTTCGACTGGACGCCGCTGCGCTACAGCGCGCGCGCCGCGCCGCGCACGACACTCGCCGGCCTCTACCGGATCGGCCGCATCGGGCTCGTGACGCCGCTGCGCGACGGCATGAATCTGGTCGCCAAGGAGTTCATTGCCGCCCAGGCCGACGACGATCCGGGCGTTCTCGTGCTCTCGCAGTTCGCCGGCGCGGCCCAGGAGATGACCGAGGCGCTGATCGTCAATCCGTTCGATCCCGACGCCATCGCCGACGCCATGCATCACGCACTGATCATGCCGGCGACCGAACGCAAGGAACGCCATCAGGCCCTGCGGGAAAAGGTGTTCCGCAGCACTGCACAAGCCTATTGCATGCGCTTCATGGAGGCATTGCTGTCGATCAAGGCCCAATCGACGCCGCGCGCCGTCGCCTGAGCCGCTTCAGCCGGCGACGTCGAATGGCGGCGGATAGACGACCCGGCCGCAGCCAGCCAGAACGCCGGTCTCGAGCTCCAGTACCATGAAGGCGTCGCCCTGGAACGGCGCCTCCAGACAGGCCGCTTTCTCGGCCGAGAAGCCGAAGCGCGGATAGAAGGCCGGATGGCCGAGCACGATTATGGCCTGCCAGCCTTGCTCGCGAGCCGCATGCAGACCGGCATGGACCAGTGCGCTTCCGATTCCTTGCCGCTGCCGGCCCGGACGGACCGCCATCGGCGCCAGGGCGAGCGCGCGGATGCTGCGGCATTCGATTGTGACCGCGAGTACGCTGAACAGGATGTGGCCGACGATGGTTTCGTCGCCGACGGCCACCAACTCGATGGCCGCGAGCCTGCTGTCGCGTATCGCTGCGATCAGGCGCGATTCGTGCGTGCCGCCGAAGGCTGCATCGTTCAGGCGCCGGATGGCTCCGTCATCCGACGGTCGGCGAGGACGCAGGGTCACCACATCGTCTTGGCCGCACGGTCGGCCCACTCGCGATCGTAGGTCTCGCCGCCAACTCGACCCTGGCTCAAGGCCGCCAGGATCTGCCCCGTCGTCGGCAGCGTCTTGGGATCGACGTGGCGCGCGGGGTTCCACAATTCGGATCGCACCAGCGCGCGGGCGCATTGGAAGTAGATCGTCTCGACCGTCATCACCATGACCGAGCGCGGCTCCTTGTCCTCGACGGCGAAGGAGGCGAGAAGGGAAGGATCCGCGCTCAAGTGGGCGCGTCCGTTCACCCGCAACGTGTTGCCATGGCCAGGGATTAGGAAAAGCAATGCCACCCGCGGGTCGCGCACGATGTTGCGCAGCGAATCGATCCGGTTGTTGCCGCGCCGGTCGGGCAGCATCAGCGTGCGCTCGTCATGGACGCGCACGAATCCCGGTTTGTCGCCGCGCGGCGAGCAATCGAGCCCTTCCGGCCCGGCGGTCGCCAGCATCGCAAACGGCGATGCCTCGATATAGGCGCGATAATGCGGCGTGACGTAGCCGACCTCTTTCACGGTGGAGGCCTCGTTCGGCTGGCCGTACAGCGCTTCGAGTTCGGCGACCGAACCTATCTTGCCGGGCGTGGACACTCGATCACCTTCCTTCCCACAGCTTCAGTTCTTCTTCAGGGAGCGCCTCGAAGAACTCCGGTCTGACCTTTACGCGGCCTTTCAACCGTCCAAACTTGCGCCTGCCGGTTGGTTTCGACGGTGCAGCGACGACTTTCGCGACAACCGTACTTCCTCGGGTCAGCAAGATTTCCTCACCCGCTTCGACCCGTTCGATGATTTGGAGAAGGTGGTAGGCAGCATAGTCGAGTGTAAATGTGGGCATGGCGACAGGTCTTTCTGCACGCTTAAGCCCATCGCGCCGGCGAGGTGCCGAGCGGTTCGGCGGGTTTGGCGTAGAAGGCAGGCGTGTCGCCGAACTGTATGACAGGCTTGAGATGGCGGAGATGTCCGAGCGGGCCGTCGCTCTCCATCAGGAGCGGGGCGAGCTCATGGTCGGGCAGATCGGCCATGCCGGCGCTTGCATCGACGGTGCCGAGGCTCGCGAGCCAATGCGCCACCTGCACAAGCGATACGCGCACCAGCCACGAGCCGCCCTGTTCGACGCGGCGGGCGAGGGCGACCGTCGCTCCCAGCGCGCCGAGATAGCCGGCGATATAGTCGAGCGCCTGCACCGGCATGTTGCGCGGTTCGCTGAGCGTCCCCTGGGTCGCGGCGAGACCCGTCACGTTCTGCACGATCGAATCGAAGCCACGACGCTCGGCCCAAGGACCGTCATGGCCATAGGCGCAGATGCTGACGCAAACGATGCCCGGTCGCAGGGCCGCGACCTGCTCGGGCGAGAAGCCACGTGCGGCGAGAGTGCCCGGGCGGTAGCCCTGTGTGAAGATGTCGGCGTCCCGGATCAGGCCTTTCAGGGTTTCAGCGCCGGAAGCATCGCGCAGGTCGATCCACGTGCAACGCTTGCCGTGGCCGGTATCCATCAGGAGTTCGGTCTGATAGGGCAGGTGGGGTGCCACGACATGCAGGACGTCGGCGCCGTTTTCCGCAAGCACACGACCGCTGGTGGGACCGGCCAGCACGCGGGTGAGGTCCAGCACCCGCACGCCCGACAGCGGACGATCGCCTTTCGGCAACGCTCTCGCCGGCGCATTGCCGATCTTCGCGATATCGATCAGCGGCAGCCTCGCGATGGCGATGCCATGCGGGTGGGCTTTCCATTCCTCGCGGCTGCGCGTTAGCCCGCCGACGCAGTTGCCGGCGGCGATCGCCTCCTCGAGCGCGGGGCCGTTCCATTTGGCAACAGCGGCGGCGAGCGCTTCCCTGCTGTCGGTCTCGGCGCCGGCGATGCGCAAAGCGCCTGCGCGGTGATGGGCATGATTGGTGTGGATGAACATATGCCGGCCGTCGCGCGTCGGGTAATGGCCGGTGAGGGGATCCCATGCGACCGGCTTCTCGCCGTTGCGCCGGACGTACGTGTTGGAGCGCAATGAAGCCGCCGCCGCGTGACGATCGACACTCACCGCCTGTGCCTTGCCGGTGCGCAGACGCCAGAGGTCGGAAACGGCAAGCCCTATGGCGCCCAACGCGGCCGCGCCTGCTTCGGCGACGCGCCACGGCGTTCGGAACACGGGGTCGCTTCCTCCGGCGATCGTGAGCTGGTCGTCGGCTCGCCTTGGCCGGCCGATCAAGGCCAGGATGTCGTGGCTCAGGGTCTCGCTCATCGGCCGGCCATTATTTTGGTCAGGAGTGCCATCAGAAGCTCCGGACAGGTGATGTGCGGGTTGTGGCTGGCATCGATGTCGTAATAGCGCCAGCCTGCGTCGCTCCTGGCTCGCTCGCCGAACTGGCGGAAGACGTCGCCGGGACCGTTCTTCTTGGCATAGATGTAGTACCGGGGCGGCGGCGGGTCCTTGGACTCGAGCCGGATCTTCTGCTCGAACGTCTTGATCGGCTGTGGCCGGCGGCGCGGGGCGGCCCACGCGACATCTTCCGGAGCCGTATCGGGCGGCATGGGATTGATGGGGATTTTCCAGCCTTCGCCCTCTTCGGCCGCTCCGGCCCGCATGTTGGCTTGGGCCTTCGGGCCGACCAGATCGAACAGGCTTTGTCCGTCCCTGGGCGCGAAGGCGTCGAGATAGACGATGCGGGCGATCCGGGCGCCGGCCCGGTCGGCCACGCCCGTCGCGACCATGCCGCCGTAGGAATGACCGATCAGTGTCACGTCCTGGAGATCCTCGAATTCCAGCACAGAGACGACGTCCTCGATGTGTGTGGCGAGGTCGATGTCGGGGTGCGCCAAATGCGCGCGATGGCCGAGACCAGTGTAGGTGGGCGAAAACAACTCATGGCCGGCCGCCCGGATAAGAGGGCGCATCTTCTTCCAGGCCCAGGCGGCCGACCAGGCGCCATGCGCCAATACGATGGATGCCATGCTTCTCCTCCGTGTTACTGGCGGCCGGGTGCCGCAAATGCTATTACGAAGCACTCGCAATACGCTGAGCCATGCCTGACCAGACCATCCTCCGTCATCGCACGATAGCATTGGGCGACGCACCCGTGGGCTTTCGCGGCTACATCGTCGCGCTCGACGTGACGACGGCCTCGAACGCAGGCCTGCCGGGGCCCGAACTGGAGCGGCGGCTGATCGAGCTCGGGTTCGTCGAGGGCGCGAAGGTGGAGTTGCTGCACCAGGGTTTGTTCGGCGGCGATCCCATTGCAGTGCGCGTCGCCGCCTCGACCATTGCCCTGCGCCGGCGCGAAGCAATGGCCATCGTCGCCTCTGCGGGAGAGAGCGCGCCGTGAACGGCGCGGTGGACCTCGCCCCGCCGCCTCCGGGAGGGCCCGGTCCGCTGTCGACGGCAACGGCGCCGGTGGTAGCGCTGGTCGGCAATCCCAATTGCGGCAAGACGGCGCTGTTCAATGCCCTGACCGGCAGCCGGCAAAAGGTCGCCAATTATCCGGGCGTCACCGTTGAGAAGAAGACGGGCCAGCTCATGACGCCGGACGGCCGCGCCGTGGCGATCGTCGATCTGCCGGGCACGTACTCGCTGCGCGCCCGTTCTCCCGACGAGGAAATTACCCGCGACGTTGTGCTCGGTCGGTTGGCGAGCGAGGTCGCGCCCGACCTGATCGTCTGCGTGGCCGACGCCTCCAACTTGCGTCTGGCGCTCAGGCTGGCGCTCGAGCTTAAGCAGGTCGGCCGTCCCGTCCTGCTGTCGCTCAACATGATGGACATCGCGCGCAAGCGCGGCATCGATATCGATCTCGAGAAGCTGTCCGCCACGCTGGGCGTGCCGGTCGTGAGCTCGATTGCGGTGCGCCGTGGCGGCGTCGACGCGCTGCTGGCCTCGCTCGACCGGATCCTCGGGCAAAACGTTGCCACTCGGCCGGCCGAATGGCGGCCACCCGACGCGCGGGCGCTGCGCGATACGCAACGCGAGGCCGATCGCCTGCTGAAGCTTGTCGTGCGCAGCGAGGGCCGGCTGGATCCGGGGACTGCGCGAGCCGACGCCATCCTGCTCCATCCGATTGCCGGCATCGTGATCCTCCTCGCTATCCTGTTCGTGATGTTCCAGGCCGTCTTCGCCTGGGCCCAGCCGCTGATGAATCTGATCTCCGACGGCTTCACCTGGTTCGGTGCGCTGGTCGGCAGCGCGCCGCTGCCAGAGATCCTGCGCAGCTTCCTGAAGGACGGGGTGATCGCCGGCGTCGGCAGCGTCGTGGTCTTCCTGCCTCAGATCGTGATCCTGTTCTTCTTCATCCTGTTGCTGGAAGACCTGGGCTACATGGCGCGCGCGGCCTTCCTGATGGACAAGATCATGGGCGGAGCGGGCCTCCACGGCCGTGCCTTCATCCCGCTGCTCTCCTCCTTCGCCTGCGCGATCCCCGGCATCATGGCCACGCGCGTGATCGACGACCGGCGTGACCGGCTCACCACCATCCTGGTGGCGCCGCTGATGACCTGCTCGGCGCGCATTCCGGTCTATACGCTGATCATCTCGGCCTTCATTCCCAACCGCGAGGTGTGGGGCTTCGCCGGCCTGCAGGGGCTGGTAATGTTCGGCCTCTATGCCAGCGGCATCCTGGGCGCGCTCGCCGTCTCCTTCGTGGCCAAGCGTTTGTTCTGGCGCAGCAGCGCTGGCGAACCGTTCATGCTCGAGCTGCCGGACTACAAGATCCCGCAGGCCAAGAGCCTGGCGCTGGGCATCTGGGCGCGCGCGCTTGCCTTCCTGAAGCGCGCCGGCACCACGATCCTGTCGATGATGATCCTGATCTGGGTGCTGGCCTCGTTTCCGCCGGCGCCCGAAGGCGCCAGCGAGCCCGCCATCGATTACAGCATCGCCGCGATGATCGGGCATGCGATCGAGCCGGTGACAAAGCCGCTGGGATTCAACTGGCAGATCAATGTAGCGCTGATCCCAGGCATGGCGGCCCGTGAAGTGGCCGTCGGCGCCCTCGGGACGATCTACGCGATCGACGGCGGCGAGGAGGCCGCGGCCAAGATCGGTCAGGTCCTGGCCGGACAGTGGAGCCTCGCCACCGCGCTGGCGTTGCTCGCCTGGTACATCTTCGCGCCGCAATGCGCCTCCACCCTCGCCGTGATCCGCCGCGAGACGGGAAGCTCGAAGTGGATGGCGGTCACCTTCTTCTACATGCTGGCGCTCGCCTATGCCGCGGCGCTGCTGGTCTTTCAGGTCGCTGCGGCGCTCGGCGCCGCCTGAGGCCCGGGCCCTATTCCATCTTGATGCCGAGCTTCTTGATGAGCGGGACGACCCGCTCGTCCTCGGCGGCCAGCATGGCGGCGAGCTCATCGGGCGTGCTGGGCTTGGCCTCGGCGCTGAGATCGGCGAAGCGCTTGACGGTCTCGGGATCGGTCAGCACCTTGACCATCGCGTCATGCAGCTTTGCCAGCACGTCGGGCGGCATCTTCGCCGGCCCGAACAAGCCCGTGTAGGTGGCGTAGGTGAAATCCGACAGTCCGTCGATTCCCGACTCCTTGACCGTCGGGACATCGGGCAGTTCCGGCATCCGCTTGTCGGACGTGACGGCGAGCGCGCGCAGCTTACCGGCCTTGATATGGCCGATGGCGCTGTTGAGCTGATCGACCTGGGCGGGGACCTGTCCCGCGACGACATCGATCGATGCCGCACCGCTGCCCTTGTAGTGGACGAGCGTATATTTTGCGCCGCTTCCCGAGCTCATCAGCTCGATCACGATGTGATTGGTGGTGCCGACGCCCGAATCGGCGATGGCGAGCTTGCCCGGCGTGTCGCGCCCGACCTTGATCAAATCGGCGAAGGTCTTGATCGGGGAGTTGGGATTCACCAGCACGACGGCCGGCACTGACTGGATGCGTGAGATGGGCTGGAAGGCCGTGCGCCAATCGTAGGGCGCGTTACCATAGATCGCCGGCACCGCGACCAGGGAGTTGGCGGAAACCAACAGATTGTAGCCGTCGGGCGCGGACCGCGCGATGATGTCGCTGCCGATCATGCCGCTTGCGCCTGCCTTGTTCTCGACCAGCACCGTGACACCCAGCACGTCCTTGAGCTTGTCGGCGATAATCCGTGCCGTGACGTCGATATTCCCGCCTGGCGCATAGGGCGCCATGATCCGGATGGGCTTGTCGGGAAAGGCGGCCGCCGGGCCCAGTCCCGCTAGTATCGCCGCGAGACTCAGAAGCGCCATTTTTATGCGCATGATGTTTCTCCTCCTTGGTCGCGGGACCTTAACGCACGAGGTGCGGGATGCAGGGCTGCAAATTCATCCACTGCGAAAGGAAAGACGTGCGGCCACTTTTCTGCTATGCGCTACCCCGCCTGCGGGGGCATTGGTGCATGGTGGGAGGATGAGCCAGGCCAGCGTGAAGGAGCAGGTGCGGGCGTTGCTCGACGGGCTGCCGGACGACTGCACATTTGCCGACGTGCAACGGGCAATTGCGGGGCTGATGTGGCCGAAACAGGATGACGGCCGTCTCGAACCGCCGCAACGACTGCCGCCGGAAGAGGTGAAACGACGTTTGCGCGCCTGGCTCAGGTCGGAGAAGGACGGATGAATGAAGGATCGCGTCTCGATTGATCTCAAGGACGGCGTCGCGGATGTCCGGCTGATCCGCGCCGACAAGATGAACGCACTCGATGCGGCGATGTTCGAAGGCATTATCGAGGCGGGGACCAAGCTTGCGGACATGAAGGGCCTGCGGGCGGTCGTGCTGTCGGGCGAGGGCAGAGCCTTCTGCGCCGGTCTCGACATGGGAAGCTTCGCGGCAATGAAGGAGCAGGGCGATCGGACGGCAGCCGTACGCGACCTGCCGCGCCGCACCCACGGCATCGCCAACCGGCCGCAGCACTGCGCCTGGCTTTGGCGCACCCTGCCGGTGCCGGTGATCGCGGCCGTCCACGGTGTCGCCTTCGGCGGCGGCTTTCAGATCGCGCTCGGCGCCGACCTCCGCTATGCGACGGCCGATGCGCGTTTTTCAGTGATGGAGATCAAGTGGGGGCTGGTACCCGACCTCGCCGGCACGCAGCTCATGCGTCACCTGGCACGTGAGGACGTGGTGCGCGAGCTCACCTATACCGGTCGCATCTTCGATGGCGAGGAGGCGCAGAGGCTGGGTTTCGTGACGCGCCTTGTCGCGGACCCGCATGCGGCGGCGCTCGAGACGGCGCGCGAGATCGCCGACAAGAGCCCCGACGCGATCCGCGCGGCCAAGCGCCTGCTCAACCTGGCGGTGGCCTCCGATGCGGCGACCGGCCTGATGGCCGAGTCGGTCGAGCAACAGAAACTGATCGGCACGCCCAATCAGATCGAGGCCGTGATGTCGAACCTGCAGAAGCGCGCTGCCAGCTATCGGGATTGACGGCCGTGAAAGCCCTCGTCATCGACCCTTCCCTGCGATCCGCCGACGGCCATCATCTCGGCGTGCTGGAGCGCTTCCGGACCGAACTCGGCAAATTGTGGACCGGCAGCGTGACGCTTGCTTCACTCCATGCCACGGACGAGTTCTGTCGCAGCGCAAACGTCGTGCCGACATTCGAGAAGTCGATCTACTATCGCACGGAATGGACGCGCGCGGAGTTCAACGAAGGGGTGGAAAAATTTTGCGCCGAGCTGCGGGCCAAGGTGCGGGCGCTGAGGCTGCGGCCCGACATCATGATCTTTCCCGCCGCCGATCAGGTCACGATAATGGGGTTGGCGCGCTATCTCGAGAACTACAGAAGCCGACGGCCTTCCGAGATCCTGGTCTGGCTGATGATGGCGCCGCACTATCGAAAGCCGATCGACGATCCGTCGGTTGCACCATTGCTCGGCGAATACGAGGAAGCCTTTCGGGCCCTGCGTCGGACCATAGGGAGCGATACGCGCATCCATATCTGCTGCGAGACAGCCGCGATGACTGCCGCCTACCAGCCCTATGTTGGGCAGAAGATCGAGACGGTGATTGTCCACAAGCTGATCGAGCAACCGAGGACGCCTCCGGTTCGTCGGCCTGGTGAGCCGATCCGGGTCGTCTGTGCGGGCAACGCCAATGCGGCCAAGGGCTATGCACTGCTCGCGGAGGCGATCGAGCGGGTCAACCGGGAGCGGAACGATCTCGCCTTCCTGATCCACGGCACCGTCGAGCAGACGGACAGTCCGGAAAGCAGGCAGGAGATGCAGCGGCTCGCGGCACTCGCCGCCAATGTGACTGTCCGTACCGACGTCATGTCGACGGAGGACTACCTTGCCTGGCTGGCGCAGGCCGATCTCCTCCTCCAGCCCTACGATCCGCTGGTCTATCGGACACGCGGATCCGGCGTGTTCGCCGAGGCCGTCAAGCTCGGCATTCCTATGGTCGCGACCAAGGGCTGCGACTTTTCCCGGTTGGCGATCGAGCAGGGACGGGCCGTAGGCATGGACGCCTTTACGGCCGAGAGCCTGGCGCAGGCAGTGCTGATGGCCGCGGATCGGCTCGACGACATTTCCGCCCGGGCCGCGAGCTTCGCGGCGAACCTCGGCGTCGACCGAAGCCTGGAAACGCTGCTCGCGCGCGCAGTCAACTCCGCGGAGAGGCCGCGCGGCTGGCTCGACAAGACGCTCCAGCGCTATCTCGGCGTCAGGGTGCCGGGGATGGCGGCACTTCCCTGACCGGAACGTCGGGGAAACGGTCGACCAGGGAGCGCGATCAATGTCCCTTGAAAACCGGTTTCCTTTTTTCCATGAAAGCCTGCACCGCCTCCTTGTGATCGGCGGTGCGTGAGGCGCGGACCAACCGTTCGGCCTCGCGATGCAGGGCGGTCGCGTAGTCGATGTGCAGCGCGTCGTCGAGATTGTCCTTCATGCTGGCGAGCGCGAGCCGCGGGCCCTCGGCAAGAGACTTCGCGAGCGCAAAGGCTTCATCCTGCAGCCTGGTGTCCTCGACCACGCGATTGAAGAGGCCGATGCGTTCGCAGCGCTCGGCATCGACGCGCTCGCCCGTGAACATCAGCTCGCGCGCCCACGCCGGGCCGACCGTACGGGTCATCAGCCAGGCGATGCCGTAGTCGCCGGATAAGCCGATGCGGGCGTAGCCGGTGCTGACGAAGGCCGACCGGGCGGCGACACGGATATCGCAGGCGAGAGCGAGCGCGAGGCCGGCGCCGGCCGCGGCGCCCGGCAGCGCGGCGATGGTCGGTTTGCGCACGGCGACAAGGGCGCCGGTTAGATTGGCCTGACGCCAGCGGAGATCGGCGAGCCTCTCCTCGAAGCTCATCTGGCCGCGCGGGCCGCGACCGCCCATGCCCTTGACATCGCCGCCGCTGCAGAAGGCCGTGCCGGCGCCGGTGATCAGGATCGCGCCGACGTTCGAGTCCTCGCCGCGCTCCCTGATCTGCGTGCGTAGCACCGGCGTCAGCTTGTCCGAGAGGGCGTTGCGCGCCTCCGGACGGTTGAGCGTGATCAGCGCCACGCCCTCGCGCACGACGCATAAAAGTTCATTTGTTCCGGTGTCGATTTCCATGGGACCCTCCGGCCATGACATTCCTGATCACCGAACACACCGTCAAGACGCCCCGCCACACGACGGG
>DATEID010000430.1:0-3589 GCA_035279245.1 Reyranella sp.
AGCGAGGGATCTTTAATCAGCGCTGCGAAAGATCCCTCACTGCGTTCGGGATGACACTGCTTCCTGCAACGAGGAGTATGGGCTCGATCAGACACCGAGATACGCCTGTTTGATGGTGTCGCTCCGGAGCAGATCGGCAGAGCTGCCGGAGGCCCGGATCGTGCCGGCCTCGAGGAGGTACGCACGATCGACGACCTTCAGGACCTGCTGCACGTTCTGCTCGACGATCAGCACCGTGAGCCCGCTGGCGCGGATGCGCTTCACCAGCTCGAACACCTGCTGCACCACGACCGGCGCGAGGCCGGCCGACGGCTCGTCGAGCAGCAAGAGCTTGGGATCGCTCATCAGGGCGCGGCCGATGGCGCACATCTGCTGCTCGCCGCCGGACATCGTGCCGGCGAGCTGGTGACGGCGCTCCTTCAGGCGCGGGAACAAGTCGAACACGAAGGCGAGCCGCTGGTCGTGCCTGGCGCGCGCCTCCGGCATGAAGGCGCCCATCCTGAGATTGTCCTCGACGGTGAGACCGGGAAAAAGACGGCGGTTCTCCGGAACGTGCGCGATGCCGAGGCTGACGATGCGGTGCGGCGGTGTCGCCAGCACGTCGACCCCCTGCATGCGGATCGATCCGCTGCGCGGGCGGATCAGGCCGGAGATCACCCGCATCAGGGTGGTCTTGCCGGCGCCGTTGGGACCGACGACGCCGACCGCCTCGCCCGCCTTCACATCGAGATCGACGCCGAACAGCGCCTGGAAGCTGCCGTAGCCGGCATCGACCTTTCTGAGTTCGAGCATGCGCGGGTCCATCACCGGCGTGCCCGCGCCGCGGCGGCCTGCGTCGCCTCGGCGTCGGTGCCGAGATAGACCTCGATCACGCGCGGATCGCTTGCCACCATCCCCGGCAGCCCTTCCGAAATCTTCTCGCCGTGATCGAGCACCATCACCCGATCGACGACGCGCATCAGGACTCCCATGATGTGCTCGACCCAGATGATGGTGATGCCGAGCTCGTCGCGGATCCGGCGCAGCATGTCGGCCGCCTGATCCATCTCCTTCTCGTCGAGACCGCCGAGACTCTCGTCGGCCAGCAGCAACTTCGGTCCCGTCGCCAGCGCCTTGGCGAGCTCCAGCTTCTTCAGGCCGGCGGCGCCCAGGCCGTCGACGCCGGCCTGACGGTCGACCGGCAGGCCAACCAGCGCGAGCGCCCGCTCGGCTGCCTCCGTCGCCCTGGCTCGGCTGCGGCCGGTCTGGCCGAAGTAGCCGGCCAGCTCGACATTGTCGAAGATCGACAGTCGGCGAAACGGCCGCGGGATCTGGAAGGTGCGGCCGATCCCTCGGTTGATGATCGTGTGCGGCGCGAGTCCGGAGAGCTCGCGGTCCTCGAAGCGGATCGAGCCGCCGGACGGCGGGAACGTCCCCGACAGCATGTTGAAGATCGTGCTCTTGCCGGAGCCGTTCGGTCCGATCAGGCCGACGATCTCGCCCTGATCGACCTTGAACGAGACGTTGCTGACGGCCGTGAAGCCGCCGAAACGCTTGATCAGGTTGCTGACGACGAGCACGGCCCGCCTGCGCGCAGGATGTCGTATCGCCTATTTGTAGCTGTAGGTCGTGCCGGCCGGCAGAGGCAGCACGGGTTCGCGCTGCTGCTGGCTCTCGGGCCAGACGACGTACGCCTTGTCGTCGATGTATTGCGTGACCACCGGGAAGGCGCGCATGTTCTGACCGGCCATTTCAGCATCCTCCGGCGCGAATTTGACGCCGAAACCCAGCATCGTGCCGCCCTCGGGAAGATCGACGTCGAGCGCCGCCTTGCGCAGTGCCTCGCCGTCGATGCCGCCGTATTTCTTGATGGCCCGCGGCAGCACCTCTGTGAAGAGGACATAGGAGTTGCTCGCCGCCATGCCGACATGGGCGGACCGGGTCGCGCCGGGCTTCAGCTTGTCGAACTCGTCGCCGACCATCTTGATGACCGGCAGCAACTTGGGATCGAGGCTCTTGGGATTGGTGAGCCAGATCGAGATCGGATCGATCGTGAACAGGTAATTGGCGTCCTTGCCAGCCCCTTCCTTGAGCTTGTCATAGACGCTGTAGCCCGCGCCCTGCCCCACGATGGCGCCTACCTTGAGGCCCTGCTCGCGTGCCTGACGCAAGAACAGCGTGATGTCCGGGTTATAGCCGGTATGGAAGATCACGTCCGGCTTGGCACGCTTGAGCTTGGTGACCAGGGACGAAAGGTCGGGTGCAGTGATCGAGTAGCCTTCGTTCAGCACTACCTTGAAGCCGTGCTTCTTGGCGCCGGCGGCATCGCCCTTGCCGACGTCGACGCCGTAGGCCCCGTCCTCGTGGACGATCGCCACGCGCAGATCCTTTGGATCCTTGCCGAACTTCGACTTCGAATAGTGGGCAATCATGTCCGTCGCGGCGACACCGTAGAGATTGCCGCTGACCTGCGGCCGGAAAACGTAATGCAGGTGCCTGTTGTCGAGCACCGCGCTCGAGATGCAGGTGGTGAGCCACATGAACTTCTTGAGCTGCTCGACCTTGGCCGCGGCCGGCACGCACTGCGCCGAAGAGTAGAAGCCGAGCAGCATGTCGACCTTTTCCTGCTCGACCAGCCGCACCGCTTCGTTGATCGCCACGTCGGGCTTGCTCTGGGCGTCGGCATAGATCGGCTCGATCTGATAGCCCTCGACGCCGCCCTGCTTGATGAAGTGGTCGATCATGATCTTGGCGCCGATATACTGCAGCTCCGATCCGCCGCCGGCGAACGGGCCGGTCAGATCGTAGACGACGCCGATTTTGATCTTCTTCTGCTGGGCCTGTGCGGACGCCGCCATGCCCAATGCCGCGAAAACCGCAACCACTACGCTTACGAGACGCCCCACGTTTCCCTTGAACATGGCGTTTCTCCCTGTAGCCAGCGCTTGTTCGCTTCTTGTTGGCCGGCATCACACGGGCCGCCTGCCGGAATGTCAAGCGCGCGACAGGATCAGGTCAGGAACTAAGGCCGGCCCTCGCCGGGCGTGAGGATGTCGAACATCATGGGCGAAGGCGGATCGAGCATGGCGAGCAGCGACGCCGCCTGTCCCTCCTCCCCTTCGATTCGGAGGGCGCCGGAGGACCGCGCGTCCGGCAGCTTCAGGCGACCGAGAACGATCGCGTCGAGCGTGGCGCGGGTCGTCGTGATCGAGGCGGTCGCTTCCCGGGCGAGGGAGCCGAAGCGATAGGTCAGCGTGCTGTGGCGGAGCGTCAGCGCCAATTGCTCCTGGCGATCCGTGAAATGCCAGTTCAGGGCCATCGTCTTGCCGGCGGCCTTGGCCGGATCGAGCCGGATCGCCAGCATGTCGAAGAAGACGTCCGTGCCGAGGCCGGCCAGCGTGTCGGCCGAGAGGCCCCGCGGCGGCATCCGCGCCGGCCCGTGCCGCAATTCCTGCGCGCCGTAGAGGAAGGCATTGCGCCAGGTCGCGGACTCCGCCTGGTAGCCCATCTGCTCCAGTGCATCGGCACAGAGCGCGCGCGCCTCGCGATTGTCGGGCTCGGCGTACACGACCTCCTTCATCACCTGGGCGACCCAGCGGAACTCGCCTTT
>DATEID010000431.1:0-14533 GCA_035279245.1 Reyranella sp.
TGAGCGGCTGGACCCTTCGACAAGCTCAGGGCAGGCGCCCGCGGTCCTCAAGATTGCGCCACAGGAGTTGCTCGCCGGCGTCGCCGACCGTCGGGAATGAAACGGACACGGTAGTGGCTGGGCGCTCCGATCAATCAGTCCTCCAGCAGTTCCGTTTGGAGTTTTGCCAGGGCTGCCGCGTCCAGTCCCAGCGCCTTCTCGGCGAAAGCTTCGGCATTGCCGAAATCGGACCGGACAATTTCGAATGCAGCTTCGAGATAAGGCTGGCGCGCCTCGATGATGGCGGCGCGGGTGTCGATGTCGAGCTCGGAATAGCGGCCGACATGGCCGATCCAGAGCTTGTTCGTGCGCAGATAGTCCTCGACCACGGTATCCCATGGAACGCCGAGCAGGGTAAGCAGCAAGGCCGACGCGAAGCCGGTGCGGTCCTTGCCGGCGGTGCAGTGGAACACGAGCGGACGGTGCCGGCCATCGCTCAGCGTCGCGAACAGCGTGCGGAAGCCCGGCGTGCAGCGGCGTGGATAGTCGCGGTAGTGGTCGGCCAGATACTGCATCATCAGGGAGGGCGAGGCGGTGCCGTCCCCGATGGCGCGGCGAATCTTGTCGCCGATGCCCGGCTCGATATGCGCGCCGACGACGCGGCAGGCGATTCCGTTCAGGCGATGCGGCGTCTCGGCGGCCTCGTTGACGCCGCGCAGGTCGACGATGGTGCGCACGCCGAGCTTACCGAGCGCCGCACAATCGGCCTTGGTCAGGGTGCCGAGATGGGCCGACCGGAATACCGCGCCTCGACGAACGCGCCGGCCGTCGGCGGTGCGATAACCGCCCAGATCGCGGAAATTGGAGCCGCCTTCGAGCGGCACCACGAAAGGCAGGGTGATGGTGTCCATGGCCCTTGGCTTATCACGCCCGAGGCTCCGGAATCTTGTCCGTTTTGAGTCAGAATTTTTGCGTCAAGGTCATCAGGACGGTCCGTCGCAGGCCGAACTGGGGAGCGCCGACGCCCACACCGGTGCCGTCGCGGAGCTGATAGACATGATCGAGGAGATTCAGCACATCGAGGCGCACCGTGGCGCCGCGCGTGCCCTTGATCGGCAGCTTCTGCGCCAGGGACAGGTTCACGACCGCATAGGTCGGCAACGAGGTATCGTTCGGCGTCACGACGGTCTTGCGCAGCCCGCTGCCCACGATGACGTCGCCCGACAGTCGGGTCGCCCACTCCGAATCCGGGTTGAAGGTGTAAGAGACGCCGCCCGACCCGGTCACGCTCTGGTTGTGGTCGAGATAGATGTAATGCTGGCCGATATAGGCGAGCTCGTCGGGCGCGAAGTTGAACTGCGCCGAGTTTATGTTGGTGCCCTGCGCATCGGACCAGGCCACGTTGCCGTACAGCGACCATGGCCCTGAATCGTAGCTGCCGGTCAGCTCGACGCCCTTCACGTGCGCGTTGGCGTAGTTGAAGGAGGTGAGCACGATCGGCGCCCCGAACTGGCCTTCGTCGAGCAGGTTCTGGGCGATCTTGTAGTAGGCGTCGAGGCCGAACTTCAGCCCGGGCTTGGGCCGCACCTCGAAGCCGGCATCGAAGTAGTGTGCGCGCTCGGCCTTCACCGGATCGTTCAGCGTCGATGCCGGCGCCGCGGTCGTGCTGGCAGTCGCGGCGACCGCGGCGTTGTTCACCTGGGCGAGCGGCGGCGGCGTGAAGTAGCGGGCGTAGCCTGCGTGTGCGGTCAGGATGTCGTTGGGCTGCCACACGACGTTGACGCGCGGGCTGAGCTGGTTCTCCTGGGTCGCTCCGTCGATCGCATCGAAGCGCAGGCCGTAGTTGACGGTGACGGTCGGGCTCACCTTCCATTCGTCCTGTAGGTAGATGCCGTAGGTCCAGCCGATGAGGTCCGAACCGAAGGCGATACCTTCGGGCTGTTCGCCGATCGGCATGCCATCGCTGTCCACGGGCAGAACCTGTGCATTGGTGAAGCTCGTCGTCCGTTCGCGCTGCACCAGGAAGCCGGCGCGCAGCGTATGGCTCGACGTGACCTTCCAGCTTCCATCGAACTGAAGGCCGGTCGCGAGGTCGGTCCGGTTCGCCCACGGCGCGATGCCGTTGAACATGAGATCGCCCAACGGATCGGGCTGATAGTTGAGCGCCGAGTAGCGGGTGAAGGCCGAGAGCTGGAAATCCGCGCTCCCGTAGTGCTTCTGCAGCGACAGGATGCCGTAATAGGTATCTTCCCATTGCAGCTCGTTGAGCAGGCTGCTGTTGAACGCGGTGTTGCCGTTGACGGCGAATTGCGCCGCCTGGCCGGGATTGTTGGGGATCTCGAAGCGCGCATGCGAGCCGCCGCCGATGAAGCTCAGCCGCGTGTTCTCGTCGATGATGCCGGTGATCTTGCCCAGCGCATGCCACTGGTCGGTATTGTCGTGGATGGGATTGATCGACGAGGTGGGATTCTCGATGCCGACACCGTTGTGCAGGAACTGGCCCGTGAGGAAGTAGTCGATCTTGCCGCTGCGGCCGCCGTACGAAAGGGAGGGCTGGTAGTAGTCGCGCGAACCGGCCGCCATCGAGGCTTCGGCGCCGGGATCGCTGGTGCCGGACTTCAAGGTGAGGTCCACGACGCCGGCCTGCCGGAAGCCGTATTGTGCCGGCAGCGCGCCGGTAATCAGCGACATCTTGCTCGCGTACTGGGTGGCGAGCGCGTTGCTGAACAATGACAGCCCCTCGGGGAGCTGCACGCCGTCGAGGCGGTACTGCAGGTTGGCGTGATCGCCGCGCACATGGATCTGCCCGAAGCTGTCCTGCGTGACGCCGGGTGCACGCAGCAGCACCTGGTTGATCGGCGCAAGTTGGCCTTGTGGAAGGGCGTCGATCGCCTCGGGTGTGAAGTCGTAGCGGCTGGCGCCGAGGCTCGGCTGGATGGAGCTGCGCGCCTCGTCGAGACGCTTGGCCGTGACCGTGATTGCGAGGCCGCTACCGTCGGCTGCCGGTGAGGTGTTGGCGGGCGGAAAGGGTGTCGTCGTCGGCGGCAGCGGGGCCGGGCTTGCCGGCGATGTCTGCGCCACGGCCGGACTGGCAAGTGCGGTCCCCAACAGGAATGCCAGCCCGCCTCGCCAGGACCATCCCAAGTCTCGCCGCATCGCCGTCTCCCTCCGATCGTCGATGGGGATCGATACAATATAACGTTACATATGGTCAATCGATCGCTACATGCGATGCCTGCGCCGATCGAATCAGGATTTCAGCGGGCTCAGACCCGTCCGTGGCAGTGCTTGAACTTCTTTCCAGAGCCACATGGACACGGAGCGTTGCGCGCAACCTTGCCCCAGGTCGAGGGATCGTTGGGGTCCGCCGCGCGCTTGGTGGTCGGACGCGTCAGTGTCGCCACGCCCCCGCCCGAAGGATCGACGGGATCGAAGTCGGGGCTGCCCGCCGTCAGCGAAGCGAGGCCGGGATCTTCGTGGACTTCGCGCATCTGCACCGGCTCGGGCATGGGCGGCGGCTCCATGCGAAGCTGCAGGGTCGCCAGCACGTTCACGACAGATTCGCGCAAGCCGGTCAGCAGGTCGCTGAAGAGGTTGAAGGCCTCCCGCTTGTATTCGTTCAGCGGATCCTTCTGGCCATAGGCGCGCAGGCCGATGCCCTGCCGCAGATGGTCGAGATGCAGCAGATGCTCCTTCCAGCTCTGATCGAAAAGCTGCATCAGGACGCTCTTCTCCACCTGGCGCCACACCTCGGGGCCGTACTGGGCGGCCTTCTGGGCGAACAGCCGGTCGACCGCCTCGTTCAGGCGCGTCTTGATCTGCTCCTCGGCGATGCCTTCTTCCTTGGCCCAGTCGTCGATCGGCAGGTCGAGCCCGAAGGTGCGCTGCACCTCGTCCTTGAGCTCGGCGATCTTCCATTGCTCGGCATAGGCGTCCTCGGGGATGGCACGCGAGACCATGCCCTCCACCACGTCGCGGCGCATGCCGACCACCACGTCCGAGACGTCCTCGGTCGCCATCAGCTCGAGGCGCTCCTTGTAGATCTCCTTGCGCTGGCTGTTCATGACGTCGTCGAAGCGCAGCAGGTTCTTGCGGATCTCGAAGTTGCGCGCCTCGACCTTGCCCTGCGCGGTCTCCAGCGCCTTGTTGAGCCAGCGGTGGGTCAGCGCCTCGTCGTCGGCCATCCCCTTCTTCTGCACCCAGTCCAGCACCTTGTTGCCGCCGAAGATGCGCATCAGGTCGTCTTCCAGCGACAGGAAGAACTTGGACGCGCCGGGATCGCCCTGGCGGCCGGAACGGCCGCGCAACTGGTTATCGATGCGTCGGCTCTCGTGCCGCTCCGTACCGATGACGTAAAGACCTCCGGCGTCGCGCACGGTCGCCCGGTCGCGCTCGACGTCGGCCTTTATGCCCGCCGCGACCTTCTTGAGCTCGGCCGTGCGCTCGGCCTCGTCGGGTAATCTGGCAACGATCTCGGCCTCGGCCTGACGGACCAGCATGTCGGCATTGCCGCCGAGCTGGATGTCGGTGCCGCGGCCGGCCATGTTCGTTGCGATGGTGACGGCGCCGGGCCGGCCAGCCTGTGCCACGATCTCGGCTTCCTGCTCGTGATAGCGGGCATTCAGGACATTGTGCGGGATCTTGGCCTTCTTGAGCTCGGCCGACAGCTCCTCCGACTTCTCGATCGAGACGGTGCCTACGAGCACGGGCTGGTTGCGGGTACGGCATTCGCCGATCAGCTTGACGATGGCGCGCGTCTTGTCGGCCAGCGTGCGGTAGACCTCGTCGTCGCTGTCCTTGCGGGCCACCGGCACGTTGGTCGGGATCTCGACCACCTCGAGCTTGTAGATCTCGCCGAACTCGGCCGCTTCCGTCATCGCCGTGCCGGTCATGCCGGCCAGCTTGGGATACATGCGGAAGAGATTCTGGAAGGTGATCGAGGCCAGCGTCTGGTTCTCGCGCTGGATCTCGACCCGCTCCTTCGCTTCGAGCGCCTGGTGCAGTCCTTCCGAGTAGCGCCGCCCTGCCATCATGCGGCCGGTGAACTCGTCGATGATGACGACCTGGCCGTCCTTGACGATATAGTCGACGTCGCGTGCGAAGAGCTTGTGAGCGCGCAGCGCCTGTGTGACATGGTGCAGGAGCGTGATCTGCGAGGGCGCATAGAGACTCTGGCCCTCGGGCAGAAGGCCGTCGCCGCGCAGCAGGTCCTCGAGCGCCTCGACGCCTGTCTCGGTGAAAGTGACCTGGCGGTTCTTCTCGTCCTTTTCGTAGGCGTCGGGCTTCAGGCGCGGGATCACCGCATCGGCCTGCCGGTACAGTTCGGACGAGTCTTCGGCCGGGCCCGAGATGATGAGCGGCGTGCGCGCCTCGTCGATCAGGATGGAGTCGACCTCGTCGACGATCGCGAAATTGAACTGCCGCTGGACCATGTCGTCGCGACGGAACTTCATGTTGTCGCGCAGATAGTCGAACCCGATCTCGTTGTTGGTGCCGTAGGTGACGTCGGCGGCGTAGGCGGCGCGGCGCTCTTCGTCGCTGAGATTGTGGACGATGATGCCCACGGTGAGCCCGAGGAACGTATAGATCTTGCTCATCCATTCGGCGTCGCGGCGGGCAAGATAGTCGTTCACGGTCACGACATGGACGCCCTTGCCTTCGAGGGCGTTGAGGTAGACGGGCAGGGTGGCGACCAGCGTCTTGCCTTCGCCGGTCTTCATCTCGGCGATCTTGCCGGCATGCAGCACCATGCCGCCCTTGAGCTGGACGTCGAACGGACGCTGGCCGAGCGTACGCTTGGCCGCTTCCCGTACGGTCGCAAAGGCTTCGATCAGGAGCTTGTCGAGCGTCTCGCCGCGGGCCAGGCGCTCGCGGAACTCGGCCGTCTTGCCACGGAGCTGCTCGTCGGAAAGCTTGACGAATTCGGGTTCGAGCGCGTTGATCCTGGCGACAGTCTTGTCGAAACTCTTGACGACGCGGTCGTTGGCCGTCCCGAACAGGTTCCGGGCAAGCGCTCCCAGCATGAAACCCTCGATATTCTAAAGACTTAGGCGGGCACCCGGCCCGCCCTGCCTATCACAGATAGAGAGCGCGCCCGGGAGTGTCAACGCAAGCGCCTGCGGCGGCTTCAGCAGGCCGCATCGGCGTGCTGAAATGTGCCGCAATTGGAGGCAACGGGAAAGGGCTTTGTCTGGCGGGCCGCTTGTTGGAGCGGGCCGCTCTGTGTAAACGGAGCCGCCGGCCGTCGGCCTTCTCTACCGACCGTCATCCTTTCTCCCTCTTCATCCTTCATCGGAGCCCTTCATGAGCCGTTGCCTGCGCCCTGTGCGCACCGCCGTCGCTTTCTGCATCGTGCTTGGCATGGCAGGCGCTGCCATTGCCCAGCAACCGAGCCCGAAGCCACCGGCGCAGCCGGCCCCACCAGCCGACGCCAAGCCGGCGACGAAGGACCCGGTGGTCGCGGTCGTCAACGGCCAGCAGATCCATCTCTCGGACGTCGAGATCGCCCAGCAGTCGCTGCCGCAGCAATATCGCAACATGCCCCTGTCGGCGGTGTTTCCGGCGCTGCTCGACCGAATGGTCGACAGCAAGCTGGTCGAGCAGGACGGGCGCAAGAACAAGGTGACCGACGACCCGGCCTTCAAAAAGCGGCTGGCCTTCGTCGAGGATCAGGTGGTCCAGGACTTCTGGCTGCAGGAGCAGATCGCCGAGAAGGTGACGCCCGAGAGGATGAAGCAGGCCTATGAAGAGAAGGTGAAGAACATGCCCGCCGAGGACGAGGTGCATGCGCGCCACATCCTGGTGGCCACCGAGCCGGAGGCCAAGGCGATCATCGCCGACCTGAAGAAGGGGGCCGCCTTCGACAAGCTCGCCAAGGAAAAGTCGACCGACAAGGCCTCCGGCGCCGAGGGTGGCGATCTCGGCTGGTTCAAGAAGACGGACATGGTGAAGGAGTTCGCCGACGCCGCTTTTGCTTTGAAGAAGGGTGAGCTGAGCCAAACGCCGGTCAAGACCCAGTTCGGCTACCACGTGATCAAGGTCGAGGACCGCCGCAAGGCGCCGCCGCCGTCCTTCGAGGAGCTTTCCGGCCAGATTCACCAGGATCTCGCCCGCGAAACCGTGACGGCCATGCTCAACAAGCTCAGGGCCGACGCCAAGATCGAGAAATTCAACATAGACGGCGGCGCGCCGGCGCCGACGGCGCCCGCCGCACCGGCCGGCAAGCCCGAGACGCCGGCCAAGTAAGGTTCACGTTTTTCGGCTTTTCTGGTGTAGGCTCCGCTCTTCGGCCGTTCGGCGAGGGGGCCCGGCCGGGGAGAGGGAGTTCCATGGCCGGAAAGCACGCCGTTTCGCCGCTCGCGCCCAAGACGACGCCGACGCTGCCACGCGTCGCGGGCGTCAAGCTCGGATCGGCGGCGTCGGGCGTGCGCTATGCCGGCCGTGACGACGTGATGCTGGCGGTGCTGCCGGCCGGGGCAACGGTCGCAGGCGTGCTGACAAAGTCCAAGACCTGCTCGGCGCCGGTCGATTGGTGCCGCAAGAATCTTTCGCGGGGGAAGATTCGCGCCATCCTGGTCAATGCTGGCAACGCCAATGCCTTCACGGGCAAGCTGGGCGACAAGGCAGTCGAGGAAAGCACGCGCGCCGTCGCCCAGGCGCTGGGCTGCCCGCGCAACGAGGTCTTCATGGCCTCGACCGGCGTCATCGGCCAGCCCCTCGAGTGGGAGAAGATCGCCGCCGTCGTGCCGGCCTTGATCAAGGGCGGCCGCGAGGACAATTGGGCCTCCGCCGCGGCGGCAATCATGACGACGGATACTTTCCCCAAGCTCGCCACCCGCCAGGCGAAGATCGGCGAGCGAACCGTCACCTTGAACGGCTTCCTGAAGGGCTCCGGCATGATCGCGCCCGACATGGCGACCATGCTGGGCTTCGTCTTCACCGACGCCAAGGTGCCGGGGGCCGTGTTGCAGAAGCTTCTCTCCGATGCGGCCGACAAGTCGCTGAATTGCGTCACTGTCGACGGCGACACTTCGACCAGCGATACGCTGCTGCTGGCCGCGACCGGCACGGCGCGCCATGCACCGATCGAGGAGGCCGACGACCCGGTGCTGGTCGACTTCAAGCGTGCGCTGGACGAGGTGCTGATCGAGCTCGCCCAGCTCCTTGCGCGCGACGGCGAGGGCGCGACCAAGTTCGTCACCATCAATATCGGCGGTGCTTCCTCCAACGGGGCGGCGCGCAAGATCGGGCTCGCGGTCGCCAACTCGCCGCTCGTCAAGACGGCGATCGCCGGCGAGGACGCCAATTGGGGCCGCATCGTCATGGCTGTCGGCAAGTCGGGCGAACGCGCCGACCGCGACAAGCTCAGGATCTCGATCGGCGGCGTGAAGATCACCGATGGCGGCCAGGTGGTGCCCAATTACGACGAGGCGCCGGTGACCAAGCACATCAAGGGCACCGACATCGTGATCGACATCGATCTCGGCATCGGACGTGGACGCGCCACCGTCTGGACCTGCGACCTGACGCACGGCTACATCGACATCAACGGCAGCTACCGTTCTTGACCGCGCCGTTCAATGAAGACTGCCCGGGCGGCCCGCCGCCTCTGGGCGATCGTCCGCTCGTGCTGGTGGCGGCCGTGGCGCTCGTCGATCCCGACGGCCGCCTGCTGATTGCGCAGCGACCCGAAGGCAAGTCGATGGCTGGCCTGTGGGAGTTCCCCGGCGGCAAGGTGGATGGCCGCGAGACGCCCGAGGAGGCACTGGTCCGGGAGCTGCACGAGGAGCTCGGAATCGAGACCGCCACGAGCTGCCTTGCGCCGATAGCCTTCGCCAGCCACGGCTACGAGACGTTCCATCTCCTGATGCCCTTGTTCGCCTGCCGCAAGTGGGTCGGCGTGCCGCGTCCGCGCGAAGGGCAGAGCTTGAAATGGGTGCGGCCGGCGGAGCTTGTGCGCTATCCCATGCCGCCGGCCGACCTGCCGCTGGTCGGGCTATTGCGCGACCTTCTCTAAGGTTCGACCATCAAGCGACCAGCGCGACCGTGACCGAGCTCGTCAGCATGGCGAATGCCAGTCCGGCCAGTCCGACGAAGGCGAGAAGGTCGCTTTTCCGTGCGACCCTGCGGGTAGCTCCACTGGAACCACGCATTGTCTTTTTCGGCTGCAGATCATGCTTCGGCACGGCAATACGCCATCCGGCGATTGGATCGATCATGGCAATACTCCCCAAGTAGCGTCACGCCGCCGATCAACCGTCGACGCCCTTCGCCTTCCCGGGCAGGGCACGAGCGACGTTTCAGGCCTTGCGGCCCGACCTGCGACACGACGATTTCCCACACACACAAGAGCCCATCAGACGGCGCGGATGCAAAGTCCGGTAACCGCTTCGGGGGCGCGACCAAGACCCCTCCTGGCCGCGCCCGTGACTTTTATAGGCTGCGAACGTATCAATCACTTCGCGGCCGGCGCAAAGACGTATCAATTGCTTCGCGACAGCGAAGAGCGGCCTGCTTTTACTTTGCCGATCCGGCAGCGGCCTGCAGGCGCAGGGCGGCAAGCTCCGCGCCCGTCAGGTAGCCGGTCGACGGCAGACCCTGCGTCGTCTGCCATGCTGCGATCATCGTTCGGGTGATCGGCCCAAAATAGCCTGTCGCGGGAACGTAGTGGCCGAGCGCCGTCAGCGCCGTTTGCACGATCTTGCGGTCCTGGTCCTCCAGGTTCAGCGCTGCTTCGGCTCGCGGAGCCTCGAGCTTCGTCTGCTCCATTGCAAACAGGGCGGCAAGCTGGGATTGATCGAGGAAGCCCGTTCCCGGCAGATCATGGCTCTTCTGCCAGGCCGTGATCATGGAGCGGGTGATCGGGCCGAAATAGCCTGTGACCGGAACTTCGTGGCCGAGTGCCGTCAGGGCCGCCTGCACGTGCCTGCGATCCTGATCGGACAGGGCCAGGACGGCCTCCGTGTTCGGCCCGCTGGCAGTCGCCGGCACCGTTGCAGCGTCTGCCTGCCGAGAGGTCTCCGCGGCCGTTTCGTGGCGGCTGGCTTCCTGTGGCACTGCAGGCCCGGCGGCTTCGCCCATCTGGCGCGCCGCATCGTTGAAAAGGCTTTCCTGCTCCGGATGCGCAGACGGGACGCCTTGCGCCTCGCGGTACGCGGCGGTGAGGCCTTCCGCCGGGACGCTGTCGTCGGTCGCTCCCGATACCGCCGTCTCGACAACGGCGGCGCTTCGCTCGGTCGCCGCCCCGGGCAGCGCTCCAGCCAGCGGCATCTGCAGTTGCTCCGCCACGGCCGGGCGTTCGGCCACTTGCGCCGGCTCGATGGAGGAAGCGGTCGGCATCAATGCAGATACGACGAGCGCACCAGCGATCGCTACCACGAGCCAGATCCCAAGTTTCGGATCCATGGTGGCCGCGAACCCCGCGGCAGCCGGGGGAAGTATCACGAGGTTGGCCAGTCCATTTGCCGTGAGCGGTGGCAGGCTGCCTCGCCACGCGGCGATCGACTGCGGCCGGTCGGCGGAACGCACCTTCAGACCGACATCGACGCCGTGCAGCAGATCCTGGGCGAAGCCCGCCGGCAGCAGCATGGCCAACGGCCGGTAGCTATCGTCGAGCATGCGGTCGGTGGCGATCGGCGGCGGCGCTCCGGTGATCGCATGATGGAGGGTCGCGGACAGGCCGTAGATGTCGGTCCACGGTCCTTGCTCGGCCGACCTGAACTGTTCGGGAGCGGCATAATCCGGTGTGAAGGCGGCAGCCATCGGGCTCGCGCCGTTCGTCATCGGGGCGCGCGAGCCGAAGTTGATCAATGTCGGATCGCCGTGCGAGTCGAGGATGATATTGGCCGGCTTGATGTCATGATGCAGCAAGCCCGCCGCGTGGACCTTCTCCAATCCCTCGAGCAGCGAAGCCAGCATCCGCTCGACGACGCGGGGTGCCAGATGGTTCTCGTGCCACAACCGCTGACGAAGCGTCTCGCCCTTCGCCAGTTCCATGACCAGATAGGCCGTGCCGTTGGCCTCGAACAGATCGTCGATACGCACGAGGCCCGGCGTTTCGCCAAGCTTCGCAAGCGCGCAGGCCTCATCGACGAAGCGCTTGCGCTCCTGCGCGAACGGCTCTGACAGCGCGACCGAGCGCGGCACGACGCTCGTGTCCCCTTGGCGCGAAGCAAGCGACAGGGGCATGTATTCCTTGATCGCCACCCGGCAATCAAGGTTGGGGTCGTGCGCGAGATACGTGATGCCGATGTTGCTTTGGCTGAGGACCGAGATGATCTCATAGTCGAACAGCCGCGTACCGGCCGACAGTACGCCGCGCACTTCCTGCTCGAATCGCGTCCCTGGCGTAGTCTGTGTCCCCGGCACTAGGTCCCCCGGCCGGTTGGAATGTCCCGCCGAAGCACAGCTGGGTCGCAGCGGGATATTGCATGATAACCGAGGAAATTGAGTCGAAACAGAGAGGAAAATTAGTCAGCGATTCTGAAAGAATGCGGCTGGACGCCGTCCACGGTGGTAGTCTTGGAGCGCTTCCGAAGTACGCGTGGTGATCCGGGTCGGCCTGCAAGAGCCGATCCGGCCGTTTGCAATGAGAAGCGTCGGGAAAGAGCACGTCCACAATTGCGAGGGAGGATGGCCATGGCCACCTATGTCGTGCTTGCGAACTTCACCGAACAAGGCGTTCGTCACGCAAAGGACTCTCCGAAACGGGCGGATGCCTTCAAGGAAATGGCGAAGAAGTGTGGAGCAACCGTCAAGGATCTCTACTGGACACAGGGACGATACGATATCACCGCGATCGTCGAGGCGCCGGACGACGTCACCGTCACGGCCCTTTCCCTGAGCGTCAGCACGTTGGGCAATGTCCGCACGGAAACGATGCGTGCCTTCTCGGCGGCCGACATGAAGACTATTCTCGCCAAGCTGGCGTGAACGGCCGCACGGCGGGCTACAGCCTCAGTTTCGCGATCGCGCAGTCCGGGCTCGACTGGGCGAAGAGAGAGAGGAGGAAGAGGCTCGCCATCTGAGGCGCTTCCAGGATGGGGTGCCGGCCCGAACGCAGGTCGGCGGCGAACCGCTCCCAAGGCATCTCGTGCACCCGGATGCTCTCGCTCGCATCGGGAACGGGATCGGCCACCTTGCGCACGCCGAGCGCGAGCCAGGTTCGCACCTGGTTGGCGAGGCGCGCCGCCACCGGGAACAGCGCGCCGAGATCGTGCCATTGGCCCTCGGCATGGCCGGTCTCCTCGAGAAGCTCGCGACGCGCCGCCGCTTCGGGTGTCTCGCCGGCATCGATCATGCCGGCGGGCAGCTCGATCAGCGTGCGTCCGACCGGGTGTCGGTACTGCTCGACCAGCACGATGCTTCCCGCCTCGGTGATCGCAATCACGTTCACCCAATCATCGGCCTCGATCGTGTGATAGGCCTCGAGCGTTTGGCCGTTGGCGAGTTGGACCGTGTCGCTGCGCACGGCGAGCCAGCGGTCACGGAACGAATAGTGCGACGCCAGCACTTTCCAGGGTTCGATCGGTCTTCCCATCGTGTCGCTTTTTCAGCGGCTCGATATTGGCCAGTCAAGGCCGCAGCGGACGTGCTGCGGCACCACGCGGTAAGGCGGCTCCCGGGCGGGCGAGCGGCTTCAGGCCGAACCACGGCCGCAGCAGCGGCACGCGGCGCACAGCCTCGAAGGTGAGGACGCAGATCGCGACCGTGGAGATGACGAGGATCATTGCCTCCAGGGCCAGCGGCAAGCGGAGCCGCACGAGCTCGTAGCCCACGATGACGATCGCCGGCTGGTGGATGATGTAATACGGGAAGATCGCCTCGGTGAGGTAGCGCCGCACCGGCCCGTCGCGTCGGGCGAGGTGAAGCCGCGCGAAGCCGAAAGCGACGACAATCCAGCTCCATTGCTGCAGGCCGTAAACGAAGGCCATCGGCGCCTTGACGTCGAGCGGGATCGAGGGAAGGCCTTGATAGTGCAACACATAGGTCGTGTGCGCCCCATAGGCCACGATCGCGACCGGCAGCGCGATCCACCGCAGCCGCACGAAATCCTGCCAGATCTCCTCCGAGAAGATGAACAGGAACCCGAACAGAAAGGCGAGGAAGTAGATCGCGTGCAGATACCAGTCGCGCACCAGATCGTGGGTTTCCGGAAAGAAGTGCTCGAGGCCGATCCGGACGAGGCTGAGGACAAGCGCCGGCACGAGGAGAAGACGCCAGCCTTCCAGCCAGCGTCCGCCCAGGCCGTGCAGGGTGGTCAGCAGCTTTGGCGCGAGCGCCAGCACCGCGAGCAACAGACCGGTGTAGATCCAGAGGTAGGCGACGAACCACAGATGATCCCAGTTCGGCATCGTCACGCAGTCGCCGGGCCGGCAGAAGCTGCCATCGAACCGAAAATAGCGCAGCAGGAAGTGACCGAAGTCGCCGTGATAGGCGAACTGCTCGATCACCCGGAGATAGGTCTGCGGCGGCGTGAGCACGACAGTGGCGAACAGAAGCGGCGGCAGAAGATAGAGGCTGCGCGATTGCCAAAGCTGGCGCGGCCTCAGGCGGACGCTCATGAATCGCGTTGCCGCCCCCGAGATGACGAACAGAAGGAGCAGCCGCCACGGCGAGCTCCAGTCCATCGGGATCTGCAGCCACGGCAGGAGGCGCGGGCTTTTCACCTCCCACTGCCACGGCACGTAAAACATGCCGATGTGGTAGAGGATCAGAAGTCCGAAGGCGCCGATCCGCAGCCAGTCGAGCTCGGTCCGGCGGGCCGTGGTGACATTGCTGTCCTGCGCCCTGTCGGCGGTCATCGATTGCAGTCCCTGTTCAACGCGCACGAGCACGGCCCGCGCGACGGCAGCGATATGACGCCCGCCAAGTGGGAAGACCCAGAGACCAAACTGTGTCGAGGCGATGCCGGAGCGTCCGGCCGGTAACATGTTCGCGACCACCGCGACATTTTATGGACGCGATCCTGTGTCGCTGGGCTCTGTCACGTCATGCGTCGTCGAACCGCATGACCTGTGCGGCCGTCTCTGGCGTTGTATCGATGGACGATTGATCCGGGGACGATCGGTCCGGCGACTCCAAAGGAGGATGCCGTGAGTAGCGATCCCGCTCCGCGCAAGAACAGAATTTCTGGTGCCTTCCATCCGCTTGTCTACAAGCTCATGGCGGGCTTGGCCGTATGGTTTGTGTTGGCGTCCTGGACCTTCGCCGGCGGGGGCGCGACGGACCTCGCGCTCACGTTCGTGACGTTCATCTTCCTGGTTGGCATCGCCATTCCCAGCCTGATTGGACGCATACGACGAGCGCATCGCAACGAGCGGCCCGACGATGACGAATCGACCGAGGGGCGCGATACCGTCTTCGCCAATTGGGCCAGCGACGATGTCGAGCTGTGGTCGGGGCCGGTCAAGGGCAAGTTCGCCGCCATCGAGACCATCGTCCCGATTGCCGCCGCCGCCGTGAGCATGACGGCGTTCGCCCTGGTCCTGCATTTCACGGTCGGTTAGCGGCGTCTATCTCGCGTCGTCAGCCGCCTGCGCGCCCTTGACGATCT
>DATEID010000432.1:0-26955 GCA_035279245.1 Reyranella sp.
TGATGCTGAGCCGAGCCGACAACGAGTTCCTGACGCGAAGCGGCAAGGGCACGCCGATGGGCGAGCTGCTGCGCCGCTTCTGGATGCCGGCGCTGCTCAGCGAGGAGCTGGCCGAGCGCGACGGTCCGCCCAAGAAGATCAAGCTCCTGGGCGAGGACCTGCTGGCGTTCCGCGACAGCGAGGGCCGCGTCGGCATCGTCGAGCCGCACTGTCCGCATCGCGGCGCCAATCTCTATTACGGCCGCAACGAGGAGTGCGGCCTGCGCTGCGCCTATCACGGCTGGAAGTTCGACGTCGAGGGCCGCTGCGTCGACCTTCCCACCTCGCCCCCGGAGTCGTCCTACAAGGACACGATCCGGCTGCTCGCCTATCCCACCCGCGAATGGGCCGACATGATCTGGGTCTATATGGGACCGCGCGAGCACATGCCGGAGCTGCCCCAGCTCGAGGTCGGCCTCGTGCCGTCCGGCCATCGCTACGTCTCCAAGAAATGGCAGGACTGCAACTGGGTCCAGAGCCTGGAGGGCGGCATCGATACCGCCCACTTCTCCTTCCTGCACGCCGTGCTCACCAAGGACGAGAAGGAAGCTCTGGCGATCTACAGCCGCTCCGCGGCGCTCGGCGATCAGTCGAAGCCGGATGACCGCGTCCGCTGGGTGCGCAACGATCCACGACCGAAATTCAGCATCCTGGGTCACGACGCCGGGCTGGTGATCGGCGGCGCACGCAAGACCGATGGCCCCGACCTCTATTGGCGCATCGCGCAGTTCCTGATGCCCAATCACGCTTTCGCACCGGCGGCGTTTCCGGGCGAGGTCTATTACGGCCAGGCCTGGGTTCCGGTAAGCGACACCGATTGCTGGATCTACACCTACAGTTGGCGTCCCGATCGTCCTTTCACCAATGCCGAACGGACCCAGTTCGCTGGCGGTTTCGGCGTCCACTCGCATGTCGGTGACGACTACATGCCGGTGCGCAACGTCAGGAACGATTACCTGATCGATCGCGGCCTGCAGAAGACGACGAGCTTCACCGGCATCACCGGCGTCTCCGAGCAGGATGCGGCGATCCAGGACAGCCAGGGACCGATCCAGGACCGGACGAGGGAACATCTCGGCCCGACGGACCTCGGCATCGTCGAATTCCGCAAGATGATCATGAGCGCGGCACGGGCTCTGCAGGCGGGCGCCCCACCGAAGGCGGCAGCGGCGGCGAAGAGCTACGCCGTACGCTCTGGCGGCTGGATTGCCCCGCCGGAACGCGATCTTGCGACGGTGATGGTCGAGCGCTTCGGCCATCATCATGGCTATGTCGGCGCCGAACACGGTCTCGGTGAATAGTCGTTAGACCGGAGGACCGGCCTGCACTATCGTTCATCAAGGAAAGCGGTTGGGAGAATCCGGTGACGATCAAGATTTATGGACCTGCAGCCTCGCGCGCGGCACGAACCCTCTGGATCGTGCATGAGCTCGGCATTCCGTTCGAGCATGTCGCGATGGAGATGAAGGACCTGAAGGGGCCGGATTACCTCAAGATCAATCCCAACGGCAAAGTGCCGACGATGGTCGACGGCGACTTCAAGCTGTTCGAGTCGATGGCCATCAATCTTTATCTCGCTGCGAAGTATGGGAAGGACGGCTTCTTTCCCGCCTCGCTCGAGGATCAAGCGGTCTGTTATCAATGGAGTTTCTGGGGCATGACCGAGGTCGAGAAGCCCCTCCTCACGATCCTCATCGACATGTTCATGACGGCGCCCGACAAGCGCAAGCCCGAGGCCGTGGCCGAGGCGCAGAAGGCCTTGCCCAAGCCGTTCAGCGTTCTGAATGGCGCCCTGCAGGGACGCGATTATCTGTTGGGATCGAGCTTCACTGTCGCCGATCTCAACCTCGCCTCCATCTGCAGCTGGTCGAAGCCCATCAAGTTCGACTTCAGCCCCTTCCCGAACGTAGGAGGCTGGCTCGATCGCTGCCTTGGCCGTCCGGCCTACAAGGCGGCGCGCGGAACGAAGTAGACGGGCGCGAAACCTGTGGGCCGGCTTGCAGCGATGCGGTCATTCGCGCTAAAGCCGCCCTGCCGCCGGCCGTTGGCTTGGCGGCATCGGTCGGGGCGTAGCGCAGCCTGGTAGCGCATCAGTCTGGGGGACTGGGGGTCGCAGGTTCAAATCCTGTCGCCCCGACCATTTCGCCTCTCGTTCCGTGGCAACAGCTACGAGGTCGACGCCGCAACGCGGCGGCCTGCCTTGGTCAGCTTGCAGACCAGCCAATCGGGCTTCAAGGGATTGTGGAACCACGGCTCGGCCCAGCCACGGGCCACGCAACCCCGGACGATGGCCTCATCGATCTCCTGGCCGTCCAGATCGAACAACGGCAGCTTGCCGCCGGGCTGATCGAGTCCTCGCCGCAGGTACAGAAGTTCGACGACTGTTGGAAGGTCCCCTTCCAACTCGTTGTCATTCAAGGAATTTAGATTGAAGTCGCGCGCATTGACGCGCCCGTGACCGCGATCTGCCAACACGGCTGCGTCCCCCTTTTGACGTTGCCGCAATCAAGCCCCTCAAGTGACAGCATACGCCAACCGGCGGGAAAACCAATTCAATTCAGATAGTTATCGCTCTTCGTGGGACACGCACATCATCTTGTGGACAGAGCCACTCGCTATGTCCACCTATTCGATAGGCAGCGTCTTGACGATGCCTAGTTCTGCGCCTTCAACGTCGTGCGCAACTGTGTCAGTGCCTGCTCGAGATCCTCGAGAACGGACTCGATCTCACGGCGCTTGTGCAGGTCGAGCGTGGCGGCCCGCGGCGTCGTGGTAGACGGCTGAGGCCCGGTCCGCGGCAATGGACGGGCCGCCGAGCCCGCCATAGCTTCGGCGCGCGCCGAGACAATGCGCAAGCTCTCCAGGGCGCTTTCCGCAGCCACGTCGAGCCGCTGCTGAGGCAGACGTCCGCGACCCTCCTTCAGAAGCCGCTGCACGCCCTTGATGGTGTAACCGTCCTCGTAGAGCAGTGACCGGATGCGGCGCAGGAGGTCGATATCCTCGGGCCGGTAGTAGCGCCGACCCCCGCCGCGCTTCAGCGGGCGCACCTGGCTGAACTTGCTTTCCCAGAACCGCAGCACGTGCTGCGGCACGTCGAGCTCGGTGGCAACCTCGCTGATCGTGCGAAATGCCTGCGCGGATTTCTCCACCCGTCTTTCAACGGTTTGAATTGATACGGCCATGTCCTATCCCCACAGTTTACCCCACAGACCCCTTGCTGCTTTCGTCGCCCGTCCCGTTGATCAACGATTTCAGGACATTCGACGCACGGAAGACAAGGACACGGCGTGGCAGGATCGGAACTTCCTGCCCGGTCTTCGGATTTCGGCCGATGCGCTGACCTTTGTCGCGAACCGTGAAGCTCCCGAATGAGGAGATCTTCACCGACTCGCCGCGCGCCAAGGCTTCCACGACTTCCGCGAGGATCGTCTCGACAAGGTCGCTCGATTCGTTGCGAGACAGTCCCACCTCTTGGAAAACTGACTCGCTCAGGTCGGCGCGCGTGATGGTCCGGCCTTCCATCCGGCTGTACCCTTCCTTCCCCTCAGTTAATCCTTACTCTAAGGTAGGAAAGCGGTCAATATCAGCAGGATAGGCGATGTCATTGAATCGCCTCGATGTTCTTGTTCCGTTGCAGTGATCGTTTCGAGACCGAAACGCTACCAGCGAACCAGAGAGGCGCCCCAGGCAAGACCGCCACCGATGCCTTCAAGCAGCACCAGATCGCCCCTCTTGATGCGACCGTCCTTGACGGCGGTGTCCAGGGCCAGCGGGATCGAGGCCGCGGAGGTATTGGCGTGCTTGTCGACGGTGACCACCACCTGATCGGGTGAAAGACCTAGCTTGCGGCCCGTCCCGTCGATGATGCGCTTGTTCGCCTGGTGCGGCACGAGCCAGTCGATGTCCGTGCGAGACAGCCCCGCCTTCTCGAGCACCTCGGTCACGACGCCCGCCATGTTCACCACGGCGTGCTTGAAGACCTCCTTACCTTCCATACGCAGCAGACCCGTCGTGCGGGTCGAGGACGGGCCGCCATCCACATAGAGGATGTCGTGATGGCGCCCGTCGGAATGCAGCGCATTGGCCAGTATGCCACGATCGGCGGAGCTGCCCTCGCCCTTCTCGGCCTTCAGCACGAGCGCACCGGCGCCGTCTCCGAACAGCACGCAGGTGCCGCGGTCGCTCCAATCCAGGATGCGCGAAAAGGTCTCCGCCCCGATCACCAACGCCGTCGAAGCGAGCCCGGCCTTCAGCATGCTGTCGGCAACCGAGACACCGTAAACGAAACCGGCGCACACGGCCTGCACGTCGAACGCGGCGCCCCTCGTCATGCCGAGCGCCGATTGCACGCGCGTCGCCGTCGCCGGAAAAGTTTCGTCCGGTGTCGCTGTGGCAAGCACGATCAGATCGAGGTCGGAGACCTCGATGCCGGCATGCGCCAGCGCACGTTCGGACGCCTTCAGCGCGAGGTGCGAGGTGAACTCTCCGACGGCTGCGATGTGACGCTGGCGGATGCCGGTGCGCTGGCGGATCCATTCATCCGACGTATCGACTTTCTTCGCCAACTCGTCGTTACTGACGATCCGTTCGGGCAGATACGAGCCGCATCCTTGAACAACGGAACGAATCACTCGGCTCCTCCGCTCGCCTGCAACGCTGCCGGCGGAGACTCGGCTGACGACATGATCTGCCGCAGCTTCGCCAATCCTTCGATAAGCTTGCTCTTGTATTCGTAGCGCACCAGGTCGTTGGCGACACCGATGGCATTGGCGAAGCCCAGGCCGTCGGTGCCGCCGTGGCTTTTCACGCACACGCCGTCGAGACCGAGGAAGACGCCGCCATTGTAGCGGCGCGGATCGACGCGTTTGCTGAACTTGCCCAATGCCCCGGAGGCGAACAGATAACCGATCTTGGCGAACGTCGAAGTCCGGAAGACTTCACGTACCCAGCCGGTATACAGCTTGGCCGTCCCTTCAATCGACTTCAGGGCAACGTTGCCTGTGAAGCCGTCCGTCACTACGACGTCGACGACGCCGCTGCCGATATCGTTGCCCTCGACGAAGCCGTGAAAGTGAACCGGCGAGCCCTCGCGCCGCAGCCAGCCTGCCGTCTGCCGGACTTCGTCATGCCCCTTGAGCTCTTCGGAGCCGACATTCAATAGCCCGACCTTGGGCATGTCGAGGCCGAGCAGCACCTGCGCGAAAACGCTGCCCATGACCGAGAATTCGGCGAGGTTCTCGGCATCGCATTCGACGTTGGCACCGAGATCCAGCATCACCACTTCGCCGCGACTGGTCGGCAGGAAGGACGCCAGCGCCGGACGATGGGCCCCTTCCACCATGCGCATCGCGAACATGGAGATGGCGAGCAGCGCGCCGGTGTTCCCCGCCGACACCACGGTATCGGCGCGGCCCTCGGCCGCCGCCTGGACGGCGAGCCACATGCTCGACTTGCGCCGCCGGCGCAGCGCGAAGGACGGCTTGTCCTCGGCGCTGACCGCCTCCTCGGCCGGTACAATTTCAAGGACCTTGGCCAGATCCTTCCGCCGGTCGACCAGCGGCTTCAACCGGGCCGGATCGCCGAACAGAAGAAATGTCGTGCCGGGATGTCGCTCGCGGGCGATGTCCGCGCCTTCCACCACGACGTCGGGCGCACGGTCTCCCCCCATCCCGTCGAGCGCCAGAACGACCTTGGCTGCGCTCATCGCGCCGCTCCGCCTATCGACCGCCCGCCCATCGCCGGCCGCGGGTGCGACCTACTTCTCCGCCGACGCGCTGTCGGCCAGGACCGGCATGTCTTCGCGATAGTAGCCGCAGTGCGAGCACAGCATGTGCGGCCGCTTCAGCTCGCCGCAATTCTTGCATTCCACGTAGGCCATCGACGGCAGCGCGTGATGGGCACGGCGCATATTGCGGCGCGACTTGGAAACCTTCTTCTTGGGAACGGCCATGACAATCTCCGGAGCGAGGCGGCGGTGCCAGCCCTCAAAAACATTAGGCCGCGCTCCATAGGCGCGGCGGGCCGACTTCTCTAGCCAAATCGTTACAACACCGCAACAATTTACCGACCGCGGCGCGGTTTGTCTCGCAACGCGGCGAGGCCGGCAAACGGATGCCGTCGTTGCTCGGTTCTGTTCGGCCGGCCGCCATGACGATGTCGCGGCAAGACGTCCTCGAGCTTGGCCCCGGCCCGCCGCGGATAAGGTTCCGCGGCCAAGGAAAGTTGCTCGGCGACGATTTCGCCGACGTCGAGCAGATTTCCTGTCAGGGGCTCGGGCGCATCGGCCTGGGCGCTGATCACGGCCTCGCCGCTTTCCGGGTCGCGCTCCTCGGCCAGCCCCTGCTTGAACACGATGCGAAATGTTTCGTCGAGATCCTGGGTCACCGGATCGAGGGTGAGAATGCAGGCCTGCACGATCCTGCCGCGCAGCCGCCCCTCGACGACGATCTGGCCGCCCGGCCGCCGGTCGACCGTGGCGCGTGCCGAAAAGGCTGGCAAACCAAGGAAACCGAAGCGTCGCACCAATGCTGCCCGCTCGCTGTCGCTGGCAACGATGTCCAAGGCCGCACCGGAGGAGCCCATGCGATCCAGGTCCACAATCCGTTCAAGCTCGGATTTTTCTTTCTTTTCAAATTGCTCTGGCATTTTTCTGTTCTATTTCATGAGATCGTTTCGGGCCGTCGAAGCGAGTCGCTCGACTTCCTGGCGAACATGGGCTTCCAGGCGCGTGATCGGCGCGTCGTCCTGAGGCGGCCTACCGCCATAGGCGTTGCGACGCAAGACCTCGGCAAGAGAGGCCGAGGACTTGCCCGCCAATGCTTCACGATAGGCCAGCGCACGGCCGTGAAGCCCTTCGGCCATGATCTTGATGCGACGTCCGACGCCTAGATCCTGTACACCGATCTCGCGCAACGTAAGATCGAGATGCCGGAACATGGTATCGAAGAAGGCCTGCGCCAAGGCTTGCCCATCGGGCTCGCGGCGCAAGCGATCGATCACCAGGGCGGCATGGAGAGCAAGGGCATCGAAGCGGCCATCGAGCGTATCGGGTATGCCGCAGCCCTCGAACAGCTCGGGAGCGCGGGCACGCTCGGCGGTGGCGCGATAGACGGCGGCAGCGTACTCGAGGCCAGAGTTCTTGCGACGAAACACACCTGTCTCCCTCATCGCGAAGGCCTTCGGTTGACCCACGACCTTCGCCACGACATGTTGTGCACCCTCTTTCTCTGGAACCCAAGAAAACGTCCATGCGTCGCACCGTCCCGATTCTCCTTGCCGGCGCCGCCTTCGGCTCCCTCGCCTTGGGCGGCTGCGCCAACAACGTTGCCCAACGCGGCTTCGCGCCTACGCCCGGCTCGGTGGACAAGCTCGAGATCGGCGCGCAAAGCCGTGACGACGTGGTCCGGCTGATCGGGTCGCCGTCCGCTGTCTCCACCTTCAATCCCAACGTCTGGTACTACATCAGCCAGAAGCAGGAGAGCTGGGCCTTCATGAAGCCCGAGATCATCGACCAGCACGTGATGCAGCTCACCTTCAACGAAACGGGCCGTCTGGACGCCATCAAGAAGTACGATCAAAGCGACGCCGAGAATATCACCATGGTCTCGCGCATCACGCCGACGGCCGGCAAGGAACTCACCATCCTCGAGCAGATCCTGGGCAACGTCGGCCGGTTCTCGACGCCCAAGCAATCCAATCCGGGCGCGCCCACGGGCGGCGGCGGCACATAGAAAAAGCCCCGGTCGAAGGACCGGGGCTTTTCCTTTCGTCGGTCGTTTTGCTCAGTGCGCGAGCACGGCGAGCAAAAGCAAGGCCACGATGTTGGTGATCTTGATCATGGGGTTCACCGCCGGGCCGGACGTATCCTTGTACGGATCGCCGACCGTATCGCCGGTCACGGCCGCCTTGTGGGCTTCCGAGCCCTTGCCGCCGAAATGGCCTTCCTCGATGTACTTCTTCGCGTTGTCCCAGGCGCCGCCGCCCGCCGTCATGGAGATGGCGACGAAGATGCCGGTGACGATCACGCCGAGAAGCATGGCGCCGACGGCCGCGAAGGCATCGGAGCGGCCGGAGATCGCGCTGATCACGAGGAACAGCACGATCGGCGACAGAACCGGCAGCAGCGAGGGGATCATCATCTCCTTGATCGCCGCCCGGGTCAGCATGTCGACCGCCCGGCCGTAGTCGGGACGATCCGTGCCCTTCATGATGCCGGGCTTCTCCTTGAACTGACGCCGGACTTCCTCGACCACGGACTGCGCCGCACGGCCGACCGCCAGCATCGACATGCCGCCGAACAGATAGGGCAGCAAGCCGCCGATCAGCAGGCCGACCACGACGTACGGGTTCTTGAGCGAGAACTCGACCGCCTTGGTGCCGAGCTTGCCCAGGCCCATGAAGTAGTCGAGGTCCGAGGTGTAGGCCGCGAACAGCACCAGCGCGCCGAGGCCCGCCGAGGCGATGGCATAGCCCTTGGTGACGGCTTTTGTCGTGTTTCCGACGGCATCGAGCGCGTCGGTGTTCTTGCGCACCTCCTTCGGCAGGCCCGACATCTCGGCGATGCCGCCGGCGTTGTCGGTGACCGGGCCGTAGGCGTCGAGCGCCACCACCATGCCGGCCAGCGCCAGCATGGCGGTCGTGGCGACCGCGATCCCGAAGAGGCCCGCAAGCACGTAGCAGATCACGATGCCGGCGCAGATCAGCAATGCCGGCATCGCCGTGGCCTCCATCGACATCGCGAGACCGGCGATGACGTTGGTGCCGTGACCGGTGACCGAGGCCTGCGCGACTGCCTTCACAGGCCGATAGTCGGTGCCGGTGTAGTACTCCGTGATCCAGACGATCAGGCCCGTGATGGCGAGGCCCACGAGCGAGCACCAGAAGAGCGACATGCCCGTGAACGAACGATCCCCAACCTTGAGAACCGTATCCATGCCGACGATCTGGCTGGTGACGAACCAGATTGCCGGAATCGACAGTACGGCCGCGACGATGACGCCCTTGTACATCGCCCACATGATCTTGGCGTCGTCGCCCAGCTTGACGAAGAACGTGCCGATGATCGACGTGATGATGCAGGCGGCGCCGATCGCCAGCGGATAGATCATCAGCTTGGTGACCATCGCCGGGTCGGCGGCGAAGAAGATCGAGGCCAGCACCATGGTGGCGACCGTCGTCACGGCATAGGTCTCGAACAGGTCGGCGGCCATGCCGGCGCAGTCGCCGACATTGTCGCCCACGTTGTCGGCGATCGTGGCAGGGTTGCGCGGATCATCCTCCGGGATGCCGGCTTCGACCTTGCCCACCATGTCGCCGCCCACGTCGGCACCCTTGGTGAAGATGCCGCCGCCCAGACGGGCGAAGATCGAGATCAGCGACGCACCGAAGCCCAACGCGACCAGCGCATCGACCATCTCGCGGCTGCCCGGCGTAATGCCGGCATTGCTGAGCAGGAAGTAGTAGCCAGCGACGCCGAGAAGCGCGAGGCCCGCCACCAGCATGCCGGTGATGGCTCCCGACTTGAAAGCGAGGTCGAGGCCCTGCCCCAGGCTCTTTTGCGCGGCCACCGCCGTGCGCACGTTGGCGCGCACCGACACGTTCATGCCGATGAAGCCCGTGGCGCCCGACAACACCGCGCCGATCAGGAACCCGCCGGCCGCCAGCTTGCCGAGCAACAAGGCCAAAAGGATGAGCACGACCACGCCGACGATGGCGATCGTCTTGTACTGGCGGCGCAGATACGCGGCGGCGCCCTCCTGGACCGCTTGCGCGATCTCTTGCATGCGCGGCGTGCCGGCATCGGCGGCCATGACCCGCGATGCGGTGACGACGCCGTAGAGCACGGCGATCAGGCCGCACGCGATAACGGCCCAAAGAACGGAAGACATGTATGCAACCTATTGTTTTTTCGGCGTTTTCCTGCCAGTCGCGACCCGAAGCAAAGGTCTCTCCCCCGGGGCGAGGCGCTGGAAAATGACAGAACCCCCACCGCCGCGCAACCTTGGGCAGAAGCGAGAAATCCCCATTGCCTCAAAGGCTTGGCTTCACGCTGACGCGCGATGGCGCAGGCGGAACACGCCGATGACGACAAGCGCCGCGCAGACCAGCACGAAGGCGAAATAGTTCAGCACCTCCCAGCCCTTGAGCTCCAGAACCACGCTCGCCATCAGGCTCGCGGTGGTGGTCGTGCCGAACACCATGAAGTCGTTGAAGGCCTGCGCCTTGCCCCGCTCGGCCGGCCGGTAGGTGGTCGTCAAAAGCGTGGTGGCCCCCACGAACAGGAAATTCCAGCCCACGCCATTCAGGGAGAGCGCGCTTCGGAAATGCCATGCCGTGGTTCCCATCAGGGCGACGGCGACGCCCGCGATCAGCAGCGCCGCACCCGCCAGCATGACGTTGAAGATGCCGAACCGCGCAACGAGATGGCCCGTGAAGAAAGCCGGGATGAACATGCCCATCACGTGCGTGAAGATGGTGACGGGCGCCTCGGTCTTGTCGAGGCCGCATTGAACGATGGCGATCGGCGAGGCAGCCATGACGAACGACATCACGCCGAACGCGATCATCGCGCCCGCCACCGCCACCATGTAGGCCGGCTGGGTCACGATCTCGAGGAGCGGACGCTGCGGGCCGGCATTGTCCTCTGTCTTGATCACCGGGAATTCGATGAAGCCCAAGACCACGAAGACGACGGCATGCACGAAGACCACGGCGATGAAGCTTGCCTGGAACGTCGGCAACCACAGGTCGGGCGTCCAGCGTGCGAGCGTCGGCCCGATGATGCCGGCCACCACGCCGCCGGCGGTCACGTAGGAGATGGCCTGGGCGCGAAAACTGAGCGGAGCCAGCTCGACGGCGGCAAAACGGTAGAGCTGCATATTGGCGATGGCGAAGCCGAGCAACAGCCCGCCCAGGCACATCACGAGGAAGCTGCCGATGCCGAGCCCGATCGCGGCGCAGGACGCGCCGGCCATGCCCGCCAGCGATCCGGTGCGAAAGCCGAAGCAGCGGCCACGCCGCATCATCAGCATCGAGGCGGGAAACACCGACAGCATGACGCCCAGATGCTGCATCGTGATCGGCAGGTTGGCGAACACGCGCATATCGGCCGGAACGATCGTCAGCACGGCCAGGGCCGAGGAGGCGAACATGAGCGTGTTGCTGCTTTGGGTGAGCGCCTGGCAAGTCGCCAGCAGGGCGATATTGCGTATCGATCGGCGCGGCAGGCGGCCCGCTTCGATCTCCTGCCCTCCCCGGATCTTCGTCAGGCCGTCCATTCGGCCCGCACTCTAGTCGGCATCAGGAAGGAAACCCAAGGGAATAGACGCTCGGCGGGCTGATCGCACGCAAGGCAGCCATGCCTTTCAGAAGTGGACATAGCCCATTCGAGAGGGCCGCGCTGTTCGTCCCGCCACAGTGAGCCGGACACCACGGCCGCGAGCGAACACGCCGATCGGGCTGAGCTGGATGCGAGCAACCCGTCCGGCCTCGAGAAGCGCATGCCGGCGGCGCGGCGGCACCGCCATCACCAATTCGTAATCGTCACCGCCTCCCAGCACGACGTCCCAAAGCGCAGGATCTCGCTCGAGGGCACGACGCGCCTCCCGGGACAGAGGCACCCGCTCGCGCTCGATGACGACAGCAACGCCCGACGCTTCGGCGATATGACCTGCATCCGCCAACAGACCATCCGATACGTCGGCGGTCGCATGCGCAATGCCGGGCAGCAGGGGTCCCAGCGCCGTGCGCGGCTGGGGCAGACGATATCGTTTCTCGAGCGCCAGGCTCGAAAGCCGCCTGCGTGCCGCCAGAAGGCCGAGCGCCGCATCGCCTATCGTGCCGCTGACCCAGAGTTCGTCACCCGCCTTTGCCGCGGCGCGGGTCAGTCCCTGGCCGCGCGGCACGCAACCGAAAGCAGTGACGGTGATGGTGAGCGGGCCGGGCGTGGCGACCGTGTCGCCACCGCACAGGACGATGCCGTAGCGCCGCTGGTCCGCCCGGAGGCCGCGCACGAATTCGCGGATCCAGCGCTCCGTCCATCGCGGCGGCAGGGCGAGCGACAGTTGATAGGCGTATGGTGTCGCGCCGCCCGCGGCGAGATCGGAAAGGCAGACACGCAGCGCCTTGGCGGCGATCCGCTCCGGCCGTTCGTCGGGAAGAAAGTGGACGCCTGCCACGACCGTGTCGGTCTTCACCGCCAGGTCGTGCCGACCGTCGGCGGGCAAGAAGGCGTTGTCGCTCTTGAGATTGCCGGCGCCGGGGAAGCTCCTCGCCAGAGGCGCGAGATAGCGCGCGATCAGTTCGAATTGACCGGGCCGGCGGCCGGTCATGCTAGTTGGTCAGCTCGGAAGAGCGTACCTGGCGAGCCACCCGGTCGAGGACAGAGTTCACGAAGGTAGGCTCGCCCTGGTCGTAGAAGGCGTGCGCGATCTCGACATATTCGTTGATCGCGACCTTGGGCGGCACGTCGCGCCGGTGCACGAGCTCGTATGCGCCTGCGAGCAGGATGGCGCGCACCAGACGATCGACCCGTCCCCAGGTCCAGTCATGCGCGAGTGCCGACGACACGGTCTGCTGCAGCTCCTCCTTGTGACCGGCGGTACCCTCGACAACATCCTTGAACAGCGGCCGGTCGGCATCGCGCCGCATGCCGCCTTCGCCCGACTCGCCGATACGCACCTTCAGGAACTGCTCGATGATGTCGCCGGGAGCATCCTGGCCTTCCTGCCATTGGTACAATGCCTGCACGGCCGCAAGCCGCGCCGCCTGTCGGCGGCTTGGAGGGCGACCGGGTGTCGGCTGCTCGCTCATATGTTTCGCCAGCGGCGGCCGAGCGCCACCATGGCAAGGCAGGCATGGGCGGCATCGCCGCCCTTGTCGCCTCGATCGGTGAAAGCGCGTGCCCGCGCCTGCTCCATGGTGTCGACCGTCACGATGCCATAGCCGATGGCGAGCTTCTTCTGGACCGCGAGATCCATCAGGCCGCGCGCGCTCTCGCCGCAAACGTAGTCATAGTGGGTGGTCTCGCCGCGAATGACGCATCCCAGGCCGACGAAGCCGTCATAGCGGTCGGCCGCGAGCGCAATGGCGCCGGGAATCTCGAACGCGCCAGGTACGACCACGCGTTCGGCGGTTGCGCCGTTCTTCGTCAGCTCACGCTCGGCTCCGGCGATCAGCGCGTCGGCGATTTCCGCATAGTAGCGCGACTCGACGATCAGGATGCGGGCGCCCTTGACGCCGTCGATCGCGGGACGTGCGGTCGGCGTTTCAGTCCGGGTCGACATGGTTCAGCGCGCCGTGCGGCCGGGGACTGGCCTTTGCCCGACGACCCTGAGCCCGAACCCCTCCAGGCCCACGATGCTCTTCTTGGCGTGGGTGAGCAGGATCATGTCCTTCACGCCGAGATCGATCAGAATCTGGGCGCCGACGCCATAGTCGCGCAGCTCCCCACCCGCCGGCGCGATCGGCTCGCCGGCACGGCGGCGCTGCTCGGACAGCACGACCGTCAGCGGCTCGCGAATGAGGACGACGACGCCGCGCCCCTCCTCGGCGATCGCACGCATCGAGGCCTCGATTTCGCCTCCACGGCCGCCGCTGCGCTGCCCCAGCGTGTCGGTGAAGATGTTGACGGCATGCATGCGCACCATCACCGGACCGCCTGTGGCCGGGTCGCCCTTCACCAGCGCGATATGCTGGGCCATCGTCACCTTGTTGAGATAGACGACGCAGCGGAAATCGCCGCCATATGTGCTGTCGAACATCGTGTCGCTGATCCGCTTCACGATCGAATCGTAGCGGCGGCGATAGGCGATGAGGTCGGCGATGGTGCCGATCTTGAGGTTGTGGCGCTGGGCGAAGCTGATGAGATCGTTGCGGCGCGCCATCGTGCCGTCGTCGTTCATGATCTCGCAGATGACGCCCGCCGGGGTGAGTCCTGCCAGCCGCGCGAGGTCGACCGCCGCCTCCGTATGGCCGGTGCGCTCGAGCGTGCCGCCGTCGCGCGCGACCAGCGGAAAGACATGGCCCGGTGTCACGATGTCGTGCGGGCCGCACGAAGGGTCGATCGCGACCGCGACCGTGCGGGCCCGGTCGGCCGCCGAGATGCCGGTCGTCACGCCTTCGCGCGCCTCGATCGAGGTCGTGAAGGCGGTCTGGTGGCGCGTGCCGTTGTTCTGGGACATCAGCGACAGGCCGAGCTGCTCCACCCGTTCGCGCGGCAGCGCCAGGCAGATCAGGCCGCGTGCATGCTTGGCCATGAAGTTGATGGCCTCGGATGTCGCGAATTGCGCGGGAATGACGAGATCGCCTTCGTTCTCGCGGTCCTCGTCGTCGACAAGGATGAACATCCGCCCCTTGCGGGCTTCTTCGATGATATCCTCGGCGGCGGCCTTCACTTCACTGAAGGTGATGCGCCAGGCATCCTTATCGAGCGCGTTCATGTCTTTTCGTGCTCCAACAGCCGCGCAACGTAACGCGCGAGCATATCGACCTCAAGGTTGACGCGCTGGCCGGCCTTCGCGTGGCCCAGCGTCGTGACGGCTTGCGTATGGGGAATGAGGTTCACGCCAAAGCAATTGCCGCTGACCTCGTTCACCGTGAGCGACACACCGTCGACGGCGACCGAGCCCTTGGTCGCAACGAAGCGCGCAAGCTCCTTCGGTGCCTCGAAGACGAACCGCATGCTGCCGCCATCCGGCTTTGTCGAAACCACCGTTCCGACACCATCGACGTGGCCATAGACGAGGTGACCGCCCAGCTCGTCGCCGACCTTCAACGAAAGCTCGAGATTGATCCGCTTGCCCGCCTGCCAGTCGCCGAGATGCGTCCTATCGAGTGTCTCGCCCGATGCCTCGACCGTGAAGCGGTCCGCCTCTTTCTCGACCACGGTCAGGCAGCAACCGGAGCAGGCGATCGAGGCGCCGATAGCGACCGGCGTCAGATCGTGCCGGGTGCGGATCACGAAACGGCGGTCCTCCGCCTTGCCACCCCGGCTGATGGAAACGATCTCGCCGATATCGGAAACGATGCCTGTGAACATGGGCCGTACTTAAGCGCCTCGCCGCCAGCTTTCCACCGTGTCCTGACCGACGATTCTGGCGGAAACCAGCGAGAACCGGGGCGCGAAATCCAACCGGTCGATCCCCAGCGGGCCAACCGCAGAGCGGCTGTCCGCGCCCATCACGACGCCGGCTCGGAAATGAGTGATCCGATCGATGAGCTGCCCCTTCAGAAAGGCCGCCGCCACCTCGCTGCCGCCTTCGATCAGCACCCGGGTCAACCCCTCATTGCCCAACGCCTGAGCTGCGGCAAGCGGATCGACGCGCCCGTCCACCGCGGGTTGGACACGGATCACCTTAACGCCCTGATCGACCAGCCGCAATTCATGGTCCCGATCGGCTTCCGTGCAGATCAGCCAAACGGGGCTCTTGTGGGCTGTCGCTACGAGCCTGGAGCGAAGCGGCAATCGTCCCCGGGAGTCGAGGACGATCCGTATCGGCGAACGGGCGGCGAGGCCCGGCAGCCGGCAGGTAAGCTCGGGGTCGTCTGTCGCCACCGTATTGGCCCCGACGAGGATGCCATCATGCGTTGCCCGCAACCTGTGCCCGGCGGCCCGCGCCTCGACCCCCGTGATCCATCGGCTCTCGCCGGCCGAGGTCGCGATCGCCCCGTCGAGGGAAGTCGCGAGCTTCAGGTGGAAAAGCGGTCGCCCATCCTTCACGCGTCGAAAGAAGCCGGCATTGATCTCGGCTGCCTCGGCTGCACCCTCGCCGACATCGACGGCGATGCCGGCCGTCTTGAGGCGCGCATGCCCCTCTCCCCTCACGCGGGGGTCCGGGTCCTCGATCGCCGACACCACCTGCGATACGCCGGCCGATACCAGGGCGTCCGCGCAGGGCGGCGTCCTGCCATGGTGTGCGCAAGGCTCGAGCGTCACATAGACCGTAGCGCCGTCAACGGGCTCGATCGCGCTCGCCAAGGCATTGGCCTCGGCATGCGGACGGCCGCCCTCGCCGGTGCGGCCGCGTGCGATGATGCGGCCGTCGCGCACGATCACGCAACCGACGGCGGGGTTGGGCCAGGTGCGCCCGAGCGACCGGCGCGCCAGCGCGAGCGCCGCGCGCATCATCGGTCAGTCCTTGAAGTTGGTGTCGGCCAAGTCCGAGATGAATTCCTCGAAGTCCTTGGCCTCGCGGAAATTGCGGTAGACCGAGGCGAACCGCACATAAGCGACCGGATCGAGGGCGCGCAAGGCGTCCATCACCAGCTCGCCGATCTGCGCCGAAGGGATCTCGCTCTCGCCGGAACTCTCCAGCCGGCGCACGATGCCGTTGACCACGCGCTCGACGCGTTCGGGATCGACCGGCCGCTTGCGGCAGGCCACCGAAATCGAGCGCGCGAGCTTGTCGCGATCGAAGGCCACGCGCTGGCCGTTCTTCTTGACCACCGTCAGCTCGCGCAGCTGTACGCGCTCGAAGGTCGTGAAGCGCGAGCCGCACGAAGGGCAATAGCGCCGACGGCGGATCGCCGAATTGTCGTCGGTCGGTCTCGAGTCCTTCACCTGGGTGTCCTCGTGACCGCAGAATGGACAGCGCATCTCTCCCCCCTTGTTTGTCTGCGGCGCGTTGTCAGTCGCGGTAGATCGGGAAGCGGGCGCAGAGATCGCGCACCTTGCCGCGAACCTGCGCCTCGACCTGGGCATCGCCCTCGGGACCATTCCTCGCAATCCCGTCCAGCACGTCGGCGATCAAATGGCCGATCTGGCGGAATTCGGCCACGCCGAAGCCGCGTGTCGTGCCGGCCGGAGAGCCCAGCCGCACACCCGACGTGATGGTGTATTTCTCCGGATCGCCCGGAATGCTGTTCTTGTTGACGGTGATTCCGGCGCGGTCGAGCACCTTCTCGGCCGCGACGCCGGTCGCCTTCTTCGGCCGCAGATCGACCAGCATCACATGGCTGTCGGTGCCGCCGGACACGATCTTCAGGCCGCGCTCCGTCAAGGCCGAGGCCAGCGCACGGGCATTGTCGATCGTCCGCTGCGCATAGACCTTGAAGTCCGGTTTCAGCGCCTCGCCGAGCGCCACCGCCTTGGCGGCGATGATGTGCATCAACGGCCCGCCCTGCAGGCCCGGAAAGACGGCCGAGTTGATCTTCTTGCCGATCTCGGCGTCGGTCGACAGGATCAGGCCACCCCGCGGACCGCGCAGGGTCTTGTGCGTCGTCGTCGTCACGACATGCGCATGCGGCAAGGGGCTCGGATAGACGCCGCCTGCCACCAGCCCGGCATAGTGGGCCATGTCGACCATGAAGAACGCGCCGATCTCGTCCGCGACCTTGCGGAAGCGCGCCCAGTCGATCTGCCGCGAATAGGCCGAGGCGCCGGCAATGATCAGCTTCGGCTTCTCACGGCGCGCGATCTCCTCCATCTGCTCGTAGTCGACCAGGTGCGTGTCCGGCTTCACGCCGTAGGACAGGACCTTGAACCACTTGCCCGACTGGTTGGCCGGCGAACCGTGCGTGAGGTGCCCGCCCTGGTCGAGTGCCATGCCGAGGAACGTGTCGCCCGGCTTCAAAAGCGCCATGAAGACTGCCTGGTTGGCCTGGGCGCCGGAGTGCGGCTGCACGTTGGCGAACGAGCAGCCGAACAGCTTGCAGGCGCGCTCGATGGCGAGCTGCTCGGCCTTGTCGACCTCCTCGCAGCCACCGTAATAGCGCCGGCCGGGATAGCCTTCGGCGTACTTGTTGGTCAGCACCGAGCCCGCCGTCTCGAGAACGGCGCGGGACACGATGTTCTCCGATGCGATCAACTCGATCTGCTCGCGCTGGCGATGCAGCTCGGCCTTGATCACCGCCTCGATGGCGGGGTCGGCCTCGCCGAGGCTTTGCGTGAACATCGGCGAGATGGTGTCGTGGGTCTTCACGGCGGGCTGGCTCATGGGCACGGTTCCTTCGAAAGCTTGGCGACGCGGCCGGTGTGGCGGCCACCGGCGAACGGAGTGGCGAGGAACACCTTCAGCGCCTCGCGGGCGACCTCGACACCGATCAGCCGCTGGCCGAACGCCACCACGTTGGCATCATTATGCTCGCGCGACAGCCGCGCCGACGTCACATCGTGCGCAAGAGCGGCCCGCACCTTGGGGTTGCGGTTGGCGGCGATCGAGATGCCGATGCCGCTGCCGCACACCAGGACGCCGCGCTCGGCCTGGCCGGAAGCGATGGTCTTGGCCATGGCAAAACCGAAATCGGGATAGTCGACGGATGCCGTGGAATGGGTCCCAAGGTCGAGCACATCGTGACCGGCCTGCTGCAAGTCGCGCTTGAGAATCTCCTTCAAGTCGAAGCCGGCATGATCCGACGCGACGGCGATGGTGGCCCCGGCCATTCGACGTCCATTCCCCTCTAGCTGTTGAGTCCCGGATACCATATCCGGCGCGGCCATGTCACGATCCCCCCAAAATCGTGAGGTCCGGGCCACAAGACATTGATTCCTCGATAAAAAGGCCCGGCAGAGAGCCGGGCCTCCAATGTAAAGCAGAGTGGCCGCTACTTCACGGTCACGTAGCGCTTGCCGTCTTTCCAGACGTAGATGTCATAGACCGGATCCTTGATGTCGCCTTTCTGGTCGAAGGCAAGCGGTCCGACCGCGGAGTCCCACTTCTGGCTGCGCAGCGCCGTCGCCACTGCCGCGGCGTCGGTCGACTTGGCCTTGTTGGCGGCCTCGGCCCACACCTTCACCGCGGCATAGCTGAAGAGCGTATAGCCTTCGGGGTTGTACTTGGCGTCGCGGAATTTCTTGACCAGCTCGGCGTTCTTCGGGTCATTCTCTGCCTGCGGCGGGAACGACATCAGGACACCGTTCGTGGCCGCGCCGCCCAACTGGTAGAACTCCGCCGTTTCGAGCGCATCGAAGCCCACCATCTGGGTCGGCAGCCCCTGCTCCTTCGACTGCTTGATGATCAGGGCTGCCGCGGTGTGGTAGCCGCCCAGCACGATCATGTTGATGCGGTCGCGCTTCATCTTGTTGATGAGCGCCGTGAAGTCCTTGTCGTTGTCGTTGTAGGCCTCGTACATGACCTCGCGCAGGCCGCCCTTGTTCAGGACCTTCTTGGTCTCGTCGGCAACGCCCTTGCCGTAGGGCGACTTGTCCTCGAGGATCGCGACGCGCGCGTCTTTGTGGTACTTCAGGATGTAGTTGCCGACGACCTTGCCCTGCACGTCGTCGCGACCGCAGGTGCGGAAGATCGTCGTGTTGCCCTTCGCGAAGGCATCGTCCGTCAGCTTGGGATTGGTCGAGGCCGGTGTGATCTGCAGGATCTTGGCCTCGTGGTAGATGGGCGCCGCCGGGATCGACGAGCCCGAGCAGAAGTGGCCGGCCACGAAGACGACCTTGTCGGACGCCATCTGGTTGGCGACGGCCGTCGCCTGCTTGGGATCGCAGGCATCGTCGCCGATCTCCAGTTGCAGCTTCTGGCCGTTCACGCCGCCCGCGGCATTGATCTCGTCCACCGCCATCTGGGCGCCGCGCTTCAATTGCTCACCGAAGGCGGCATATTGGCCCGTCATCGGGCCGGCCGATCCGATCTTGATCTGCGCGAAGGCCGGTCCTCCCGCAGCCGCGATTGCCGCGACCGCCAACGTCCCGAAAATCCTTCTCATGCCGCTCTCCCTCATTTGACCCCTCCACTGCGTGGAACGATGACGCGAGCTTAGTGCCGCTCCTCCCAGCCCAGCAAGCCTTTGCGCCGATAGAGCCAGGGATATTGGCGTACCATCTGCCGCGTGCGGGTCAGCCGATAGGCGAAGGCGGCGATGGCGAGCTGCACCGCCCAGCCCAGCGTGAAGCCGCCCACCGACCACAACTCGCCGTTCGACAGGGCATAGTCGAGGAACCGCAATCCCGCCGACAGGAGCGCCGTGTAGAGGATGATGCGGTTCCATTGCCGCCAGGCAATCGCGACCGCGTGGCCGGCCGCGAACGACGCCGGGCCGACCAGCACGAGGTTGAACAGGATCACGTTGAAGACCGTGTCGCCGAGCCAGTCGAAGCTCAGGATGTCGAGCGGACTCATGCCTGCCCGCCCTCGAGGTAGGCGGCACGCACCTCGGCATTGGCCAGGAGCTCGCTGCCGCGCCCGCTCAGCCGCACGCGGCCGTTGACCAGCACGTAGCCGCGATCGGCCAGCCGCAGCGCGTGATAGGCGTTCTGCTCGACCAGGAAGATCGTGACGCCCTCCTCGCGCGCGATCCGGCCGATCGCATCGAAGATCTGCTGCACGATCAAGGGCGCAAGCCCCAATGACGGCTCGTCGAGCAGCAGGAGCCGCGGCCGGCTCATCAGGGCCCGGCCGATCGCCAGCATCTGCTGTTCGCCGCCGGAAAGGGTGCCGCCGCGCTGCTCGCGGCGCTCGGCGAGCCGCGGGAACATGGCGAAGACGCGGTCGATGTCCTGCTGGAAGTGGGCCGGATCGGCGATGGTGGCGCCCATCTGCAGGTTCTCGAACACCGTCATGCGCGGGAAGATCCGCCGGCCTTCCGGCACTTGCGCCACGCCGCGCCGGACGATCTCGTGCGTCGGTAAATGGGCGATGTCCGCGCCGTCGAGCCTGATCGACCCCGAGCGCGCGCGCGGGTCGCCGCAGATGGTCATCAGCAGGGTCGATTTGCCCGCGCCGTTCGCACCGATCAGCGTCACCACCTCGCCGCGGGCGACCTGGAGATCGACGCCGTGCAGCGCCTGGATGGCTCCATAGAAGGTGGTGACGCCGGTCACTTCCAGGATGGGCGGGTCAGACACTCGGCTCGCCCTCGCCTTCGGCCGTTCCGAGATAGGCCCGGATCACCGCTGGATCGCGCCGCACGTCGGCCGGCGGCCCCTCCGCGATCTTGCGGCCATAATCGAGCACGACGACATGATCGGAGATCGTCATCACGACGCTCATGTCGTGCTCGATCAGGAGGACGCCGACACCGTCGCGGTCGCGGATCGAGATGAGAAGGTCGTTGAGCGCCGCCGATTCGCGCGGATTGAGCCCGGCGGCCGGCTCGTCCAGGCACAACAGCAGCGGCTCGGTGCACATCGCCCGCGCGATCTCGAGGCGTCGCTGCGCACCGTAAGGCAGCTCACCGGCCGGCCGGTCGGCATCGGCCACCAGCCCGATGCGCTCCAGCCAGCCGCGTGCCATCTCGATGGCGGCGGCCTCCGCCGTGCGATAGCGCTTCAGGCCGAAGACCCCGAAGACGCTCATGCCCGATGCCAGCATCAGCTTGTTGTGCTGGGCGACCATCAAATTCTCCAGCACCGTCATGCCGGTGAACAGGCGGATATTCTGAAAGGTGCGCGCCACCCGTGCCCGCTGCCCGATCTCGTGTCCGAGCATGCGCTCCAGAAGATAGTCGCGGTCGCCGCGCAACGTGAGCCGGCCGACCGTCGGCTTGTAGAAGCCGGTGATGCAGTTGAACACCGTCGTCTTGCCGGCACCGTTCGGTCCGATAATCGCGGTGATCTCACGCGGTCGCGCACTGAACGAGACGTCGTCGACGGCCAAAAGACCGCCGAAGCGCATGGTGAGCCGTTCGACATCGATAAGCGACGGAGTTGCGGTCATCCGCCGCCTCCGCGGGGCTCGGCCTGCAAGCGCACGGTCGGCTCGCGATGGGCGATGAGCCCGCGCGGCCGGAACGCCATGATCAACACCATGGCCAGACCGAAGGCCAGCATTCGGTAGGTGCCTAGATCGCGGAACCATTCCGGCAGGCCGATCAACAGCACCGCCGCCAGCACCACCCCGATCTGGCTGCCCATGCCGCCCAGCACGACGATGGAGAGGATGATCGCCGACTCGATGAACACGAAGCTTTCGGGGCTGACGAAGCGTTGCTTGGCGGCGAAGAAAGACCCGGCGAAGCCTGCGAACATGGCGCCGACGGCGAAGGCCGTGAGCTTGGTGTTGGTGGGATTGATGCCGAGCGCCCGGCAGGCGGTCTCGTCCTCGCGCAAGGCTTCCCATGCCCGTCCGACCGGCAGCCGGCGCATGCGCAAGGCGAACAGGTTGGTGATCAGCGCGAGCACCAGGATGATGTAGTAGAGGAAGATGAGCCGCTGCGTCGCGGCAAACGGGACTCCCATCATCTCGGCGAAGGTCCTGTGGCCGGCCGGCGCGGTTTCGGCGAACACCGCGCCGAAGAATGTCGGCCCGGGGATGCCGCCGATGCCTGCCGGGCCATTGGTGAGATCGACCCAATTGACCAGTACGAGACGGATGATCTCGCCGAACCCTAGCGTGACGATCGCCAGATAGTCGCCGCGCAGCCGCAGGACCGGAAAGCCCAGCACCAGGCCGAACGTCGCCGCCATCGCCCCCGCGATCGGCAGCACCGCCCAGAAGCCCAGGCCCCACTGCGTGCTGAGCAGCGCGTAGGAATAGGCGCCGACGGCATAGAAGGCGACGTAGCCGAGATCGAGCAGCCCCGCGAGTCCGACCACGATGTTGAGTCCCCACCCCAGCATCACGTAAGTGAGGATCAGGACGCCGAGATCCATCGTCTTCTGGTCGGCAAAGGGTGTGAGGGGCAGTACGACCGCAGCCGCCAGCAGGATCCAGGAGAACCATCGCGTGCCGGCCCGGCCCACCATCCGGCCGCGCGGCGATTGCGTCGCCTGGCCAACGCGTCGACTGGCCCACGGCCATAGCGTGCGGCCGATCACCAGCAGGCCCGCCAGCCCCACGAACCAATGCAGGAACGCCGACGGAAGCTCGATCGGCGCTGCGCCGATGGCACCCAGCACGGCGCCGAGAATGAGCGCCGGCCAGCGCGCGCCCTCGGCCGCGAACGACAGGCCGAGACGGCCGGCGAAGATCGCGACGACTGCGACCGCCAGGTCGGCGAACTGGTAATCGAAGGCGAGCCCTTTGGTCGAGCCCACATCGACCGTGCGGAAGCCAACGATGAAAAGCCCCAGAGCGGCGGCGACGAAAGCCGTGAGTGCCGCGTCCTTCAGAAGAGCGGGCAGACCCGATGCCTTCATCAGACCTTCTCGATCTCCGGCTTGCCGAGCAACCCGCTCGGTCGGAAGATCAGCACCAGGACGAGGATGCCGAACACCGCGACGTCCTTGTATTCGCTCGAGAAGTAGCCGGCCCAGAAGACCTCGATCAGGCCGATGAGCAGGCCACCCAGCATCGCGCCGGGCAGCGAGCCGATGCCGCCCAGCACGGCGGCGGTGAAGGCCTTGATGCCGGCGAGGAACCCGATGAAGAAATCGATCACGCCGTAGTACATCAGGAACAGCATGCCGGCGACCGCCGCGAGCGCTGCGCCGACGACAAAGGTGAGCGAGATCGTGCGGTCGACATTGACGCCGAGCAGCGCCGCCATCTTTATGTCCTGCTCGCAGGCTCTTTGCTGGCGTCCGAGCGACGTGCGCGCGATCACCCAGGTGAAGCCGCCCATCAGGACAATCGTCACCAGCACGATGATGATCTGCAGCCAGGTCACGCGAACGTCGAAACCATCGGCGCTGAAGAGGTTGTAGCCGCCTGAGACGATCTGTCCGCCGGGCTTGGGCCGCGCCCCCTGCGTGAGCTGGACGTAGTTCTGCAGACTGATCGACATGCCGATCGCGGAGATCAGCGGCGCCAGGCGGAACGAATGGCGCAAGGGGCGGTAGGCCAGGCGCTCGACGGCCCATCCGTAGATCGCGGTGAAGGCCATCGCCAGCAGCAGCACGAGGACGATCGCGACCGGCGCGGATCCGATGCCGAGCAAGCCACAGATGATGAAGCCGATCAGCGAGATGAAGGCGCCGATCATGAAGATCTCGCCATGGGCGAAATTGATCATGCCGACGATGCCGTAGACCATCGTGTAGCCGATGGCGATGAGACCGTAGACGGCGCCGAGCGTGATGGCGTTGATGAGCTGCTGCGAAAAATACGCCATACGCTTGCCTTCCCCCTCCTCTGCGCTCTACGACGCCTCGAGTTGGGCTGCAGTGTAACGCGGAGATTGCCCACAGGGAGGATGAAAATGGACGATCTCACCATGATCCGTGTGCAAATCGCGGACCACGTCGCCCTCGTCACCATGGACAATCCCCCGGTCAACGCCCAGAACGCCGCGTTGCAGGACGAGATGATCCGCGTGTTCGACCGCCTCTCCGACATGGAGGAGGTCCGCGTCGCCGTGCTCACCGGCAAGGGCAGGTGTTTCTGCGCCGGCGTCGACATCAAGGCGCGCGCCGGCCAGCAGCGCGCGCCGGGCGACGCCTGGCGCGGCATGCGCTTCGCCCGCGAATGCTTTCACGCGATCCTCGAATGCCGCAAGCCCGTGATCGCCGCCATCAACGGTCCGGCCCTGGGCGCGGGCCTCGCTGTCGCGGCGTCCTGCGATATCCTGCTGGCTGGCGAAAGCGCTTCGCTCGGGCTTCCGGAGATCGATGTCGGGCTGATGGGCGGCGGCAGGCATGCCATGCGCCTGTTCGGCCATTCCCGCGCGCGGCGCATGATGCTGACCAGTTATCGCGTCTCGGGGGCGGAGATGTACCGGCTGGGCGTGGTCGAGGCGTGCGTGCCCGACGACAGGCTGATGGACGCCGCCATGGAGCTTGCCCGCGAGATCGCGGCCAAGAGCCCGATTGCCAGCGTGACCGCCAAGCATGCCCTCAATACGATCGAGGAGATGACGCTGCGCGATGGCTATCGCTTCGAGCAGAACATGACGGTGGCGCTCCAGGGCACCGAGGATTCGAAGGAGGCGATGCGCGCCTTCGTCGAGAAGCGCAAGCCGGTGTTCAAAGGCTGCTGAGTGGCTATAGTCCGGCGCGATGACCATTCACGACTACGATCTCATCGTCATTGGCGCCGGGCCGGCCGGTCTCACGGCGGCGACGGAAGCGGCGCGGGCTGGCCTTCGCACGCTCTGCCTCGACAAGCTGGCCCCCGGCGGCCAGCTCATCAACCTCGGCGATGTGCAGGACGTCGAGGACGCCGGCAACGGACCCGATTTGGCGGCACGCCTGACCGACGACGCGGCCGTGGCCGGTGTCGAGATCGGTTTCGGCGAGGTCACCGTTCTTTCCGGTCCGGATCCTTGGACCGTCGAAACGGCGGACGGCGAGCGCCATACAGCGCACGCGGTGGTGATCGCGACGGGCCTCAGCAAGGGACGGCTCGGCGTCGCGAACGAGGCCGACTATGAAGGCCGGGGCATTTCGCACTGCGCCCATTGCGACGGTCCCCTCTATGCCGGGCTGCCTGTGGTGGTCGCCGGTGCGGAAGGCTGGGCGCGTTACGAAGCCGAGGAGCTGGCAGCGCTTGCCGGGAAAGTCACCATCGTCGATGCCAGCGCCGTCGCCGGCGCACCCGGCATTCCGCGCATCGCCGGTCGAATCGTGGCACTGGACGGCAAGGACGGCCTGCAATCCGTCACGATCGAAAGCGACAAGGGACGCGAGGTCCTGCCGACCAGTGCGGTCTTCGTCTATGTCGGCCAGTCTCCCGCTGCGGAATTCCTGCCGGATTTTCTTGCACGCGACGCTATGGGGCATATCGTGGTCGATGCCGAGGGCAGGACTTCTGCGGCGATGGTGTTTGCCGTTGGCGACGTCCGCGCCAGGGCACGCTATTCGCTGACGGACGCGATCGCGGACGGGCAGCGTGCCGGTCGGGCGGTGACGGCAGTTTTCAAGAAGAGTTGAGGAGGATCCTCGATGCGCATCTACAACCCCACCTTTGGTCTTGCCGCCGCGGGTGGCGAAACGATGGCTTTGAAGCCGGTGAACTGGAAGAGCGACGCCATCGCCCTCTTCTCCAATTCCAAGCCGAATGCGCGCGAGTTGCTGGACGGCATCCGCACCAAGATGGGTGCCTTCCGCGCCGTCGAAAATATCAGTTTCGTGGCCAAGAACAGCGCCAGCCAGCCGGCGCCGAAGGATCTGATCGAGGAGGTCGCCGCCAAGTATCGCGGCGCCCTTCTTGCCATAGCGGATTGAGGAAGCTGCTCATCGTGGAGTTTCCACGACAGCATTGAACTCCAGAAGCGCGGTGTCACGGCCTACGTGATCGCCACCGAGACATTCCGGCCGCTGGTGCTGGCCCAGGCCAAGGCGCGCAAGGTCGAGCCGCGGCTCATCGTCGTGAAGCATCCGATCGGCGGGCTGAACGCCCAGGAGCTGGCGGAGCGCATCGAGACCGCAACCAAGGGACTGGCCGAGGCCACCGGCACATGAAGGACATCGCCGACCAGGAGGTCATCGATATCGGCGACCTCGATATCGACGGTTTCAATGCCTTCGCCCTCGAGCAGGGCTGGAGCGACGGCATGCCGCTCTACCCGCCGACGGAGGCCAAGGTAGCGCAGTTCGTCGACACCGTGCGCGGCGACAACCGGCCGTTCGCGCCGGTCCCACCCCGCCAGGTCGTGCCGACGCTGCAGGCGCTCGCCGCCAACGCCGTGATGGCCGGCTGCAAACCGGAATATTTCCCGGTCGTGACGGCCGCGCTGCGCGGCCTGCTCGATCCCGACTACAACCTGCATGGCACGCTCGCCACCACCCATTCCTGCGCGCCGATGGTCATGGTGAGCGGTCCGGCCCGCCTGGAACTCAAGATCAATTGCGGCTCCAACTGCTTCGGCCAGGGCTGGCAGGCCAATGCCACGATCGGCCGGGCGGTCGGCCTCATCCTCCTCAATGTCGCGGGCGCCAAGCCGGGCGAGATGGATCGGTCGACTCAGGGCAATCCGGCCAAGTACACGTTCTGCTTCGGCGAGAACGAGGAGGAGAATCCCTGGACGCCCTATCACGTGCGCCGCGGCTTCGCGCCGACCGACAGCGTCGTGACGGTCATGTCGGGCGAAGGCCCGCACAATCTCAACGACCACGGCAGCACGACCGGCGACGGCCTCCTCACCACCTTCGCC
>DATEID010000433.1:0-2424 GCA_035279245.1 Reyranella sp.
GACGGTGGCGCCGGCGACGCCCCAAAAAATGATCTTGGCGCGGTTTTCTTTCGGAAGTCCGGCGACAGCCATCCCGATGATGATGGCGTTGTCCCCCGACATTACGAGGTCGATAAGGATGACCTGCAGAAGGGCCGACAGCGAGCCGGCATCCAGTTGTAGTCCCAGAGTCTCCATCTGCACCCCGCTCGTCCCGATATTGCCCCAGTCGGGCCGATGTCAAGGAATGACGCTCAGCCCTTTTCGGCCTGCCGGGAATGGAAACGCGCGATCAGCAGGCCGACGAGGACGACCAGGCCGGCGCCGAGGGCCGCACAGATTGTCTCCGCATAGGGAATCGCGTGGTCGAGCCAGTCCGCGATGGTCCCTGGCTTCACGAAGGCGACCAGCTGGCCGTTGGCGTCGATCCGGTCGATACGGCCTTCGCCGGCAATGACCTCACCGGCGATCCAGCCGATGAGGGCTGCGCCGACCAGGCCGAGCCACGGAAAGCGGTCCAGCACGCGGGAGATCAAGGTCGCGCCGAAAACGATGATGGGAATGGAGATCACCAGGCCGGTCGTGATCAGGGTGAAATCGCCCTTCGCCGCCGCGGCGATGGCGATCGCGTTGTCGAGGCTCATCACCGCATCGGCGACGATGATCGTCCAGATCGCCGCCCAGATATTGTCGTGCGCCTTGATCTTCGCTTCCTCCTCCTCGTCGAGCACGAGCTTGATGCCGATCCAGAGCAGGAGCGCACCGCCCACCACCTTGAGATACGGTACGGCAAGCAACAGGCCGATCACGGCGCAGAAGACGATGCGCAATACGATGGCGCCGGCGCTGCCGAACAGGATCGCCGGCCGACGATATCGATCGGACAGGTTGTGGCATGCCATTGCAATGACCATGGCGTTGTCGCCCGACAGGATGATGTTCGCGATGATGATCTCCCATAGCGCGGCCCAGAACGCGGCCGAAGACAGATCGGGTACTACGAAGACCATTCAGCTCCTCCAAGGCGCCGCACCATAACCGCCGGACCGACCCTGTAAACCCCGAACCCCGGCGCGTCCTGCGCACAGGCGGCGCGAATATTTCCAGCGTCGATCGGCTCGACCGGCATGCACGTGCTAGTCTTGCCCCATGAAAAACCTTTGGTCGGACAGCGACGCCCGCACGGCGATCGCGCATCACGCGGAAAAGGGTATCGGCGAGGATCTGGCGTTGCGCGTCTACACCACGCGCCTGCTGGGTGGCGAGCCTCGACTGGTGCTGCATGGCGGCGGCAACACCTCGGTCAAGACGAAAGTCGCCGATGTCACGGGTGCGCCCATCGATGTGCTGTGCGTGAAAGGCAGCGGCTGGGACATGGGAACGATCGAGGCGCCCGGCCTGCCCGCCGTCCGCCTCCAGCCGCTCGGCGCGCTGATCGATCTGCCGGCGCTCGGCGACGAGGAGATGGTCAACGTCCAGCGCTGCAACCTGCTGGACAGCAAATCGCCCAACCCGTCGGTCGAGACGCTGCTGCACGCCTTCCTGCCGCACAAGTTCATCGATCACACCCACTCGAACGCGGTCCTCGCCTTGACCGACCAGCCCGACGGCGAGGCGCTGGCGGCAGAGGTCTTCGGCAACCGCGCGGCACTGGTTCCCTACATCATGCCGGGCTTCGCGCTCGCCAAGAAAGCGGCCGAAGTGAGCCGCGTCAATCCCGAGGCCGAAGGGCTGATCCTGCTGAAGCACGGGATCTTCTCCATGGGCGCCACGGCCGAGGAGGCCTATGTGCGCATGATCGATCTGGTGACCTTGGCCGAGCAGCGTCTCGCCAAAGCCAAGCGCAAGATCTTCCCGGCGGCATCGCTGCCCACGGCGCCGGCTTCGGCGGCGGAAGTGGCGCCGATCTTGCGCGGCTTGCTGTCGATCCCGGCGAAAACCGGCGGTCGGGAAGCAAGCCGACGCTTCGTGTTCGAGTTCCGGACAAGTCCGGAGATCCTCGCCTTCGTGAACGGCAAGGAGGTCGCGCGCTACAGTCAGCAGGGGCCGGTGACGCCCGATCACGCGATCCGCACCAAGCCGACGCCGCTGGTGGCGCCCCCGCCCGAGGCCGGGAAGCTGGACGTCTTCAAGGCCGAGGCCCGGAAGGCGCTGGACGAATATATCGCCCGTTACCGTGGCTACTTCGCGCGCCACAATGCCAAGCAGGCGCCGCCCAAGAAGGAGCTCGATCCGATGCCGCGCGTCGTGCTCGTGCCGGGCGTCGGCTTGTTCGGCCTCGGCAACAGCGCGAAGGACGCCAGGATCGCGGCCGACCTCGCGGAAACGACTGTCGAGGTCATCGCCGACGCCGAGCGGCTCGGCACCTATCAGAGCATCCCCGAGCCGGACATCTTCGACATCGAATATTGGTCTCTTGAGCAGGCCAAGCTCGGCGCCGCAGCC
>DATEID010000434.1:0-5021 GCA_035279245.1 Reyranella sp.
AAATCCTGGAAGCGCTTGCCGAAGACCAGCCACTCCTCGCGCAGGAAATCCAGAGCGGCGATCGCGCTCGCGTCGGCGTTGCCGACCTCCAACCCCTGACCGTCCCGTGCCACGCTGTCCCTCTCCGCTGGGACAGTCTGACATGCCCGCGCATCGAGCGCAAAATGTCGGACGCTCATCCATCGGAGTCTGCGGTCGGCCACCACCGTGCCATCCCGGACGGAGTGAGGAATCTTTCGCGGCGCTGGCCAAAGATCCCTCGCTGCGCTCGGGATGACACAGCTTGACGCGTTCCTTAAGACTTGGGCGTACCACCGAGGAAGCAGTAGATGACGCCGCTCGGCGAGGCGCAGATATGGCTGTTGCCGTCGGGCGCGATCTGCTTCAGCACGGCCTGCGGCGGCACCCGCACCCAATGGCCGTCGATCATCGCCCGCCAGGTCCCATCCTCGGTGATGTAGGCGCGGGTCGGCCGGCAATCGCCGAAGCGGCCGTCGGCCGTGCCGTTGCAGCAGGAGTAGCCCGTGCCGGGCTGCTTCAGGTCCTTGTACCAGTCGTGGTTTTCGACATGACCCTGGCCATGGAAACCTTCCTGCGCCTGGACGGTCGCAGCGACAAGGAGGGCGACAGCGAGAGCAACAGACCGAGTGCCGAAGGGCATGAAGCAGCCCCCTTTGCCAAGCACCAGTCGAGCCGGCCACGTATTCGAAACGACGCGCCATTGCGCTCGACTGAATCCGTTCCGCCGATGTTAGCTCAAAGGGGATGTGGATGTCGTCAGTGCAAGTTGTCGGCACACTTCCGTCAGCTCTTGGGCGCACCGCCGATGAAGCAGTAGATCATGCCGCTCTTTCCGGCGCAGACGTGTGAATTGCCGTCGGGTGCCAGGGTCTTGAGTACGACGCTCGGCGGCACGGGTTGCCAGTGGCCATCGACCAGCGCACGCCATGTGCCATCGTCGGTCTTGTAGGCGCGGGTCGGCCGGCAATCGCCGTGCACCGTGTCGCCGTTGCAGCAGGAATAGCCCGTACCGGGTTGCTTGAGATTCTTGTACCAGTCGTGATTCTCGGAGTGACCGTGGCCCCGCTGGCCATCGATCGGCGAACCGTCCATCAACTGATCGTTGTGAGCGTGCTGGGGCACGTCCGAACCGGATATGTCCTGCGCTTTCGCTGTCAGGGCAAACGCCACGGCCAGCGCGACGGAAAGAGAAAGGACGCGCATGAGGACCTCGACCTCCTCACGCGGCTAACGTGCCTATCCCGGCGGTAGTTGCGCCTCCGGGTGCGCCTGCCGCAGTCCGCCCACGATGGCGAAGAAATCCGGATCGTCGGCGGCGATCAGCCCGTGCCGGACGAAAAAGTCGATCAGCACCAAATTGCAATTGTATTTGAAGCGGTTGGTGTCACGTACCGTCTCGAGCACGCGCTGCACCGGCCACAGCTCGAAGGACTCGACCTCGCCGTCGTGTGCGGTCGGTGTGAAATCATCCGGCAGCTCGAGGTCGAAGCACGTCATGATGTCGGGTTTGAGCTGGGCGCCCGACTGGTTCCAGTAGGAGACATAGCCGACGGCCTTGGCGTGCCGGGCCAGCTCGGCCGGGATGGCGGCTTCCTCGGCGCATTCCTTCACGAGATTGTCGAGCAGGCCGATACCGGCCGGCTGCCCGCCGGCCACCGTATTGTCGAGCTCGCCTGGAAAGGTCGGCTTGTCGCGCGACCGCCGCGGCACCCAGATGTGCAGGCCGTCCTTCTTGCGCACATAGCCCGTCATGTGCGGGCCATAGGCACGCACGCCGAACCATGGCACGGCGGCGCGCTCCATCGTCATCAGCGCCGGCCGGGAGAAGTCCCAGGTGACCGAATAAGCCTCCTCGCGCCACAGGCCCTTGAAGTGCCCCTGGGCGCGCAGCTCCAGCAGGAAGGCATGCATCGCCGCCGTGCGCTTGGTCGGGGCGTCGAGCGCGCCGGCGAAATACCAGCCCCGCTTGCGGTGGGTGAAGAGTTCGGGCTTGGCCGCGAGCACCGGCGCGAAATCGCGATGGATGAAACCGGCGCGCTCGGCGCCGATGAACCACGGCTCGAACTGGCGCAAGTCGGCATTGTTGCAGCGCGCGATATGGTCGAGAAAGGACATGGCGCGACGAGTAGCACAAAGGGACGTGGATGACCGAAGACGAACTGCAGGCCCTGCTGGAACGGACCATCCCGGCGCGCGACCGCTACGGCCTGTTCGTCGAGGAATGCCAGGACCAGGACGTGCGGCTGCGCTTCTCGACGGCCGGCGACGAACGCTGGTCGATGCCGGCGCTGCTGGCGCTGGTCGATGCCTCGCTGCGGGCAGTGGTCGGGATCGATGCGACGGTCATCAACCTCAACGTCACCGTGCTGCGTCGCGCGCTGGAGGCCGACGTGCTGGCGCTGTCACGGGTCATCCGGCGCGACCGTGGCATGGTCCACGCCGAAGCCTGGCTCTTCAGCCACGCCGTCGTCGAGCCGATGCTGCACGCGACCGCGAGCCTGTCCTCCCGTTCATGAGCGCAACTGGAGTTGCGCGCTCCGATGAGCGCGCTCGAGGGAGCGCGCCACCAACAAGAAACAAGATCAGACGCCCAAGCACTGCCGTGTCATCCCGAGCGAAAGCGAGGGATCTTTAGCAGCGCCGATCAAAGATCCCTCGCTGCGCTCGGGATGACACAGCCTTACCGCGACGTACCCGTTTCATTCCCGACGTTCGGCGACGCCGGTGAGCGACTCCAGTGGCGCTCGGGTGACAGATGTGTCCTACAGCGGCGGGATGCGGATCTTCTGGCCGGGGAAGATCAGGTTGGCGTCCTTGACCACCTCACGGTTGGCCTCGAAGATCTTCGGGTATTTGTTGGCGTCCTTGTAGAAGTGCTGGGCGATCGCCGACAGCGTGTCGCCGGATTTGATGATGTAGTACTGCGTCTGGTCCTCGGCGGCCGGGGCCTTCATCCCGTCGACGCTGACATTGGCCACACCCTTGGTGTTGCCGGCGATAAGGATCGCCTTCTGTAAGGCGTCGGTGCTGGTGGCCTGTCCGCCGAGCTTCACGTCACCGGAGGCGGGGTCATAGTCGACCGTCAGTCCCTCGATCCCTTTGAGGGAAGCCTCGATCTCGGCCTTGATCTTGTCGTTCGCTTCGGAGTCGCTGTTGAAGACCTTGCGACCGATGTCACGCACGAAATCGAACAGGCCCATGACTTCCTCCATCGTTGTCGACGCGGGCGATGCTAGGTGCTGGGTGCCGCCGGTGCAACCGGAGCGCGATGAGCGTTTTGTTACGCCGCCTCTTTCCAGGTGCGATCGACGACGGCGGTGATGTCGCGCATGATCTGGGTGAGATCGAAGTCCTTGGGCGTGTAGACGCGCGCGACGCCTGCTTCGATCAGGGCGTCGGCGTCGTTAGGTGGAATGATCCCGCCCACGACGACAGGCACATCGCCGATGCCGGCCGCGCGCAGGCCGGCCAGCACGTCGTTGACCAGCGAGACATGACCGCCCGACAGGATCGAGAGCCCGACCACGTGAACGCTCTCCTCGAGGGCGGCGTTGACGATGCGTTCGGGGGTGAGGCGAATGCCTTCGTAGACGACCTCCATGCCGCAGTCGCGGGCGCGCACGGCGATCTGCTCGGCGCCGTTGGAGTGGCCGTCGAGGCCGGGCTTGCCGACCAGGATCTTGATGCGCCGGCCGAGGCGGCACGACACGGTCTCGACCTCGCGGCGGGCGGCGTCGAGACGGCTGTCGCTCACGCCCGCCGCGCGGGCCACGCCGGTCGGTGCGCGATATTCACCGAACACCTCGCGCAACGCCTGGGTCCATTCGCCGGTGGTGACGCCAGCCTGGGCGCAGACGATCGACGCCGGCATGACGTTGCGATCTTCCTTGGCCGCGCTGACGAGCTCGGCGAGCGCCTTCTCGACGGCGGCGCTGTCACGCGTGGTGCGCCAGGCGTTCAACCGCTCGATCTGCTCGCGCTCGACCGAGGCGTCGACGGTCAGGATCGCACCGTCGCCGGCCGACAGTGGGGAAGGCTCGCCGTCGGCGAAGGCATTGACGCCGACCACCGTCTGCTCGCCCGCCTCGATGGCGGAAAGCCGTCGCAGATTCGACTCCACCAGCCGCTGCTTCATATAAGCTGCCTCGACCGCCGCCACGGCGCCGCCGATCTCCTCGATGCGCTTCATCTCGGCCAGCGCTTCCTGTTTCAGGGCCTCGACCTTGTGGGCGACCTCGACGCTGCCGTCGAAGATGTCGCCGTACTCCAGCAGGTCGGTCTCATAGGCCACGATCTGCTGCAGGCGGAGCGACCATTGCTGGTCCCATGGTCGCGGCAGGCCGAGCGCCTCGTTCCACGCCGGAAGCTGGACGGAGCGCGCGCGTGCGTTCTTGCTCATCACCACCGCGAGCATCTCGAGCAGGATGCGATAGACGTTGTTCTCCGGCTGCTGCTCGGTGAGGCCGAGCGAGTTCACCTGCACGCCGTAGCGGAACAGCCGCTGCTTGGCATCCTCGACGCCGTAGCGGCTGCGCGCGATCTCGTCCCACAGCTCGGCGAAGGCCCGCATCTTGCACATTTCGGTGATGAAGCGGATGCCGGCATTCACGAAGAAGGAGATGCGGCCCACCACCTTCGGGAAATCGGCCGGCGGCACCTGGCGGCGCGCCAGCACCGCGTCGAGCACGGCAATCGCGTTGGCGAGCGCGAAGGCCAGCTCCTGCACCGGCGTGGCGCCCGCTTCCTGCAGGTGGTAGCTGCAGACGTTCATCGGGTTCCATTTCGGAACCTCGCGATAGGTGAAGCCGATCGTGTCGGCCGTGAGCCGCAGCGACGGCTCGGGCGGGAAGATGTAGGTGCCGCGCGAAAGATATTCCTTGATGATGTCGTTCTGTGTCGTGCCTTGCAGCTTCGCCCGTTCCACCCCCTGCGCCTCGGCGGTGGCGATGTAGAGCGCGAGCAGCCAGGCCGCGGGCGCGTTGATCGTCATCGAGGTGTTC
>DATEID010000435.1:0-4077 GCA_035279245.1 Reyranella sp.
AACGAGACACAGGGAGCTGAACGTGCAGCAGACGGGCTTCATCATCCCCAAGGTGGGACTAAAGTCGTTGGGATTGAAAAACCTGGCGAACGTCCATTGGAACCTGTCCGTGCCGGCCCTCTACGAGGAGGCGGTGCGCCGTCGCGAGGGATCGATCGCCAACGGCGGCGCGTTGGTGGTGCGCACCGGCGTGCATACCGGCCGCTCGCCCAACGACAAGTTCTTCGTCGAGGATTCGGAGACCAAGGGCCGCATCGACTGGGGCAAGACGAACAAGGCGATGTCGCCCGAGCGTTACCGCGCGCTCTACAACCGCATGACCGCCTACGCGCAGCGCCGCGAGCTGTTCGTGCGCGACTGCTGGGCCGGCGCCGATCCGCAGCACCGCATCGGCGTGCGCGTGATCAACGAGACGGCGTGGCACAATCTCTTCGCGCGCAACATGTTCCTGCGGCCGAAGTCCGAGGAGCTTGCCGACTTCAAGCCCGACTTCACCGTCCTGAACCTGCCGGGCTTCCAGGCCGAGCCCGAGCTCGACGGCACCGCGTCGGATTGCGCCGTGCTGGTGAACTTCACCGACCGCGTGGTCGCCATCTGCGGCACCTGGTACGCCGGCGAGATCAAGAAGTCGGTCTTCACGATCCTGAACTACCTGTTGCCGGCGAAGAACGTGCTGCCCATGCATGCCTCGGCCAATTTCGGACCGAAGGGCGACGTGGCCATCTTCTTTGGCCTGAGCGGCACCGGCAAGACGACGCTGTCGGCCGATCCGGCGCGCACCCTGCTGGGCGACGACGAGCATGGTTGGGGCGAGGACAGCCTGTTCAACTTCGAGGGCGGCTGCTACGCCAAGGTGATCAAGCTGTCGCGCGAGGCCGAACCCGAGATCTTCGCCACCACCGAACGCTTCGGCACGGTGCTGGAGAACGTCGTGCACGATCCGGCGAGCGGCGATCTCGACCTCGACGATGGCCGCCACACCGAGAACACGCGCGCCTGCTACCCGCTCGACTTCATTCCCAACGCCAGCGCCTCGGGCATCACCGGCACACCCGAGAACATCGTCATGCTGACGGCCGACGCGTTCGGCGTGCTGCCGCCGATCTCGCAGCTCAGCCCCGAGCAGGCGATGTATCACTTCCTGTCGGGCTACACCTCGCGCGTGGCCGGCACCGAGAAGGGCGTGACCGAGCCGCAGGCCACCTTCTCGACCTGCTTCGGCGCGCCGTTCATGCCGCTGCATCCGACGGTCTACGCCAAGATGCTGGGCGAGAAGATGGCGCGCCAGAAGGTGAAGTGCTGGCTGGTCAATACCGGTTGGTCGGGCGGCGGCTTCGGCGTCGGCCAGCGCATGTCGATCCGCTACACGCGCGCCATGGTGCGCGCGGCGCTCGACGGCACGCTGGCTGCAGTCGCCTCCTCGGCCGATCCGCACTTCGGCTTGCAGGTGCCGAGCGCCTGCCCCGACGTGCCGGGCGACGTGCTGAACCCGCGCAACACCTGGAAGGACAAGAAGGCCTACGAAAGCGCCGCCCGTGACGTGGCCAAGCGCTTCGAGAAGAACTTCAAGCAGTTCGAGGGCCATGTCGACGGCAAGGTGAAGCAGGCCGCCATCCACGCGGCCGCCTAAGCCTCGATCTCGACATCGCGCTTCCGTGTCATCCCGAACGCGAGTGAGGGATCTTTCGCGATCAGGAAAGATCCCTCGCTCGCGCTCGGGATGACACGGTGAATGCCGCTCAGACGATCCGGCTGGTCTTGTTGCCCCAGTAGCGGTCGCGCAGCAGGCGCTTGTAGAGCTTGCCGGTCGGCAGGCGCGGCAGCTCGGGCTCGAAGTCGATCGAGCGCGGCACCTTCTGGCGCGCGAGATGCCGGCCGCAAAAGGCAATCAGCTCCTCGGCCACCTCAGGTCCCGGCGACACGTCCGGCATGAGCTGGACGACCGCCTTCACCTCCTCGCCGAGATCGACGTTGGGCACGCCGAACACGGCGGCATCGGCGACCTTGGGATGGGTGATCAGAAGGTTCTCGCATTCCTGCGGGTAGATGTTCACGCCGCCCGAGATGATCATGAAGGTCGCCCGGTCGGTCAGATAGAGATAGCCGTCCCCGTCGACATAGCCGACATCGCCCACCGTGCTCATCGTGCCGTCCGGCGAGCGCGCCTCGCGGGTCCGCGCGGGATCGTTGAAGTATTCGAATGGCGTCGCGGTCTTGAACCACAGGGTGCCTGGCGTGCCGGTCGGCTGCTCGTTCATGTCGTCGTCGAGGACATGCAACTCGCCCAGCAGCACGCGGCCCACCGTGCCGCGATGGGCGAGCCATTCCTGCGAGTCGCAGGCGGTGAAGCCCAGCCCCTCGGTCGCGCCGTAGTATTCGTGGATGATCGGCCCCCACCATTCGATCATCTGCTCCTTCACCTGCACCGGGCAGGGCGCGGCGGCATGGATTGCGATCTCGAGCGAGGAAAGATCGTGGCGCCTGCGGATCGCCTCGGGCAGCTTGAGCAGGCGCGAGAACATGGTGGGCACGAGCTGGCTGTGCGTGACGCGATGCTTCTCGACGAGCTGCAGGTAGGTCTCGGCGTCGAAGCGCTCCATGATCACCGCCGTGCCGCCCATGCGGATGGTGAGGTTGACCGCGGCCTGCGGCGCGGAGTGGTAGAGCGGCGCGGGCGAGAGATAGATCATGTCCGCGCGGTACTGCCAGAGCTTCTCGAGGAAAGTGAAGATCGGAAGCTGCTGGGCCGGCGGCTGCTCGGGCAACGGCCGCACGATGCCCTTCGGCCGGCCGGTCGTGCCCGACGAATAGAGCATCGCCGTGCCGAGCGATTCGTCGGCAATGGGCGTCGCCGGCAGGCCGGCCGTCCCCTGCTCGAGATTGAGGACACGATCACCCTCCCCCGGCCCGTCGACCACCAGGCAGAGCTCGATCCTGGGACAGAGCGGCAGCGCGCCGAGCGCCACCTCGCGCTTGGCTTGCGAGGTGATCAGCACCTTCGATCCGCTGTTGTTCAGGATATAGGCCAGCTCCTCGACCGTGAGGTAGGAGTTGACGCAGGTGTAGTAGTGCCCCGAGCGCTCGCCGGCGGCGCAGCACTCGACGTAGCGTGCGTTGTTCTCCATGTAGATCGAATAGTGGTCGAGCCGCCGCAGGCCGCGGTCGCGCAGCAGATGGGCCAGCCGATTGCTGCGCGCCTCCAGCTCGCCGTAGGTGATGGTCTCGCCGGTTGCAGCCATGATGACTGCTGCCTGCCCGGCGCGCGTCGCCGCGTGCTGGCCCGAATACATCGGCATTTCCTCCTGTCTCGTTGACCGAACGTTGGCCCAGTCGTGCCGGGCAAATCAAGCACACCTCGACGCCCAGCCGTGCCATACTCCACCCAACGAAAGATCATTGGAGGGAACGATGCGTACCAGCAGGCGTGCATTCCTGGGCGGTGTGTCGACGGCCGCCCTGCTTTCCAGTGCAAGCGTTGCATCAGCGGACAAGAAGTACGACGACGGCGCCACCGACACCGAGATCAAGATCGGCAATACCAATCCCCACAGCGGTCCCTCCTCGTCCTACGCCGCCATCGCCAAGACGATCGACGCCTACTGGAAAAGCGTGAATGCGGCCGGCGGCATCAATGGCCGCAAGGTGAACTTCATCTCGCTCGACGACGGCTACAATCCGGCCAAGACAGTGGAGTGCGCCCGCCAGCTGGTCGAGCAGGACAAGGTCTTCGCCCTGTTCCAGTCGCTGGGCACGCCGTGCAACACGGCGATCCACAAATACATGAACCGCATGAAGGTGCCGCAGATCTACATCGCCACCGGCGCCTCGAAATGGGGAGATCCCAAGCACTTCCCCTGGACCATGGGCTTCCAGCCCGACTATCACACCGAGGCGATCATCTACGCCAAGCACATCCTGGCCAACGTGAAGGACCCCAAGATCGGCGTCCTGATGCAGAACGACGATTACGGCCGCGACTATTTCAACGGCCTGAAGGACGGGCTCGGCAAGGAGGTCGGACGCATCGTGAAGGTCGCGACCTTCGAGCAGCTCGATCCGACGGTCGAAAGCCAGATC
>DATEID010000436.1:0-2725 GCA_035279245.1 Reyranella sp.
CAGCCGCCGCCGCGCTCTGTCTCGCCGTCACGCCGACCTTCGCCCTGATGGCGCTACTGACCGCCGTCACGAGCGGCGGTGCCGAGGACATGCTGTGCGGACAAATGGCATCGCCGATCGGCGGCATGACCCTGATGTACCTGCTGATGAGCGCCTTCCACGCCGCGCCCTGGCTGAGGCGGATTCTGGAACGAAAGCAGCGGACCTCATCGGAGCGCGCCACTCCAGTGGCGCAATCTTCCGGTCGCTACACCGCATGAGCCTTGAGCGAAGCCGAAGGGCGATCCGATGAGCGCGATCAGGCGGTGCGGTGGAGGAGCGTGCGGATGACGCGGCGCTCGGACCAGAGGAGGCAGAGGGCGAGCACGGCGCTGGCGGCGGCGAGCTCGGCCCACCAGTCGGCACCCCACCTGCCGGGCAAGGCGGCGATGGCGAGCGCCGCGCCGGCCGAGCAGACGAGCGGCAGGGCGATCACCGGAAGGAGCGGGTGCCGGAAGATGTCGTGACGCCGGCGGGCCGAGAGGCCGAGCACGAACACCAGGGCCTCCGAACCGATGGTCGTCGCCACCGCGCCCCACGCGCCATAGAGCGGGATGATCGCCAGGTTCGCGACGATGTTGGCGACGGCGCCCCAGGCGACGATCTTGAACTGGAGCCGGCCGTAGCCCCACGGAATCAGGATCTGCGACAGGCCGTGATTGAGGAACTGCAGCGCGATGGCGAGGCACAGCCATTCGAACAGGCGGCCGGCCTCGGCGAAGGCCGGACCGTACATCATCGCGACGACATGCCGGCCCACCGCCCAGCCGAGCGCGGCGATCGGGAAGCCGCTCCAGGCGAGCAGGCCGAGATACTCGCGCGACAGGCGGACCGCCTGTGCCGGCGCTTCGCGGCTGCGCGCGAGCACCGGGAAATAGGCGTTCCATAGCGAGGCTGTCACGAACGCCGAGACCATCATCAGGCGATAGGCGGTCGAGTACTGGCCCACCGCCTCGTCGCCGTCGGTCACGCCCAGGATCAGCGTGTCGGCATAGAGGAAGACCAGGCCCGCGCCCTGCGCCAGCGCGAGCGGCCAGGCTTCGACCATCAGCGTCCGCGCGCCGGCCAGCGTGATCCGCCAGGCCGCGACCAGGCGGTGGCGCGCGACGTACCAGACGGTGAACAGCGCCATCAGCCCAGGATAGGAAAGCCCGAGCACGGCATACCAGTAGACGTCGGCGGGCCCGTGGACGAACGGCAGGAAGAGCGGGAGCTGCAGAGCGTTGAAAGCCAAATTGGCGAAGCTCGGCGCCACCATGCGCTCGTGCGCCTGCAGGACCCAGCCGAGATTCCAGGCGACGAAGAACAGGCCCACCGCCTGGATCGCCAGCAGCAGGCTGCGCACGTGGCCCAGCACGCCGAGTGCCGCGCAGGCGAGGCAGACGGTGACCGCCGCCGCGGCGAGCAGCGTTTGCAGGGTCACGATCAGGCCGGCCAGGTCGGCCTTCCTGTCCCGGGCGAGCTCGCGCTGGCCCACCGTGGTGAGGCCGGGATTGATCAGGATCGCGCCGAACCCCAGCGCGGCCTGGATCCAGTTGACCTGCCCCACCGCCTCGGGGCCGAGGATGCGGCGCACGTAGATGCTGATGCCGATCGTGGCGAGGAAGCCGAGCAGATAGGTGACCGAAAGGCTCGCCACATTGGTGGCGATGCGCTTGCGATTCGGCGGCGCGGATGCGCGGGACTTCCCCGCTTCCGCGTCGATGCGCGCGCCGACCGCCGTCATATCGCTCACGTGCCACACCCCTGCAACAGGCGGTTGCTACAAATCGATCACAGCAACCGTTGTGGACAGTGTGGCCTATCGCGGCTGGCTCGGGAGTTGCAAACGGGTGACGATCCTGTGCCGCTCCGGTGACCGGCGCCGTCTTGCTGACCGACGCCCAACCGACGAAATCACCTCTGTCGTCCTGAGCGGAGCGAAGGACCCCATGGCATTTCAGCGAGCACACCCGTCTCAATCGCCATGAGATCCTTCGCTGCGCTCAGGATGACAAGAGCTCTGATGGCCCGAGATCGCTTGCGAACGGATAGGAACGCTGCGGCGGACCGTCGCGTCGGTGGCTCGGCGTGCGGGTCGCGGGCGGAGTCGGTTGCCGCGGCGGAGGCGAAGCCCGACAATGCCGGCAGACAACGGACGCCAAAGTCCGGGAATGCAGGGTGGAAATTTGCCGGCAGGAGGACGCATCGAACGGTCGGGCCGACCGGCTGACGGAGCCGGGCGGCGTCGATGAACATTTCCGAACCCTTCATCCGCCGGCCGATCGCCACGTCGCTGCTGATGCTCGGCGTCTTCGTGTTCGGCATCGCGGCCTATCGCCTGCTGCCGGTCGCCTCGCTGCCCAACGTCGATTTCCCGACGATCACCGTCACCGCCAACCTGCCGGGGGCGAGCCCGGAGACGATGGCCTCGGCGGTGGCGACACCGCTCGAGCAACAGTTCAGCGCGGTTCCCGGACTCGGCGAGATGACCTCGCTGTCGGGTGTCGGGACGACGACCATCACCCTGCAGTTCGATCTCTCGACCGACATCAACGCCGCCGCGCAGGACGTGCAGACCGCGATCAACGCCGCGAGCGGCCTGCTGCCCAAGGATCTGCCGACCCCGCCGACCTACCGCAAGGTCAATCCCGGCAACTTCCCGATCCTGATCTATGCCGTCCATTCGGACGGCCTGCCGGCCTAC
>DATEID010000437.1:0-3603 GCA_035279245.1 Reyranella sp.
CTGGGTCGCCAGTCGACGGCCGAGGAGCTCGACTATCTCAAGACGGCCGATCGCTTCGGGCAATGACCTCGCGATAGAGGTCGGCGGTCGCCTTGTCGAAGCAGCAGAAGATCACCTGCTCGACGCCCGCCGGTTCGTCCCCTGCGTGCCGGCGCACCTCGCGCACGGCGATCTCCGTCGCCATCGCCTTCGGGAAGCGATAGATGCCGGTCGAGATCGCGGAGAAGGCGATGCTTTTCAGGCCGTGCTGCCGGGCGAGCGCCAGGCTGTTGCGATAGCAGCGCGCCAGCAGCTCGGGCTCGCCGCGCGTGCCGCCCTGCCAGACCGGCCCGACCGTATGGATGACGTGCCGCGCCTTCAGTCGGTAGCCGCGGGTGATCCTGGCCTCGCCGGTCGGGCAGCCGCCCAGCGTGCGGCATTCGGCGAGCAGCTCGGGTCCGGCGGCGCGATGGATGGCGCCATCGACGCCGCCGCCGCCCAGCAGGCTCTCGTTGGCGGCATTGACGATAGCGTCGACGTCGAGCCGCGTGATGTCGCCCTCGATGACCTCGAGGTGCGTCATGGCGCTACCAGTAGCGGACGGGGCCGGTGTCGATATGGACGAAGCCGGAGCGCGGATAGTAGCCGACTCCGCCCATCTGCAGCGACCGCGCCGCCTGCCGCATCTTGTAGACCGGCACGCCGGGGAAGCGGATGTCCATGGCGTTGCCGTTCATGTGCTGGCTGTCGCGCGCGACGCCGGCGCTGACGCTGGCGAGCCAGGCGTTGGTCTCTGGCGAGCGGTAGCCGGACAGCACCTCGACGGTGCCGTGGAAGCCGGTGATCTGCATCGTCTGCCACAGGACGTCGAACAGCAGCGGATCCATCTCCGTCTGCTCGCCCGTCTTCACGTCGCGCAGGAAATGATTGAGCTTGTCGAGCGCGTCGCGATGGTAGGTGCCGTTCGACCAGTAGGTGACGCTGATGCTCTCGCCCGAGTTGACGTTGGTCATGCTGAGCGAGCGCGGCACGGTCATGTCGATCGGAGGCGGCGGCTCGATCGGCGCCGAGGGAGCGAACCCGCCATAGCGCGAGCCGCGCAGGCTCTGCGGCGTGACGTGGCGGACCATCGACGCGCTGGCCACCCGGCTGATGGTCTTGCCCTTTGTTGTCGTCGTCTTGGCGGCCGTCGTCGCCGTCGCCGGCTTTTTCACCGCCGATTTCTTGGCGGCGCTTTTCCTCATCGCAGTCTTCTTGCGGATCGCCGATTTGGCGGATATTGCTTTGTGCACGGTCGACTTGTGGACCGTGGGCTTGTGGGCTGTTGGTTTAGTCGCCGCTGTCCTGGTGACTACCGGCTTGGCCTTGGAAGCGCCCCGAAGGATCTTGGTCTCGGACACGCCTGTCGTGGTGGTTTGGGCGAAGCTGGCGCCAACGAAGGCCAGCAGGATCGCCACACTCAAGACAAAACTCCGCATCCCTGCCCCGAGGTTGTTGCATTTTTGCCACACAGGCTTTTACCAGAGGTCGCTGTGGGTGAAAAGCAAAAATTCGCTTTTCGACCCGAGCTCTATATCGACATCTTAACCTATCCCTGTGCGCGAGTCTTCCTTGGCTTCTACGCGCTATGCTTGTCCTCCGAAACATCCCGGCCTGTCGCCGCGACGCCGGGCACCAGCTCGACAGCCACGCCTGCCATGCGCAGCGACTCGATCTCGCCATCGTCGCCGCCGAAGACGAGCCGCACCACCTTCTGGCCATCCCGCACGAGAGCAATCAGACGACGCGCGGCGGGCGCATCGACATGGATGCGCTCGGCATCGCGCCTTGCCGCGGCAAGGATCGGCCGAGGCACGCGCCGATCGCAGACGATCACGTCGGCCTGCTGCAGCAGGCGATGGGCCTTGAGCGTCAGCAGGTCGGGATCGTCGCCGTCGACCCTCAGCCAATGCACCATGCCGGCGGGCACGCCTTCCTTGCGCGCGCCGTCGAGCAGACGGATGAGCTCGCGGCGCGCGGCGATCTCGTCGCCGGCGAGCGCAAGCCTGGCGATCGGACCGGCGAAGACACGATCCCAGAAACGGCGACGCGCCTGCGGCTCGTGGAGCGTGCGGCGCACCTGATCGCGAAAGAGCTCGGCGAAGCGCGCCAGCCGTCCCACGGCAGCCGGCAACAGGCGCTCGATGTCCGCGCGCAACTTGCGGGCGAGCGCGGGGGCGGTACCGCCGGTCGAGATCGCGACCGTCACCGAACCGCGATCGACGATCGCCGGCATCAGGAAGCTCGACAGCGCCGGACAGTCCACCACGTTCACCGGCACGCCCAGCGCTTGCGCGGCACGCGACACGGTCTGCCGAAGCGCCTCGTCGTCGCTTGCGACGATAGCGAGAGCCGCTCCAGTCAGATGGCCGTCGCGGAAGACGGGACCTGCCCAACGAATGTGACGATCGGTGATGAGCTGCGCCAGCTCGCCGGTCACGCTCTCGGCGATCAGCACGACCGCCGCCCCGGCGGAAAGCAGCAACTCGATCTTGCGCGCCGCCGCCATGCTGCCGCCGACGACCAGCACCGGCCGGTCCTTCAGGGAAAGAAAAAGCGGAAAGTCATGCATCGCTCTTGACAAGCGAGAACCGTGCCATCCTGATTGAATCATTTCCTCCCCGGCGGAGCCGGGGGCAATCGCATATGACCTGATTCCGTCATCCCGAGCGGAGCGCAGCGAAGTCGAGGGACCTCTTTTGTCAACGCTTCGTCCCACGGTGGCCGAGCAAAAAAGTCCCTCGACTTCGTTCCCTTCGACTTCGCTCAGGGCAGGCGCTTCGCTCACTCCGCTCGGGATGACGGAGATTTTTTTGCCCAAATGCGATTGCCCTGCGGCAGAGCCGGAGAGGTGACGCAGAGCGCCGGTGGGGTCAGAGGCGTCGCGACGGTTGCCCATGACCGCCCGCCCGCTTCGCGCGCACCTCCCCATCGCGGACCCCGCGATGGGGAGGCAGGACCATGTCCTCTATGACGCCGAATCGATCAGCTTGCCGTTGTTCCAGCGGCCGGGCTTGCCCTTTCCATCGGCGCCGAACACTTCGCCATAGCCATGGCGCTTGCCGGCCCGGAACTCGCCTTCGTAGCGTTCGCCGCCGGACACCGTCTCGACGCCGAAGCCGTCCATAAGATCGCCGTGGAACTCGCCCGATTGCACGAGGCTCGGCGAGGTCATCTGGCGGCGCACGCCCGGCCCTTCGAGCCGGCCGTCGACGAAATTGCCTTCGGCCCGCTCCACGCCCGGCTTCTCGCGTACGCCGAGGCCGGTCGACTGGCCGTCGCGCCACTGGCCTTGGTAGCGCGAGCCGTCGGGCAGCCGCACGGTGCCGAGACCGTTCAGGCGATCGTCCTTCCATTCGCCGGCCTGCTGCTCGCCGGTATCGAGCACGGCGACGCCGAAGCCCTGCCGCTGGCCATCCTGGATCTGTCCGATATAGCTCGCGCCGTTGGAATAGGAGAGGCGCTCGGCCTTTTCGAGGCCCGGCTTGGCGGCGCGGGCGGCGGCGATCCGCGCTTCGCCCGCCGCTGCACGGCCAGCATCGGCCGCCTCCTTCGCCTTCTCGGCCGCGGCGCGGGCCTGCGCCG
>DATEID010000438.1:0-2217 GCA_035279245.1 Reyranella sp.
CACGGTTACGTCGGAAGCCGTTGCGCGGCAGGCTTATTCATCGTAGCGGCAGGCCTGAAAGGAGAGTGACGTGACACCGGGCGCGCGCATAGCCGCTACCATAGGGCTTCTGGACGAGATCGTCAGCCGTGCCGACCGGCCGGCCGATCTTGTCGCAAATGCCTTCTTCCGCGCCCGGCGCTTCATCGGCGGTGGCGACCGCCGGGCCGTGGCCGACCGCGCCTGGTCGATCCTGCGGCATTACGGCCAGCTCTCCTGGTGGCTCGACCGGACACGCCATCCCGATCGCTCGGCGCGCGCCTTGGTCGCGGCCGATCTGGTGCTGGTCGAGGACCTTGGCTTGCGCGACCTGCAGGCGCTGTTCGACGGCGGCCGCTACCGCCCGCCTCCGATCGACGAGGCGGAGACACGCGCGCTGCGCCAGATGAAGGGCCATTCGCTCAGCCATCCGACCCAGCCCGACTGGGTGCGGCTCAACGTGCAGGAATGGGTGGTGCCCCATCTGCGCGAGGCCTATGGCGAGGCGTGGGGCCGCGAGATTGCCGCGCTCGAGACGCCGCCGCCGGTCGATCTGCGCGTCAACCGCCTGAAGGCGACGGTGGAGGAAGCGCGCCGCGCGCTGCACCGCGAGGGCATCGAGACCGAGCCGATGCGCTATGCGCCCGACGGTCTGCGGCTCGAGCGGCGGCTGTCGGTCGTGGCGGGCGAGGCCTTCCAGAACGGGCTGGTCGAGATCCAGGACGAGGGCTCGCAGCTCGTGGCGGCGCTGGTCGATGCCAGGCCCGGCCTGCAGGTGGTCGACTATTGCGCCGGCGCCGGCGGCAAGACGCTGGCCATCGCCGCCGGCATGAACAACAAGGGCCGCGTCGTGGCGATGGATATCCTGGAGACGCGCCTCGACCGCTCGGCCCAGCGCCTGCGCCGCGCCGGCGCGCACAATGTCGAGCGCCGTGCGCTCGGCGACAACGCGAAGTGGCTGAAGCGGCACAGGCAGAGCTTCGACCGCGTGCTGGTCGACGCGCCGTGCACCGGCACCGGCACGTGGCGGCGCAATCCCGACGGTCGCTGGACGCTCGCGCCGAACGATCTCGACGAGCTTCTGCCCAAGCAGGCGGCGATCCTCGATGCCGCGGCGCGTCTCGTGAAGCCGGGTGGGACCTTGATCTACGCCACCTGCTCGGTGCTGCCGGCCGAGAACGAGCGCCAGGTCGAACGCTTCCTCGAGGGCCATCCGGACTTTGCCGCCGCGCCGGTCGCCGATCTCTGGAGCGAGGCCGTGCGCACCGAGCCGCCGGCCGGCATCGACCAGAGTCCTTATCTCCGGCTCTCGCCGCTCCGCCACGGCACCGACGGCTTCTTCGCGGCGACCCTGGTCCGCACCTTGGTCCGACAGGCGGCAGACGCCGAGGAAAAGGCCGAGGAGGAGGCGGCGTGATCCGCATCCGCCGCGCCGTGCGCAGCGACGCCACGGCGATCGGCCGGGTGCATGTCGAGACCTGGCAGTCGGCCTATGCCGGCCTGCTGCCCGACGCGATGCTGGCCCATATGTCGGACGTGCGGCATTCGGCGATGTGGGCGCGGGCGCTGTCCGATGCGTCGGAAGCGCGCGGCATCTTCGTGGCCGACGACGAGGCGATGGGCGTGGTGGGCTTCGGAAGCTGCGGGCCGGTGCGCGATCCGCCGGAGGCGCTGGACGCCAAGGCGAGGCGCGTGGGCGAGGTCTATCTCCTTTATGTCGAGCCCGACTTCCAGAACCAGGGGCTCGGCCGCCGGCTGCTCGACGCCCTGTTCCGCCAGCTCCACGCCGACGGCTTCGACACGGCCGTGCTGTGGATGCTGGCCGAGAACCCGACCCGCTTCTTCTACGAGGGCCTGGGCGGCGAGCTGGTGGGGCAGCGCACCGACACCTTCGCCGGCGTCGATGTCGACGAGGTGGCCTATGCCTGGAGCGACCTCGAAGCACCACTGGTCAGGCGGCGGCTCGCGCCCTGATCCACATTGCAGGCGCACGTCCGCTCGCCTATATCGCGCCATGACCGACCGCCTGCTGATCGTCGATTTCGGCTCCCAAGTCACCCAGTTGATCGCCCGGCGTGTGCGCGAGGCCGGGGTCTACTGCGAGATCCATCCCTTTCAGTCGGTCGATGCGAGCCGCATCGAAGCGTTCGATCCCAAGGGCATCATCCTGTCGGGCGGGCCGGCCTCGGTGATCGAGGG
>DATEID010000439.1:0-9938 GCA_035279245.1 Reyranella sp.
AGGCACGCTGGTGGACGATTTCCATCGCCGATTGGCGGTAGCCTACGCGGGGGATCTCCCGACGACCTGAACTTTCTGTCGCGCTTGCGCACGGCAGCAGGATTTTCGCTTCGCATGAAGTCCCCTCATGGAAGCGCGCAACTCTTCTCCATGGAGGCAGGGGCGAAGGCCACCAACATCGATGTGACAAGCAGCGGAGTCACATCATGAGCCTGCAATCCTCCATCATCGCCAACCTGGCCACCGTCCAGGCCGACATGAACTATCTCGCGCCCATGCTCGAGCGGCCGCGCAACTACACGTTCGAGCCGCCGCCGGGCGTGCCGCGCAGCAACACCGTCAACGTCACCCATCGCGTGCCCATCCACGATGCCCGCCCGGTCGCCGACCGCGTGTCGCTCGATGCCAACGGCTTCGCCCTGGTCAACCATCGCAGCGCCGTGCGCGACTTCTTCGACGACGAGGAAGTGCGCCGCGTCTACTACCCCGAGGTCGAGCGCGTGGTGAAGCAGGCGACGGGCGCCTACCGCGTCCACATCTTCGACCACACGACGCGCCGCAAAGTCGACGGCGCGCAGGATCGCAGCGATGCGCCGCGCCAGCCGGTGCAGCGCGTGCACATCGACCACACGGCGCGCTCGGGCCCGCAGCGCGTGCGCGACCTCCTGCCTGACGAGGCCGACGAGCTGCTGAAGGGCCGCGTGCAGGTGATCAACCTGTGGCGCCCGATCAAGGGACCGGTCCAGGACTCGCCGCTGGCGGTGTGCGATGCCACGACCATCGACTTCGCCGACCTGGTGCCCTCCGACCTGGTCTACCAGCATCGCGTCGGCGAGACCTATTCGGTGAAGTACAATCCCGCGCACCGCTGGTTCTACGTGCCGCAGATGCGGGTGGACGAGGCGCTGCTGCTGAAGTGCGCGGATACCAAGACCGACGTGCCGGCGCGCTTCACGCCGCACAGCGCCTTCATCGATCCGACCGCGCCGGTCGACGCGCCGCCCCGCGAGAGCATCGAGGTGCGGACGCTGGTGTTTCACCGCTGAAGGGTCAGGCGGGCAGTTCGTGCCCGCGACCGATATTGCGGATGATCTCGCTCAGATGTGGCTTGGCCTGGAGGAGGGCTCGTCGGTAGACGACGAGCCCTTTCATCAGGGCGCCGTCGCGCGACAACAGCTCGTCGGCGAATTCGACCATGCGGGTGTTGGGCCAGCCATGCTTGCGCAGCTCGAGGAGCCTCAGGAACGCCGCTTCCTCCTCGCCTGGCGCATGCTGCGCCATCAGGATCGCCGCCGCTGCCGTGGAACGTGAAATGCCAGCGTGGCAATGGATCAGGACGTGGCTGTCGCGAACCGCATGAACGCGTTCACCGAACTCGAGCACCTGGCGGACATGCTCGGGCGTGCAGGCCTCGAAGCCGGGATACTCCGCCACCACGTCGTCGAAGCGCAGGAGCAGGTGATCGATCTCGAGGTAGTCGTCGAGCACATGCGGCCGCGGTTCATGGGTGTCGATGATCGACAGGACATGGCTGATGCCGATCGATGCATGCTGCGGCAGCTCGGGGATGCCGCAGATCGTAAGCTTCTGGCTCGGTAGAGGCATGGAACGGTTTTACCGCAACCAGGGCCCTTTGGGCAGGTGATCGCGGGCCGTCAGCCGCAGGTGGTTTTCGCGAACCGATCGAAGGCGGCCCAGAACGCGGACCGCACTGCATCGGTCTCCATCATCACTTCGTGCCGCGCCTCCGCGAGGGTGACGAGCTCGCCCTGCCGCAGCCGGCGCGCCACCAACTTGTGGCTCGCCGGGTCGACCAGCGTGTCCTGGCCGGAGCTCACCAGCAGGAGCGGCAGGTCGATCTGCTCGAGGATGCCCGGCGCCAGGCCCGCCGCGATCGATCGCAGCGCCTGGCGGCACCAGCCGATGGTCGGGCCGCCGAGCGACAGGCGCGGATCCGAAGCGAACCATTGCGCGGTGAAGCGAAAGCGCCGTTCGTCCCGGGTGAGCACATTGCCTTCGAACGGCTGCTTTGCCGGGACGAAAGGACCTGTCCCGTAGAGATAGCGCCGCTCCATTCCCGGAAAGGGCGGCGTGAGGCGCAGCACATTCCGCAATAGCTTTTCCTGGGTGAGCCCAGTCATGGGCGCCGTCAGTACGGCGGCGGCGAAGGGTGCGCTTCCGTGCAAAGAGAGCGAGCGCAGGAAGAGATGGCCGCCCATCGAATGGCAGAGCGCCAGGATCGGCCGCGGCGCCTCGGGGCCGACGACGGTATCGAGCAACAGGCGCAAGTCCGATATGTAGGTCTCGAAACGATCGATGTGGCCTTTGTCATGATCGGCCAGCGGCCGATCGGACAGGCCCTGACCGCGCCAATCGAAGCCCATGACGGCAAAACGTCGCTCCAGCAGCTCCCCGACCACCTCGGTCGCGTACTTTTCGATGAACTCGACGCGGCCTGGCAGGACAAGCACGGTCCCGCGCGGCGTGCCGATGGCGTTCCACCAAGCGTACCGCAGTCGTATCGGACCGGACTGCAGGAAGGAGTAGCGATCGGCCGCTCGATAGGTCGCGCTGACCTCGGCCGGGATAGCCGCAGGTGTTGCGGAGGGATCGTCCTTCATCGCGAGCGCCGGGAATTTGGCATTTTGGCCATCATTGGTTCCGGACTCTTTACCGTTTCCGGACGTGCGGCTATAGATCGATCCGGTCGCCTCATCGCCTGCGAAGGGTCGCAGACGAGGAAATCTGGCGCAAGGAAACCTCGAAGAGGTCTGCCGCACCGCGTGGTCATCGGCTCGTAGCGTTGGAGTCGATCCGGCACGGTCCTTGCGCCGACATCCGTCGTCCGCAGGAGACGCGCGACCGCGATCCGGAGCGCGAGCGGGTCGCTGTCGTGGGATTGCCGGAGCGATCGCCGTTTCATGTTCCGTCTCGGGCTGGTCTTACTCGTTTCGGCTGTGGCCACGGTCGGGGGCTGGCGCCTTCTCGACAGCCATGTTCAGGCGGCCAATGTCGAAGGGCCGCTGCACGGCGTGACCTACGCGCCATGGGCCAAGGACCAGGATCCACTGTCCGCCAAGTCGAGCGGCATCTTCAGTTTCCTGCGCACCGCCTTCACGGAGGAACCGCCGCCGCCCGTCAAGCCGCGCAAAGAGCAGATCGAACGCGATTTTGCGATGATGTCCGGGCATGTCGACTACGTGCGGACCTATCGCACGTCCGATGGCGGCGAGGAGATGCCCGAGATCGCCGCTCGCTACGGGCTCAAACTCGTGCCCGGAGCGTGGATCTACAGCGCGGTCGAAGCCAAGCAGCAGTTCGGGCGCGATGCCGCGGACGTCAATGCCGAGGAAACGCGCGCGCTGATCCGCATGGCGAATCAAAATCCCAACGTGATCGACCGGGTAATGGTCGGCAACGAGAACATCCTGCGCTGGGACGCCCAGAAGGACGACCGGGACAATACGGCGGTCAGTCCTGCCCAACTCATCCGCGAAATCCGGAACGTCAAGCGCAACGTCAAGGTGCCGGTGAGCACGGCCGAACCGTGGCATGTCTGGCTGCGCTATCCGGAACTCGCGCGCGAGGTCGATTTCCTCGCGGTCCACATCCTGCCCTACTGGGACGAGCAGTCGAGCGAGACGCCGCTCGAGTACCTCAAGAACAAGATCAAGCTTTTGCGGCAGGCCTACCCCAACAAGAACATCATCGTCACGGAGGTGGGCTGGCCGTCGAACGGTGCCGAGCGACGCAGCCCGGGCACCGGCCTCGTCAAGCGGGCGACGCCCGCCGAGCAGGCGAAGAATGTCCGCGACATGGTGGCTTGGCTCAAGTCGCAGAATATCGACTATTTCGTCGTCGAGGCGATCGACCAGCCCTGGAAGTCGTATGACCTCGAGGGCAAGGCGGGCGGCTATTGGGGGATGTGGAACGCCGACCGCCAGCCGAAGTTCGCCTGGATGGGGCCGATCGAGACCTTCCCGCAATGGTGGGTCTACGCCGCGTGGTCGCTGGCGGCGGCGTTGCCGCTGATGGCGCTGTTCCTGTGGAAGTGGCGCAATGTCGGCATGACGGGCCAGCTCGCCTTCTGCGGCCTCGTCGCCTTGTCGACCAGTGCCGTGGCCTACGGCGCCTCCGTCGCCGCCGGGACCTACATGGTGACCGGTGAGGTGATCGGCTGGGCGATGCTCGCCTTCTTCCTCGTGCTGAGCCTCGCCATGGCGCTCGTGCAGGCGCTGGAGATGGTGGAGACGATCTGGCGCCGGCACTGGCGGCGCGAAGCCTTGCCTGCCGCCAAGATGATCGCCCGTCAGCCGATCGATCGCATCTGGCCCAAGGTGTCGCTGCATCTCGCGATCTGCAACGAACCGCCGGCCATGGTGATGCAGACACTCGATTCGCTGGCGGCGCTCGACTATCCGGACTTCGAGGTCATCGTCATCGACAACAACACCAAGGATCCGGCGGTGTGGCGGCCGGTGCAGGACTACTGCGCCCAGCTTGGCGAGCGGTTCCGCTTTTTCCATTTCGACGTGATGAAAGGCTTCAAGGCGGGCGCCCTGAACTATGTGCTGAGCCAGACCTCGTCGGATGCCAAGGTGATCGGCGTCATCGACAGCGACTACATGGTGCGCCCCGATTGGCTGAAGGCGGTGGTGCCGTACTTCGACGATCCGAAAGTAAGCTACGTGCAGGCGCCCCAGGATCATCGCGACTGGCGCGACGATCGCTTCAAGGAAATGCTGAACTGGGAATATGCCGGCTTCTTCGATATCGGCATGTGCCTGCGCAACGAATACGATGCCATTATCCAGCACGGCACCATGACGCTGGTCCGCAAGGATCGCATGGAGGAAATGGGCGGCTGGGCCACCTGGTGCATCACCGAGGATACCGAACTCGGGCTACGCCTGATGGAAAAGGGCTACGGGGCGATGTACAGCCGCGAGCGCTTCGGCCACGGCCTGACGCCGGACCACTTCGCCGGCTACAAGAAGCAGCGCTTCCGCTGGGCCTATGGTGCCATGCAGATCATGAAGGCGCATGCGCGCAAGATGATGGGGAAGGGCACTGAGCTCACCTTCTGGCAGAAGTATCACTTCGTTGCCGGTTGGCTGCCGTGGTTCGCGGATGCGCTTAATCTGATCTTCACCTGGGCCGGCCTCGTCTGGGCGCTTGCCGTCCTGGTCCCGCCGGTCTTCGGCCTGAAGCCGGTCGGCCTTCCGCCCGCCGAATTCATCGTGCCGACGATCGGCATCTTCGTCTTCAAGCTGATCTATTCCTTCGGCCTCTATGCCGACCGCGTGAATTGCACTTTCCGGCAGAGCCTGGGGGCAGCGCTGGCGGGCCTTGCGCTTACTTACACGGTGGGCCGTGCCGTGATCTATGGCTTGATGACCAGCCGGCTGCCCTTCATGCGCACACCGAAGATGGACGAGCGGGCGACGCTGGGCATGGCGCTCGGCATGGCACGGGGCGAGGCGGTGCTCATGATCCTGCTCTGGGCTGCAGCGCTGGTGCTTTGGAACACCAGTGGCGTCATCGATCCGGAGGCGCGGCTGTGGGCCGCCTTCATGATCGTTCAGTCCCTGCCTTTCACAGCGGCTGTCGTGGTATCGCTGGTGAATGCGCTCGAGCAGATGCGTCATGCGCAGGTGGCGTTCGTACCGGCCGCCGCGGCCGCGCCAGCCGGCGAGTCGCCCGCCATGCAGCCCGCGCAGTAGGACCCGCACAGTAGAAGAAGCAGCGCTTTTCGCTCTCGACACACCGCCATCCTCTGATAGCGTTCGACATGCCCACCGCAGCTCATGACGCCGGCAAAGCCCTTTTCCTCAAACGCTGGCTGCGCCGGCCTTTGGCCATGGGTGCCTTCCTGCCGAGCGGACCGTTCCTCAGCGAAGCGATCGCGAACGCCACTCTTTCCGCCATGAAGGGCTATTCCGGCCACATCGTCGAGCTCGGCGCCGGTACGGGGGAGGTCACCAAGGCGCTGCTGGCCGCCGGCATTCCGAGGGAGCGTCTCGCGCTCGTGGAGCGCGACCCGGAGCTGGCGGCCTTTCTGCGCCGCCATTTTTCTGGCCTCAAGATCATCGAAGGCGATGCGGCTCGATTGCCGCATCTTCTCGCCACGCACGCCATCGAGGGCCTGGCCGCGGTGATCTCGGGCCTGCCGCTCCTGTCGCTGCCGGCCGACGTCGTCCGCGGCATCGTGCACGGCGTTTTCAGCTCCTTGCCGGACGGAGCCGCCATGGTGCAGTTCACCTATGGTCCCACACCGCCCATCCCGCGCAGCCTGCGCCAGAGGCTGAACCTCGTGGCCGTGAACAGCCGGCGCATCTGGCGCAATGTTCCGCCGGCCGTGGTCTGGACCTTCACGAGGGCGCCGAGGAAGTGACGGGAGTTGCCTTCGACGAGACGTTGCGTACCGCCATCGTCGATCGCCTCAGTCGCTTCGACGTTCGGCGCCGGACCGATCCGGGCAGTCTGCGCCATGCGGCGGTCGCCGTGACCGTCATCGAAGCGGAGACCGCCGGAGAGGCGGCGTTCCTGCTGACCAAGCGGACGCCGAAGCTGCGCGCCCATGGCGGGCAGTGGGCGCTGCCGGGCGGCCGTGTCGATCCGGGCGAGACGATCGAGCAGACGGCGCTGCGCGAGTTGCACGAGGAGCTGGGCGTGCTCGCTGCGGCCGACGACGTGCTGGGTACGCTCGACGACTATCCTACACGCTCGGGCTATCTCATTGCCCCTGTCGTGGTGTGGTTGCGCGGCCTTGTCGATCTGGTGCCCAATCCCGGCGAGGTCGCGGCGGCCTATCGTATTCGCTGCGCCGAGCTGTTTCGTCCGGATTCGCCCGAGATCGTCGCGATCGAGGAATCGGACCGGCCGATCATCCGGCTGCCGCTGCCCGTCGCCACCGTCAATGCACCGACGGCAGCCGTGCTCTATCAGTTCAAGGAAGTGGCGCTGGCGGGCCGCGACACGCGCGTCGACCATTACGAGCAACCGGTCTTCGCCTGGCGTTAGGAGCGGGCGCTGGCGACCGTCACGGGGCGGCGCTTGAGGAGAACCGTCGTCTCCTGCTCCATCACATGCTCGCCGCGCTGGTTGATGGTGACCTGACGGATGCGCACGACGCCCCGGTCCGGCTTGGACGTCGAGCCGCGCAAGTCGACGATGTCGGTGACCACCCGCAGCGTATCGCCGGGACGGACCGGACGCGGGAACTGGGTCTCGCCGAGGCCTGGCGAACCCAGGCTGCAGGCGCGAAAGACCCCGAGCTCGAGCCACAGCCGCAGGGTCACGCACATCGTATGGAGGCCCGACGCGATCAGGCCCTCGAACGCCCACTTCTTGGCGAACTCGGCATCGATGTGGAACGGCTGCGGATCCCACTGCCGGGCGAAGTCGATGATGCCCGCTTCGGTGATGGTCATGCCGCCGCTCACGAAGCGTTCGCCCTTCCTGAAATCCTCGAAATAGCGGTCGGTCACGGACCCGGCTCCCTGTGGAGCAGGCAGTGTTGACGAGCCAGCCACGCCTGCATTCGGTGGAGTTTCACGGTACCGCCATTGTGCTGCCGATTGTGTCGAGTCTGAGACGCCGGTACCGGCAGGGCGGTCAGCGGATAGCGGTCGGGTCAGGTGTCGAGAATGGCCACGAGGTGCCCTTCACCGATGGCCTCGCCTTCGTTGACCTTGATCTCCTTGATGGTGCCGGCCTTCGGTGACAGGACCGGGATCTCCATCTTCATGGATTCCAGGATCATGATCTCGCCGTCGGCTTCGACCTTGTCGCCCGGCTTGAGCTGGATTTTCCAGACGTTGCCGGCAATCTCGGATTTCACGTTGATAACGGCCATTCCCGTTCCCTTGCAGTTGGTTACGCCGCTTTCTCGGTCAGCGCCCGCGCCAAGGCAAGGGCGGTGCCGCCGATACGGGCGCCGAGCCGATATGCGATCTGGTTGACGGCGGAGATCGTTCCGTCCTGCAACGTCGAGCGGCCGTCGCCGATGCGGGCTGACGCCGCCGCCACGGCCGCCCCTGCGACGCCCTCGCGCTCCAGGATGTCGAGACCGAGCACGCCGCCGCGGTCGATGCCCGGCCCGGCGTCGTTGAAGAAGATCAGGCGCGGCCGCATCGGCGCGGTCGTAGTGCCCGAATTCCGGGCCCCATGGCTGCCGGTGGAGACGACCTTGCCGCGATCCTCCGCCAGCAGCAGGGTCGCCGAATCGACACATACGATGCCCTCGACGATGTGGCGGCTTTCGGCTTTTGGCGGCGGCGGCCGATGCGGCCATGGGGCGTCCTTCAGGCGCTCGACGGCCTCCTTGCAGCTCATGCCGACAAGGACGCCACAGGCGGCGGCATGACGGTTGGCGCGGCTCACGATACCGCGCTCGAACTGATCCTTGCCGTCGCCGATACGGCAACTCGCGGTCGCGAGCGCCACCATGGCCATGCCGAGGGCGTCGGCATAGGCGAGGCCGCCGATGCCCGCTTCGTCCAGGCCGATCCCGGCGTCGTGGTGGATGGCGGCGCGAATGCCGCCCTTGGCCGAAAGGTGGGCGGCATAGACCGCGGCATGCGAGCCGCCGACCACGACGGCGCCGTCCGCTTCGGGCGGCAGCTTGGTCACGCTGTCGAGGATGAGAAGAGGGATGGTCATCAAACCGTCAGTTGGCGCGCCGGAGGCGGATCGGCAGCTTCGAAAGGCCTCGCAGCGTATTGTTGTAGCGGCGCTGGGGCTCGCCCACGATCTCGATGCTGCCGACTTTTCGGGCCAACGCCGAAAGGACGACCTCGCCTTCCAGGCGAGCCAGCATCTGGCCGACGCACATATGGATGCCGGCACCGAAGCCGACATGGCCGACCGTACGGCGGGTGACGTCATATTGGTCGGGCCGTTCCCAGTGCCGTGGATCACGATTGGCGGCGCCGAGAAACATCAACACCTTCTACCCTTCATCGATGTCGACGTCGCCGATCCGGACTGCGCGGGTCGTTGTGCGGAAGAAGGTCTGCACCGGCGACTCGAAGCGAACTGCTTCCTCGAATGCGGCTCGCGCCAGTGAAGGATCGGACCGGAGGCGCTGCCATTGCTCGGGAAAACGGGCGAGGCAATAGACGGCCGCGCCGATGCCGTTGACCGTCGTGTCGACGCCGGCGGTCAGCAGGGAGCGCACGATCAACGGCGCTTCCTCGGGCGTGAGTTCACCGGTGTCGACGGCCGCATGTATCTCCGCACCGAAACCATGCGGCGCAAGCTGATCACGCTGCATCTGGCCGGCAAGCCAGGCGAGCACCGGGGTCGCGCCTTCGACAGACTTCTCGAAGAGCTCGTTGCGCGGCCCGAACGAGTTGAAGACCATGTTGCCATAGGGCAGGAGAAAACGCCGGTTCTCGCGTGGCATGCCGAGTGCATCGGGAAATACGGAAAGCGGATAGGCTTCGGCCAGATCGGCGATGCCGTCGCAGGTCCCGCGCTCGAGGAGCGCTTCGACGAGGTCGTTGGCAGCTTGCGCAAAGCGTTCCTCGAGGGTCTTCATCGCCGCCGGAGAGAGGACGCGATTGAGCACTGTGCGGGCCCGCGCATGTTGTGGCGGATCGGCTTCCAGCAACAGGCTGCGCGGTCGCCAGGGCGTCTCCTTCGCGAAGTCGGCAAGGCCGACGCCGCGACCGGAGCAATAGGTTTTCCAGTCGAACAGCATCGCCCGGACATGTTCGAAACGCGCGACCGCCCATACGTTGTAGCGCGACAACCAGACGGCTGGGCCCGCCTCGCGCAACTCCTCCTGGAACGGGTAAGGATCGTCGAAATAAGCCTTCGAGAAAGGATCGATGTTCGAGATCGGTGCCATTCCGCTGGCCTTAAAGGACATGTCTCCCATGGGGCACCACTTTCTTAGGGTGGTTGTTGGGCGACGCTGGCACGGCCGCAAC
>DATEID010000440.1:0-27098 GCA_035279245.1 Reyranella sp.
TCGCGGACCCTCGCGGCGAAGGACTTGGCGCCGGGCGCTTACGCCGAGGAGATCCGGGTCATGGCCGATCGACGGCGGGCCTTCGGCGATTGGTTCCGACGCTATGACGCCGTCCTTCTGCCGACCGTCGCCGTGCCGGCCATTCCGGTCGCCGAGGTCGACGAGGCGTCGCCTATTCCCGGCTATCTCACGCGGCCGGCCAACTACCTGGGCCTTTGCAGCCTCGCCATGCCGTCCGGCGAGTCGCACGGCCTGCCGCTTGGCATCCAGCTCGTCGGCAAACCCTATGCCGAACGCGACGTGCTGCGCCTCGGCAAGGCCTTCCAGGACACGACCGACTTCCACCGCCGCGCCCCGGATCTGTCTTCGATCGGACTTTGACAAGATTGCGCCATTGGAGTGGCGCGCTCCCCCGAGCGCTCATTGGAGCGCGCAACTCCAGTTGCGCCCCTCCGTTGTGGAGATCATCGCTGCGGCATGCCGTCGGGCACGACGGTGGCGACAATCGACGCATCGAGCGCTTCGTAGTCGTGGTAGCCGATCGTCTGGTAAAGCTCGGCACGCGTCTGCATCCGGTCGAGCATTTTGTGCGTGCCACCGTCGCGCCGGATCGCAGCATACAGCGCGGCCTGCGCCTTGTTGGCGACGCGAAAGGCGGAGACCGGCCAGATCACCATCTTGTAGCCCATCGCCTCGAACTCGCTCGCGGTGAAGAACGGCGTGCGGCCGAACTCGGTCATGTTGGCCAGAAGCTTGACGCCGGGCATCGCCTCGGCGAAGGCACGGAACATCTCGGCCGTCGTCAATGCCTCGGGGAAGATCGCGTCGGCACCCGCGTCTAGGTAGCGCTTGGCACGCGCGACGGCGCCGTCGATGCCTTCGCTGGCGGCCGCGTCCGTGCGCGCGATGACGACCAGATCGCGCCGAGCCTTCCGCGCCGCCGCGACCTTGGCCGCCATGTCCTGCGGATCGGCGAGCTTCTTGTCGTTGAGGTGACCGCACTTCTTGGGCAGGAGCTGGTCCTCGATATGCACCGCGGCAGCGCCGGCCTCCTCGAACGCGCGTACCATGTGCATGACGTTCAGCGCCTCGCCATAGCCGGTATCGCCGTCCACCAGCACCGGCAATCCACTGGCACGGGAGACCTGCCGGATGAAAAAGCAGACCTCGTCGGCCGTGATGACGCCGAGATCGGGCAAGCCCATCGAGGCCGACATGGCGCCGCCGGACAGGTAGAGAGCCTCGAAGCCCGCTGCTTTTGCCTGCAGCGCGGCCAACCCATTGTGCGTACCCGGCATTTGCAGGATGCCGGGCCGCTCCAAAAGGGCGCGGAAGCGTATTCCGGCGGAGGCATCCGGCAGGTCGGCCGAAACCAGATACGGCATTCTCTTCCCCTCAAGGCAGCTGGCAGGAAACCATGTCGGCGGCAACCGGGTGGCCCGGAACGAACTCCGACTTGTACGACGGATGCTTGCCGAGTTCGCAGCCGGCCGGCACCTTCGTCTTGTCGACCTCGACTCGGATGAAGTCTTCAGGATCGTACGTCGTGATCGTGAGCGTCTTGGTGGGCTGCGGCAGCACGATACGGATCGTGTAGACGAGATTGCGCGGCTTGCCGGGTGCCGTCTTCGGCGGTGCCGGCTTGGCGAGAGCCGCTTCCTTGTCGCCGGCCGTCCGGTCCCACTCGGGTGGAACGAAGGTCGCCGGATCCTCGATGCGCGCATTGAAGACCTCGGCCTTGTCGGGCCTGAAATCCTTGCCGCCGGTGTTGAGCCAGGTCATGAAGCTCGCCTGCTCCAGCGCCTGGAGCGTGGCGGCGGCAAGCCGCTCCACTTCCGCCGGGGACAGCTTGCCGTCCTTGTTCTCGTCGATGACAGCGATCTCGTTCTCGCTCGAAGCCGGGTCGAACCGCCACTCCAGCTCGACGGCCATGTAGTTGCCGTCGCTCGCGATCGGCTTGACCTGCTGCAGCATCCAGATGTGCGGATGGGCCGAAGCAGTAGCGGCCGGCGCCAACAGCAGCACCGCCAGAAGAAGCGCAATGCGGCTCATTTCGGCACCTCGCGCGGCTTGCCGTCGTCGTCGATCGCAACGAAGACAAAGGTGCCATGAGTCACCTTGATCTCGGCGGCGTCATGCCGGCGCTGGACCACGGTCTCCAGATCGATGGTGATCGAGGTGCGGCCGGTCTTGGAGACCTTGCCGTAGATCGACACCATGTCGCCCACCTTGATGGGCTGCACGAAGGCCATGGCCGTGATCGCCACAGTGGCCACCCGGCCCTTGGCCACGCGAGCCGCCAGGGCCCCTCCTGCGACGTCCATCTGCGACAGCACCCAGCCGCCGAAAATGTCGCCGTTGCCGTTCATGTCGGCCGGCTGAGGCATGGTTCGGATGATGGGATCGCGCAGGCTGTCGGCCATCTTCTCCCGCCGGATGTTGTTGCTTTTGCGCGGTTTTCCTACCATATCCCTAGCGAAGCGGTCACCCGGCGATCCCCTCGCGCGGCCGCAAAACGACAAGACGCAGGCATGGCAAAAGACGGCGATCTGTTCGAGCGGTCGGGCGGCGGCAAGCGCGCTACGTCGGGCAAGGATTCCTCCTATACCGCACACGATATCGAGGTGCTGGAAGGGCTGGAGCCGGTCCGCAAGCGCCCCGGCATGTATATTGGCGGCACCGACGAGCGGGCATTGCACCATCTCGTCGCCGAGGTGCTCGACAATGCGATGGACGAGGCCGTGGCAGGCCATGCCGATACGATCCATGTCGAGCTGATGGCCGGAAACAAGGTTCTGATTCGTGACAACGGCCGCGGGATTCCGGTAGACCCGCATCCCAAGTTCAAGAACAAGTCGGCGCTCGAAGTTATCCTCACGACCCTGCATTCGGGTGGCAAGTTCAACAGCAAGGTCTATGCGACCTCGGGCGGCTTGCACGGCGTCGGCGTGTCGGTGGTCAATGCGCTGTCGGACGAGCTTACCGTCGAAGTGGCGCGCGATCGCCAGTCGTGGACGCAGACCTTTTCGCGAGGCAAGCCTACCTCCAAATTGAAGGCCAACGGCGCGGCGCCAAACCGACGCGGCACGACGATCGTCTTTCATCCCGATCCGGAGATCTTCGGCAAGCAGACGTTTGTGCCCGAGCGGCTTTACCGCATGGCGCGCTCCAAGTCCTACCTGTTTCGCGGCGTCGAGATCCGCTGGCGGTGCGACAAGAGCGTTCTGAAGGGAGGCGCGATTCCCGAGGAGGAATCGTTTCACTTCGCCGGCGGCCTCAAGGACTATCTGATTTCGGAGATCGGTGAGCGACCAACGGTCGTGCCGCAGCCTTTCGCCGGCGAAGCCAGGAGCGAGACCAACGGCACCGCGGGCGGCAAGGTCGAATGGGCCATCTGGTGGCCCACCGATGAAGAAGGCTTCGTCCGCTCCTATTGCAACACCGTGCCGACCTCGGACGGTGGCACGCACGAATCGGGCTTCCGCAGCGCCCTGGTGCGCGGCCTCAAGCGCTACGCCGAGCTCACCGGCAGCCGCAAGGGCTCGGCGATCACCGCCGACGACGTGATGGACGGCGCGGCGGGCCTGGTCTCGGTGTTCATCGAGCAGCCGCAGTTCCAGGGGCAGACCAAGGAGAAGCTGGTCAGCGTCGAGGCAACCAAGCTGGTCGAGACGGTGGTCGGCGACAATTTCGAGCACTGGCTGACCGGCGACAAGGAGGTCGGCAACGTCCTGCTGGAGCACGTGATCGCCAAGGCCGAGGAACGCCTGCGACGCAAGCAGGATCGCGAGCAGCAGCGCAAGACCGCGACACGCAAGCTTCGGCTGCCCGGCAAGCTCGCCGATTGCAGCAACACCGCAGCGGAAGGCACCGAGATCTTTCTGGTCGAGGGCGATTCGGCGGGCGGCTCGGCCAAGGCGGCGCGCAACCGCGAGACGCAGGCGATCCTTCCGTTGCGCGGAAAGATCCTGAACGTGGCGAGCGCCAGCGCCGACAAGCTGCGCGACAACCAGGAGGTCCAGGACCTCATCCAGGCGCTGGGTTGTGGCACGGGCGGCCAGTACAACGAGGACCGGCTGCGCTACGAGCGCGTCATCATCATGACGGATGCCGACGTCGACGGCGCGCACATCGCCTCGCTGCTGATGACGTTCTTCTATCGCGAGATGCCCAAGCTGATCGAGAACGGCCATCTCTTCCTCGCCCAGCCGCCGCTCTACCGTTTGAGCAAGGGCGGCCGGACCGAATACGCCCGCGACGAGGCGCACAAGGACGAGCTGGTGCGCGACGTCTTCGGCGGCGGCAAGATCGACATTACGCGCTTCAAGGGCCTGGGCGAGATGCAGTCCGTGCATCTGCGCGAGACGACCATGGACGTGAGCAAGCGCACCCTGCTCAAGGTCGATATCCCGACCGCGGCCGACGCCGATCAGCGGCGCGAAGCGATGCGTACGGCCTCGCTGGTCGAAGACCTGATGGGCCGCAAGCCCGAAAAGCGCTTTGCCTTTATTCAGGAGAACGCCAAGTTTGCCCGCGACCTCGACGTCTGAGCGCTTACAGCCGGCTGACAGAGAAAGCGCGATATTGTGACGTGAAAGACGGGCTTGGCGTACCTAGAATCAGGTGATCGAAGGACTGGAGGACGACCCCATGCGCCCGATCTGGAAGACTGCCGCGACGCTGGCCCTGGCGGGCGCCATTCCTGTCGTCGCCCATGCGGCAGTCCTCGGCGGCACTTATTACGCCACCCAGTACGATTACCGGGAGTTCTACACGGCCACGGACAACAAGCCTTTTCGGGTCGAACTGCTCGGCAATCCCTATCCGTCCCTGCCGATGAACGAGGTCGCCCAGCGCTTGCTCCCGGTCATGCAAGCCAACAAGCCGCCGCCAAATCTCACTTTCACCTACGCGGCACCGGCCGAACCGCAGCATCCCGACTACCGGTTGATGCTGGTATTCAATCCTGCTGACAATTTGAGTTCGTACGCCGTGTGCCATGGCGACAAGCGCTTCAAGCCCGGCACCCCAGGCCGCGTTTACGCGCTGGCCGTGTACTGCCGTAATGATCTTGCCCTTTCGGAGGTCACTGGATGGACGAGTTCGAACGCTCCGGACGATGCGGCCATGGGTGATCTGATGAAGGACATCTTCAATGTCGTGTTCGAACGTTCAGGCTATGGTCAGCCACAGCGCGGCGTTGGCCCGATGATGCGGTGAGCGGAGCGCTCCACAAGCGATGTCTGCTAACCACGCGGCATGGCTATCTGGTATGCGCTCGCCGACCTTTTCCTGTCCCGCCTCGATGCGGAGACCGCACATGGACTTGCGATCCGTAGCCTGAAAGGCGGATGGGTGCCGCGCGACCGGCGGCCCGATCCGCCGTCGCTTGCCGTCGAGATCTGGGGCCGCCCGCTTCCCAATCCGATCGGGCTCGCGGCGGGCTTCGACAAGAACGCCGAGGTGCCGGATGCCGCGCTCGGCATGGGGTTTGGCCTGGTCGAGATCGGCAGCGTGACGCCCAGACCCCAGCCCGGCAATCCGCGGCCGCGCCTCTATCGCCTTCGCGAGGACCGCGGCGTCATCAACCGCATGGGCTTTCCCGGCGCGGGCCTCGATGCGGCGCTGTCGAGGTTGAGCCGCCGACCGCGCACCGGTTTCGTCGGCGTGAATATCGGCGCCAATAAGGACAGCCTCGACCGGGCGGCCGACTACGTTACCTGCGCTCGCGCCTTGGCGCCCTATGCCGACTATCTCGTCTGCAATGTTTCCTCGCCGAACACGCCCGACCTGCGCAACCTCCAGGGCCGCGCCCAACTCGCGGACCTGCTCAAGCGCGTGCAGGATGCGATTGCAGGCACACCGGTGCCGCTCGTGGTGAAGATCGCACCAGACGCAACAGACGACGATCTCGATGACATCGTCGCGGTATGCCGCGAGAACAGGATCGACGGAATCATCGTCGGCAATACAACACTGTCACGACCACCCTCCCTTGCCTCGTCGAGACGGAGCGAGGCCGGCGGCCTGTCGGGCAGGCCGCTCGCTGACCTCTCCACGGCTGTTCTGCGCCGCACCGCCCAGCGGGTCGGCGGACAATTTCCGTTGATCGGCTGCGGAGGGGTCGACTCCGGCGCCGCCGCCTATGCGAAGATCCGGGCCGGCGCCAGCCTCGTGCAGCTCTACTCGGCGCTGGTGTTCGAAGGACCGCCTCTGGTCCGACGCATCAAGGACGAGCTTGCCGCTTTGCTGGCGCGCGACGGCTTCTCGTCTGTCTCGCAAGCCGTGGGCGCCGATCTTTAGGAGGCGGAGCCGATCATGAGTTTCGACTTTCTGCTCACGACGTTGATCGTCGTGATCTCGCCCGGCACCGGCGTGCTCTACACACTGGCCGCCGGCCTCTCGCGCGGGCCACGGGCCAGTATCGTCGCGGCCTTCGGCTGCACGCTCGGGATCGTGCCGCATATGGCGGCGGCGATCCTTGGCCTCGCGGCGCTCCTGCATACCAGCGCCCTTGCCTTCCAGACCGTGAAGTATCTTGGCGTCGCCTATCTTCTCTACATGGCATGGAGGACGCTGAAGGAGCACGGCGCTCTCGCGATCGACCGCGATACGCCGGCAAAGGCAAGTTACGAGGTGATCGCCGAGGCGATCCTGATCAACCTCCTCAATCCCAAGCTTTCGATCTTCTTCTTCGCCTTCTTGCCGCAGTTCGTGCCGGCCGACGAAGTGCATCCGCTGCCGCGTATGCTGATCCTGAGCGGCACCTTCATGCTCGTCACCCTATTGGTGTTCGCAGGCTACGGCCTGTTCGCCTCGGCTGTCCGTCGCCACGTCATTTCCCGACCGCGCATCCTTCAGTGGATGCGCCGGACTTTCGCGGCGGCCTTCGTGGCGCTGGGCGTCAAACTCGCCCTGGCCGAACGTTAGCGTCGAATGCCGCCGGCGCTTCAGATGTCGGCAAAGACGTGGCTTTCCTTCTTGGCGCCGGGATGGGTTACGGCGCCGTCGACCGCGGGCCCGACTTGCTCGGCGTACTTCCAGAGTGCACCCGCCGTATAGCCGTTCTTCTTCGGCCTCCACGCCTTGCGGCGCTTCTTCAGCTCCTTGTCCGAGAGATCGACGGACAGGCGGCCCTTCACGGCATCGATGGTGATCATGTCCCCGTTCTCGAGCAGCCCAATCGGCCCGCCGACCTGCGCCTCGGGCCCGACATGGCCGACGCAGAAGCCGCGCGTGCCCCCGGAGAAGCGCCCGTCGGTGATCAAGGCCACCTTCTCGCCGACCCCGAGGCCATACAGCGCCGCCGTGGTCGACAGCATCTCGCGCATGCCCGGTCCGCCCTTGGGACCCTCGTAGCGGATGACGATCACATCGCCTTCCCTGAACTTGCCCTTCACCACCGCGTCGAAGGCCGCCTCCTCCGAGTCGAAGCAGCGCGCGGGACCGGTAAAGGTGAGACGCTTCATGCCCGCCACTTTCACGATCGCCCCCTCGGGTGCGAGATTGCCCTTGAGGCCGACCACGCCGCCGGTCGGTGTGATGCAGTTCTTGACGCGATAGACCACGTCCTGGTTCTCCGGGAACTTCACGGCCTCGTGGTTCTCGGCCAGCGTCTTGCCGGTCGCCGTCAGCACGTCGCCGTGCAGGAGCCCGGCGTCGAGCAGTTCCTTGATCACGACGGGAATGCCGCCCACCTGGTAGAGATCGAAGGCCACATATTTTCCGCCGGGCTTGAGATCGGCGATGTAGGGCGTCTTCCTGAAGATTCGGGCGACGTCGTGCAGGTCGAACTTGATCCCGGCCTCGTGCGCCATTGCCGGGAGGTGCAACGCGGCATTGGTCGAGCCGCCGGTCGCCGCAACCACGGTCGCGGCATTCTCGAATGCCTCCCGTGTGGCGATGTCGCGCGGCCGGATGCCGAGCTTCAGGAGGTTCATGGCCGCTTCGCCCGACGCCTCGGCGTATTGATCGCGGGTTTCATAGGGGGCTGGTGCGCCGGCCGACCCGGGCAACGCGAGGCCGATCGCTTCCGACACGCACGCCATGGTGTTGGCCGTGAACTGGCCGCCGCACGAGCCGGCCGAGGGACAAGCCGCGCATTCGAGCTCGTGCAGATCGGCGTCGGAGAATTTCCCGGCCGCGTGCATGCCCACGCCCTCGAACACGTCGACGACCGTCACGTCCCGCCCCCGGAACTTGCCGGGAAGGATCGAGCCGCCGTACATGAACACCGATGGCACGTTGAGGCGCAGCATCGCCATCATCATGCCGGGTAGCGACTTGTCGCAGCCGGCCAGCGTGATCATGGCGTCGTAGCAATGGCCGCGCATGGTGAGCTCGACCGAATCGGCGATGAGGTCGCGGGACGCCAGCGAAGACTTCATTCCCTGGTGGCCCATCGCGATGCCGTCGGTCACCGTGATGGTGGTGAACTCGCGCGGCGTGCCGCCGCCGCGATCGACGCCGATCTTCACCGCCTGCGCCTGGCGGTTGAGCGCGATGTTGCAGGGCGCGGCCTCGTTCCAGCAGGTCGCCACGCCGACGATCGGTTGGTTGATCTGCTTCTCGTTCAGGCCCATGGCATAGAGGTATGAGCGGTGCGGCGCGCGCTCCGGCCCGACCGTCGTGTGCCGGCTCGGCATCTTCGACTTGTCGAAGGTCGGATTAGGATGCAGCTTGGGTTGCTTCTTCTTGGCCATCGCGCTTCGGGTCTCCGCCCTTCGAGTGGAAGTCGGCCGGACATTACCCGCGCCTCCCCAACCGGGAAAGAGGTCCGAGGCGCGAAAATCTGAACAGCAGACGGACGGGAAAACAGGCCATACACTGCCGCCCCTGCAGACAGGCAAGTGCTTATGACAGAACGTCCCTTCACCGCGACCGTTGATCCGTGTCATCCCGAGCGCAGCGAGGGATCCTTAGTCGGCGCCGCAAAAGATCCCTCGCTATGCTCGGGATGACATCGCGTTCTGTCGCCGCAACTTAAGAAAAGGTTAGAGGGGAGACGTGCCGCTCTGGATACCGATCACCATCGCCGCCGCGCTGTTCCAGAACATCCGCACGACGATGCAGCAGAAGATCCGCCATGTGCTGAGCGTCGATGGCGCGAACTTCGTCCGGTATCTCTACGGCGCGCCGTTGGCGCTCGGCATGCTGGCCTTCCTGGTCTTCGTCACCGGCCGCCAAGTGCCGGCGCTCTCGCCGACCTTCTTCGTCCTCGTGACGATCGCCGGCGTCGCACAGATCGTGGCGACGTCGCTGATGATCCACGCCTTCTCGCTGCGCAACTATGCCGTCGGCACCGTCTATTCCAAGACCGAGACCGTCTTTGTCGCGCTGTTCGCGACCTTCATCGCCGCCGAGCCGCTGAAACTCGGCTCCTGGATCGGCATCCTGGTGTGCCTGGCCGGCGTCGCCATCCTGAGCGTGCGCGGGTCGTTCGCGAACATCCGCTCCGTGCTGGCCGACCTGACACACAAGGGCGCGCGCTACGGCATCCTGTCGGGACTGTTCTTCGCCATCGCCGCCGGCACGATCCGCGAGGCCTCCAAGCACGAGCACAGCGGCGACTTCATGGTGCGCGGCATCACCGTGCTCGCCTGCATGAACACCATCCAGATCGTGATCATGGGCGTCTATCTTGCCATCCGCGACAAACCACAGCTCGCCAAGGTCCGGGTGAATTGGCGCTCGTCGATCTGGGTCGGCATCTTCAGCGTCCTGGGATCGGCCGGCTGGGCGCTCGCCATGACGCTGGAGAACGCCGCCCTGGTCCGCGCGGTCGGCCAGATCGAGCTCGTCTTCACCTTCATCGCCTCCCACCTCGTCCTGAAGGAGCGGCCGACCGCCGGCGAATGGCTCGGCAGCCTTCTCGTGGTGGGCGGCGTCGTCTTCATCCTCGTTGCCCGGTGACCCACCCATGACAGACCAAGCGATGCCCCGCCCGCTTACGGGCGTCCGTGTCCTCGACTTCTCGACCACCATCGCCGGGCCGCACTGCGGCCGCCTGATGGCCGACATGGGCGCCGACGTGATCAAGGTCGAATCGCCGGAAGGCGATCTGATGCGCAGCCGACCGGTGCAACGGAACGGCGCAGGCACCATGTTCGGCCAGCTCAATGCCGGCAAGCGCTCGATCGTGCTCGATCTCAAGCGGCCCGAAGCGGTGGCTGCGGTGAAGACGCTCGTGAGGGGCGTCGATATCGTGCTGGAGAACTACCGGCCGGGCGTCATGAAACGACTCGGGCTCGACTACCCCGAGCTTGCGAAGGTCAACCCCAGGATCATCTACGGCGCGATCTCCGGCTACGGGCAGACCGGTCCGGGAGCCGGGCGGCCGGCCTATGCGCCGGTGATACATGCCGCCACGGGCTACGACATGGCCCATCTCGGCTACCAGGCCGGGCGTGAGCGGCCGGACAATTGCGGCATCTTCGTCGCCGACTATGCCAGCGGCGCCTATGCGCTGGGCGCCATCCTGGCGGCGCTCCATCAGCGTCACGTTACGGGCAAGGGCCAGATGGTCGATATCTCGATGTTCGAGAGCCTGGTCGGTATGCTGCTGGGCGAGGTCAATCGCGCGCAGTTCGACTTCGAGGTGCCGTCGCGACCGATGTACGGCCCCATCGAGGCCAAGGACGGCTACGTCATGCTGGCGACGGCCAGCGAACGGACATTCCAGGACATGGCGACCGCGGCCGGCCGGCGCGACTGGCTCACCGATCCGCGGTTCGAAAAATACGCCGACCGGCGAATGAATTGGGGGCAGTTCGTCGACGAGTTGGAACGCTGGTCCAAGACCCTCACCGTGAAAGAGGTCATTGCCGCTTTCGAGAAGCATGGCGTGCCCTGCTCGCCCTATCTCACGGTGACCGAGGCGCTCGAGGATCCGCAGGTCAAGCATCGCGGCTCGCTTTGCACGATCGAGGATCGGGCCGGCGCCTATCAATCGCCCGCACCGCCATTCCGCTTCTCGGGCTCGCCCTTGCAAAGCGGTCCGAAGGTGGCAGCGCTCGGTGAGCACACCAAGAGCGTGCTGGCCGAAGCCGGTCTCAGCCCGAGCGAAATCGAGGGGCTGGTCAAATGATCGATCCCCGTACCCCTGTCCTGATCGGAGCCGGCCAGATCACCGACGCGACCGGCAAGCCGTCGAGCGAGCGTTCGCGCGTGGCCTTCTGCGCGGAAGCGGCGCGCGCCGCCCTTGCCGATGCCCGGGCGTCGGTCGGCGCCGAGGCGCTCGGCCGCGAGATCGACGCCCTTGCCGTGATGGAGTTCTTCAGCGACATCAGCCCGCGCTTCGCCTCGCCGTTCGGCCGATCCAGCAATCCCCCCAAGAGCGTCGCCAAGCGGCTCGGCGCCCGACCGAGACAGCTCCTTTACAGTCATTCGGGCGGCAACATGCCGCAATATCTGGTCAATCGCTTCGCCGAGGAGATTGCCGAAGGCGAGACGGAATTGGCGCTGATCTGCGGAGCCGAGCTGCTGCGCAGCACCCAGAATGCCCGCAAGGCCGGACTCGCCATCGACTGGAACGAGGATCCGGGCGGCGATCCCGAGCGGGTGGGCGACAAGCGCTTCGGATTCAGCGAGGAGGAGGCGCGTCACGAACTACGGGCGGCGATCCATTTCTACCCGCTGCTGGAAAACGCCATCCGCGATGGTCTGAAACGAGACGTACCCACGCATATGAAAGCCATGGGGCGGCTGTTCGAGCGGCTGGCCGCCGTCGCCGAGGCCAATCCGCTGGCGACCCGCCGCGAAGGCTACAGCGCCGAACGGCTTGCCACCATCTCCGACGACAATCGCTGGATCTGCTTCCCCTACCCGCGCTTGATGAACGCCAACGCGATGATCGACCAGGCGGCGGCTGTCCTGATGACATCGGTCGAGAAGGCGCGCGAATGGGGCATTCCACAGGATCGTTGGGTGTTCCTGCACGGCTGTGCCGACGGGACCGACACCTGGTTCGTTTCCGAGCGCGACCGGCTCGACGCCTCGCCTGCCATTCGCGGCTGCGCCCGCCTCGCGCTCGACATGGCCGGCAAGCAGGTCTCGGACGTCGCGGCCTTCGATCTCTACAGTTGCTTTCCTTCGGCCGTGGAGGTGGCGATGAAGGAGATCGGCCTCGCCGAGGACGATCCGCGACCGATCAGCGTTACCGGCGGTCTGCCCTTCTTCGGCGGGCCCGGCAACAATTACGTCACCCACTCGATCGCAGAGATGATGGAAGTGGTGCGGAAGAAGCCCGGCACCTTCGGCATGGTGACCGCGAACGGCAACTATCTCACCAAGCACTCGGCCGGCCTCTACTCCACGGAGCCGACCAAGGGCGGGTGGCGTCGCCAGGATCCGAAGATCCTCCAGGCCGGGCTCGACGCTGGACCAAGACGCCGCGTGAACACCGCGCCGAGCGGCGCCGGCACGATCGAGACCTACTGCGTGGCTTACGGGAAGGCGGCACCCGAGAAAGGTTACATTTTCGGCCGGCTCGACGGGTCCGGCGATCGCTTCGTGGCAATGGCCGACGACGATCCCGCCTTGCTCGCCGACATGCTGGCGCAGGACCAACTCGGCAGACGGGTGAACGTCCGCCCGGAAAACGGCCGCAATATCTTTCGCCCGGCCTAGCCGGAGTCAGCTTGGCGACAGGAACCCGGCAGCAAAGTGCAGCGCCCGGGGTGTTTTTGCGGTGCCTGCAACCGCTTTCCAGGGGCCTGCGTTGGGCAGGCGACCGGGGAGCGAATTCAGGAGGACGAGACTATGAAGCGCTTGGCTCTTTTCACCGCGGCGCTGATCGGCATGTCGGGTTTTGCCGGTATTGCCTGCGCGCAGTCGGTTGCAAATGCGACCCCTGCTCCGGTTCATCACATGAAGTATCGGACGAGCGGCATGACGGCCTCTTGCGGTCGCCAGGTCGCCATCACCGACGAGTATGGCTTCAAGTACGACAGCATGGGTGATCGCCTGAATGCCCGCGGATGCGTGATTCCGCCGCCGCATACGCGGCCCGGCGCACACGTCATTCAAGGCTGATTTTGGGCGCGAGGAGCCAAAGGTCGTCGTCTCGGCAAGGATCGACGGCCTGGCTCCTTCGACGATTGCTTCGCCCGATCGACCGGGGGCTTTACGGCACACGAGCGAAAGCCCAAGCTCGGCCGATCGGAGGAGCTATGCCCAACATGCTGACCGCTGCCCAGGCAGCCGAGTTCGAGATAAAGGGTTTCATCTATGCGCGCGGCTTGTTTGCGGCCGACGAGGTGAAGCTGCTTACCGAGGCGATGGAAAAGGATCCTGCGGTGCGCAGCGCCATCCTTGATCGCCGTGACAGCGAAGGTCGTTCGACCCGCATTGCGCTCTGGAATCGCGCCGGAGATTCGGTCTACGGCCTTGCGGCTCGCTCCGAGCGCATGGTCGATACGGCTGCGGCCTTGCTCGGCGGCCCGGTCTATCACTTCCAGTCGAAGCTCACAGCCAAGGAGTCGGAAGTCGGCGGCGCCTGGGAATGGCACCAGGACTACGGCTACTGGTATTACAACGGCTGCCTGCGCCCCGACCTCCTGTCGGTGATGGTCGCGCTCGACCGGACGACGCGCGAGAATGGCTGCCTGCAGATCGCGACGGGCTCGGACAAGTTGGGGCGGATCGACCATACGCCTCTGTCGCCGACCCAGAACGAGGTCGATCCCAAGCGCATGCCCTACATCCTCGAGAAATGTCCGATCGAATATTGCGAGCTCGAGCCTGGCGATGCGCTGATCTTCCACTGCAACGCCATCCATCGTTCCGATGCCAACCGCTCGCCGAAGCGCCGCTGGACCTTGCTGATCTGCTACAACCGGGTCGACAACGACACCATCATCAAGACCGACGATCGCTATTTTGTGCCACTCGACACGGTCGATGACGGCGCGATCCGCCGCGCCGGCCTGAAGTTCGCGCGCGGCGACGACCAGGAGCACTTCACCTCGCGGCCCTACGTGCCAGACCTGCGCAAGGCGTCATGATTTTCGAGGAGGCCGACCTTGGACATCCGCAAGGCCAGAGCCTCCGACATCGAAGCCGCCACGGAGTTGGCGGAGCGCGACCGGCGGCAACGCCAGAAATACCAGCCGACATTTTGGCACAAGGCCGCGACCTCGAAGGCAACAACCCAAGCGTTCTTCGCCGAGCTGCTGACAGAACCCGGGACCTTCTTCCTGATTGCCATCGAGGGCACCCAGCTGCTGGGCTTCCTGGTCGCAAAAAAATTCCCGGCGCCGCCCGTCTACGAGCCCGGCGGCGACACCTATTTGATCGATGATTTCTGTGTGATCGAGCCGCGCCACTGGCTGACGGTCGGTGAGGCGCTGCTGTCTCACGCCTCGACGCTGATCCACGAGCATGGCGGCGTCCAGGTCGTGGTCATCTGCGCCGACCGCGATCTCGCCAAGGCAGAGATGCTGCGCCGATCGGACCTGACGATCGCCTCCAACTGGTGGACCAAGCCGTTGCAATAACGCCAGTCAGGCGCTCAATCGCTCCAGCGCCCGACTGAGGCGACCGCGGACCTGCTCGGCATGCGCCCGACGCTCGCGCTGTTCCTCGACCACCTCTTCCGGCGCGCGGGAAACGAAGGCGGCATTGCCGAGCTTGGCGTCGATCTTTCCAACCTCGTCGGCGAGCTTGCGGATTTCCTTCTGCAGGCGCGCGCTTTCGGCCTTGAGGTCGATGACTTCGCTGACCGGCAATGCATACGTCGCCTCGTCGACCACGACCTGCAGCGCCGCGGCCGGAACGTTTGTTGCGGCCTCGATTTTCTCGACCCGTGCCAGCCGCTCGATCGCCGGCCGATGAGTATCGAGACGCCGGAGGGTCGTCTGATTGGCGCCGACAACTCGCAGCTCGAGCTTGGCGCCCGCCGGCACGTTGAGCTCGGCGCGCGCGGACCGGATGTCGGAAATCAGCTTCACGAGCCAGCCGATCTCGGCATCCGCCTCGCTGTCGGCCGTCTGGGGCATAGGCCAAGGCTGCGCGATCAACATGCCGTGTTCGGCACGATGGCCAAGCTTGTCCCACAGCTCCTCGGTAATGAAGGGCATTACCGGATGCAGGAGCTTCAGGGTCTCGCGCAGCACGAACGCGGTCACGGCGCGGGTCTCGTCCTTTTCGGGGCCATCCGCTCCCTGCAGGATCGGCTTGGTGAGCTCGACATACCAGTCGCAGACGATGCCCCAGATGAACTCGTACAGCGCGCTCGCCGCTTCGTTCAGCCGGAAATCGGCCAGCGCCCTGTCGATCGCCGCGGTGGCGCGCCCGAGCTCGCCCAGCATCCATTTGTTGACGGTATGCCGGGCCGATGCCGGGTCGAAGCCCTTCGGCAGCGCCACGCCGTTCATCTGGGCAAAGCGCGTGGCGTTCCAGAGCTTGGTGGCGAAGTTGCGCGAGCCCTCGACGCGTGCCGACGCAAGCCGCAGGCGGCCGGCCGCCGAAGCCGCCAATGACGTCATGGTGAAGCGGAGCGCGTCGGCGCCGTACTTGTCGATCAGCTCCAGGGGATCGATCACGTTCCCCTTGGATTTCGACATCTTCTGGCCCTTCTCGTCCGTCACCAGGCCGTGCAGGTAGACCGTGCGGAACGGAACCTCGGTCATGAAATGCATGCCCATCATCATCATGCGGGCGACCCAGAAGAACAGGATGTCCCAGCCGGTCACCAGCACGGACGTCGGATAGTATTTCTTCAGCGCGTCGGTCTCGTCCGGCCAGCCCAGCGTCGAGAACGGCCAGAGGGCCGAGCTGAACCAGGTGTCGAGGACGTCCGGATCGCGTTCCAGTGGCACGTCCTTGTCATAGTGCTTGCGTGCCTCGGCACGCGCCTCGCCCTCGGACAGGGCGACGAAGACCTTCCGGTCCGGCCCGTACCAGGCGGGGATCTGGTGGCCCCACCAGAGCTGGCGCGAAATGCACCAGGGCTCGATGTTCTCCATCCAGCGGAAAAACTCCTCGCGTCCGCGTTCGGGCACGAAGGTGACGCGTCCGTCGCGCGCCGCCGCGATCGGCGCTTCGGCGAGCTTCTTGGCGTCGGCATACCACTGCTCGGTCAGAAACGGCTCGACCGGCACGCCGCCGCGGTCGCCGTACGGCACCGCATGGGTGTGGGGTTCTATCTTCTCGACGAGACCCAGCGCCTCGAGATCGGCCACGATCCGCTTGCGCGCCTCGAACCGATCTAGGCCGCGATATTTTTCCGGCCCGTTCTCGTTCACGCGGGCGGACCTGTCGAAAATCGAGATGGCCTCGAGCTTGTGCCGCCGGCCAACCTCGAAATCGTTGAAGTCGTGCGCCGGCGTGATCTTGACAGCGCCAGAGCCTTTCTCCGGATCGGAATATTCGTCGGCAACGATCGGGATGCGGCGGCCGACCAGCGGCAGAACGGCGTGCTTGCCGATCAAATGCTTCCACTTCGGATCGTCGGGATGGATCGCGACGGCCGTGTCGCCCAGCATGGTCTCTGGACGCGTCGTGGCGACGATAATGTATTCGTCGCTGCCTTCGATCGGGTACTTGAGATACCAAAGGTGCCCCTTCACTTCCCGCGACTCGACCTCGAGGTCGGAGATCGCCGTCAGCATCTTTGGATCCCAGTTGACCAGCCGGTTGTCCTTGTAGATCAGGCCTTGCCGATACAGGTCGACGAACACCTTCAGCACGGCGCGGGACAGGCCCTCGTCCATGGTGAAGCGCTCGCGGCTCCAGTCGCACGAGGCGCCGAGACGTCTGAGCTGGCTTGTGATCGTGCCGCCCGAATAGGCCTTCCACTCCCAGACCTTGGCCAGGAACTCCTCGCGGCTCAGCAGTTTCTTGTTGCCGTTGCCCTCGATCGCCTTCGTGTCGGCGCCCTCGACCGCGAGGCCGATCCCGTCCTGCTCGAGATTGCGCACCACGACCATTTGTGTGGCGATCCCGGCATGGTCGGTGCCTGGCTGCCACAGCACATCGTCGCCTTTCATGCGCCGCCAGCGGATCAGGACGTCCTGCAGCGTGTTGTCGAGGGCGTGCCCCATATGCAGGCTGCCCGTGACGTTGGGTGGCGGGATGACGATGCAGTAGGGCGGCTTGGCCGAGTCGGGGTGGGCCTTGAACGCGCCGGATTGCTCCCACTCGGGATAGCGGCGGGCTTCGATCTCCTTGGGATCGTAGGTCTTGTCGAGCATCGTTTGCCTTATAACGAAAAACGCCACGGGAGACCCGTGGCGTTCCATCGATGGGGTGCCCCGGGATCAGCGGCGGGTCAGCCGGACGATCTCGCGTTCGACATAGCGCTCGACGATCGGCGGCAAATTGCGATCGAGCCAGTCCTTCAGCATCGGGCGCAGCATCTCCTTGACCATGTCCTCGATGGTCTTGCCGCTCTGGCCGAGCGGCGGCCCGGAATCGGAAGCGCGCGGCGGGGGAACACTGTCCTGAACCGCCTGGTTCAGCCGCTCGAAGGCCGAGGTCGTGGCCCCGGCGACGGAGGAACCGATGAGCGGCTCGGAGGTGTCGTTGTTGTGCTGGGACATTGGGGCACTCACTGGGTCGATACGGGGAAGAGGAATAGACGTCGGCTGGGTCTCGGGACCGGGAGGCTCCTCGATCAGGTCGGTCAGGAGCAGGACGTCGTCGCCCTTCCCCGGATCCTTTGCTGCCGGGCTCGGCGGGGCCACAGGCGGATCCCGACGTGTCGGCGGATCTCCCACCTGCGTCCTGGCCTCGTCGTCGGAAATGATCTTCCGGATGGATGCCAGGATGTCATCCATCGACGGATCGTTGTTCGGGCTGCGGCCATCGCTCATTACGATTACTTCCCGGAGTCACTGCTCCCGTCGCCGATCCAACGGGAACCTACCTCCTTATAGTACTTCTCCTCGTCATAATATTCGACAGGCAATCCAAGGGAACGGGCCGTCAAGCGGCCGATCCCAGAAAGAACACCGTAGTAGCTCACTTGGGTGTCGTGCCGCGCCTGCAGAAGGTTGACCTGGGAGTTCAACAATTCCTGCTCGGCATTCAGGACGTCCAGCGTCGTACGGGAGCCCACCAGGGCTTCCTGGCGGACGCCGTTCAACGCGACCTCGTTGGCCCTGACCTGCGCCTCGAAGGAAAGCACGCGGGAGCGGGCGGAGTCGAGATTGCGCCAGGCCCGGATGACCGTCTCGGCTGCCTGCCGACGGGCGCTGTCGAGCTCATTGCGGCGCTGGCCGACGAGCTGCTTGGCCTGCCGTATGCCCGACCATTCGCTGCCGTTCTGGTAGATCGGCACCGTCGCCTGCAAACGGACGCCATATTGGTAGTATTGATCGCCGGGCACCTGGACGTCGTACTGCTGCTGGACGAAGCCGATGAGGTTCACTTGCGGCAGGAGGTTCGCCACGGCGCTGTTGACGCCATAGCTTGCTGCCTTGATCCGATACTGGGCACTGACGGCCGCCGGGCTGTTGTCCATGGCGAGGGACACGCACTCGTCCTCCGTTGCCGGCAGGGCGCCAATCAAAGGCAAATCGGCGAGCTTGCCGGGCTTCATGCCGATCTGGTGCTGGAACGCCGCCTCGTCGATGCGGACCTGGGCCTGGGCCTGCACGAGATCGGCCTTCGCCTGCTCGAGCCGGGCCTCCGCCTGCGACACGTCGGTGATGGTGAGCTCGCCGACCCGGAAGCGTTCGCGGGTGGCGTCGAGCTGTTCGACCAGCACCCGCACATTGTTGCGGCGGGCATCGACGATGCCGACATCCTGTAGAAGGTCGGCATAGGCCTGCACCGAGTTAAGCAGGACCGTCTGCTCGGTGTTGGCCAATATTGCGCGCTGGGCCTGGATGTTGGCTTGGGCTGCCTTGGTGTCCGCGACTGTCTTGCCGCCGCGAAACAGGGGCTGGGTTGCCTGCAGGAGAGCTGTGCGGCCGTTCAGCAAGTACGCGGAGTTCGTTATCCGGATCGGAATCGCATCGGCCTGGATCTTGTTGTACTCGAGGGACAGCGTGACCTTTGGCCGCCAGTTGGCCACGGCCTGCGCCAGCGTCTCGTCGGTCTGCCGCAGGACCGCACGGCTCGCCAGCAGGTCGGGGTTGCTATTGTAGGCGCTGGACAGGGCTTCGATCAGGCTCTGGGCCGAGGCGCCGGAAGCGGTGACGAGCACAACGGCGAACACGCATGCAGCCACGCCGCCGGCGCGCTTTAAAGTCGGCCGCTTACCCATTGAAATAACCCCCAATCTTGCATGCAGGGTATCATCGGCGGCCGCTTCATTGAGGCCCCGGATCGTCCCACGTGTCCTTCAGAAGCTGAAGCGCGGCGGGCGCGCAAAACCAGGCAAGGCACGCGTGCCGGCGTCGAACAGCGGTCGCCCGGACGTCACGCCGCCGTCCTTCACCAGGAGTTCCGCCACGCCCAGGGGGGCCGACGGCTTGGAAAGGACGGTGGCCAGCCGCCCGCCCTCGGCAAGCTGGTCGAGGATTGGCTGCGGGACTTCCTGGACCGCCCCTTCGATCAGGATGACATCGTACGGCGCCGAAGCCGGCACACCGGCTTCCATTGGGCCAACGACCTGCCGGACGTTGTTGATGCGCAGCTCCTTCAGGGTCTGCTCGGCGGAACCCGCCAGATCGCGGTCGCTTTCGAGCGCCACGACATCCTTGACCAGCCGCGACAGCACGGCCGCGCCGTAGCCGCGCCCGGATGCAACGACGAGCGCCTTGTCGTCTGCCACCGGCTGAAGGGTCTGAATCAATCGGGCGAGCACCATGGGCTCCACCAGGAACCGTCCCTTGCCCAACGGCACGTCGTCGTCGGCGTAGGCCACCGACTTCAAGCCGTCTGGCAGGAACCGCTCACGCGGCAGATCAGCGATGACGGTCAACAGGACCGGGTTTGTCACTCGGTTTGGCCGGAGCTGGCCATCGATCATGTTGCGACGCGCGAGCGCGAAATCCGTCATCGGCTGTGACCCCAAAATATTGTATTGTTTATAGGCGCGACGCGACGAGAGCGTCAAAGGGTGGCATGTCGCGTCCCGCTTGACCGGTCTCCCGCCGCATGCGTATAGCAGCGCCGTTCCTGCGGCCGGCCTGGTGGCAGAGTGGCTATGTAGCGGACTGCAAATCCGTCTATGCCGGTTCGATTCCGGCCCAGGCCTCCACGCAGGCCGAGCGGAAATGTCCCCCTTGCTTGCGGCGGGACACTCTGCCAAAAGTCCGCGCCTTCGCGCGCCGCATACCGCCGGCCGCGACAAGTTTTCCGGAGTAGCTCAGCGGTAGAGCAGGCGACTGTTAATCGCCGGGTCGCAGGTTCGAACCCTGCCTCCGGAGCCAGTTTGAAGCGAAACTGTGGACGCCATGCGTCGCCGTTTCCGTTGCGGGCTTCCTCCGGGCGTCACAGCGTCTGGAGGAAGCGCCGGTTCGAAAGCGTGCGCCCATGGAGTCGCCTCGCTAAAGAACGACACATGGGCTATCGAGCAACTCCCCCTTCGTCCCTCGGGAGTCACTTGATGAACCAGCCCCATCTGCCGAACGAGACTGCCGAGCTGGTCCGGGAGGAAGTGGCCTTCCAGGGTTACTTCAAGGTCGTCCGCTATTTCTTTCGCCATGGCCTCCATCAGGGCGGGCAGAGCAAGATCATCACCCGCGAGGTATTCGAGCGCGGCCAGGCGGCCGCCGTGCTTCCCTACGATCCCGTCCGCGACGAGGTCGTGCTGATCCGCCAGTTTCGCGCCGGCGCCTATGTCGCAGGGCATCATCCGTTCACCTGGGAAGTCGTCGCCGGCATCATCGAAGCAGGCGAAACACCGGAACGCCTTGTCCAGCGCGAGGCGGTCGAGGAAGCCGGACTCACGATCGCCGACCTTCTGCCTGTCCAGAACGTGATGCTGACCCCGGGCGCCTGCTCGGAATCGTGCCACATCTTCGTCGGCCGCGCCGATACTGCGAAGGCTGGCGGCATCTTCGGTCTCGAATCCGAAGGCGAGAACATCCTGGTCAAGGCGATGTCCTTTGCCGAGGCTCACGACCTCGTCGAGCGTGGAGAGGTCGACAATGCCGTCAGCGTTATCGCCCTGCAGTGGCTTGCCCTGCATCGCGACGAGGCGCGGCGACGCTGGCGCTGACGGTTGCTTTCGGCCCTCCTCCCTGTCTACGGTCCGGCAGGGAGCGGTAGGGCAGAACAGCGAGTAACATCATGAACGTCCGGTCGGGTTTCATCGAAAGCATCGGCAATACGCCGCTGATCAAGCTGAGGGCGGCGTCGGAAGCCACCGGGTGCGAAATCTATGGCAAGGCCGAATTCCTCAATCCCGGTGGCTCGATCAAGGACCGCGCGGCGCTGGCGATCATCGAGGATGCCGAAAAGCGCGGTCAGCTCAGGCCCGGCGGCGTCATCGTCGAGGGCACCGCGGGCAATACCGGGATCGGCATCGCGCTGGTGGCCAATGCGCGGGGCTACCGGTCCGTCATCGTGATGCCCGAGACGCAAAGCCAGGAGAAGAAGGACATGTTGCGGCTCTGCGGCGCGGACCTGCGCCTGGTGCCGGCCGTTCCCTACTCCAATCCCGACAATTACGTTCGGTATTCCGGCCGCCTTGCCGAGGAGATGGCAGCCAAGGAGCCGAACGGCGCGATCTGGGCCAACCAGTTCGATAACGTCGCCAATCGTGCCGGGCACTATCGCACGACAGGCCCGGAGATCTGGACGCAGACCGAGGGCAAGGTCGACGGCTTCACCTGTTCGGTCGGCAGCGGCGGCACGCTGGCCGGCGTCGCGCTTGCGCTCAAGGAGCGCAACCCGAACGTCAAGATAGCTGTCAGCGACCCGATGGGTTCCGCCATCTATAGTTGGTTCGCCAAGGGGGAGCTGAAGTCGGAAGGCAACTCGATCACCGAAGGGATCGGCCAAGGTCGCGTCACCAAGAACCTCGAAGGCGCGCCGGTCGACCTGGCCTATCAAATCACCGACACGGAGGCCCTACCTGTGCTGTTCGACCTGATCGAGCATGAAGGTCTCGTCCTGGGCGGTTCGACGGCCATCAACATCGTGGGCGCGATGCGGCTCGCACGCGATCTGGGACGGGGCAAGACTATCGTCACCATCCTCGCCGATGGCGGCCAGCGCTATCAGTCCAAGCTCTTCAATCCGGCTTTCCTGCGCGAAAAGAATTTGCCTGTGCCAGCCTGGATGAAGTGAGCTGGCCATGAGCCGGGTGATCGTCTGCGGCAGCCTCAACATGGACATCGTCCTGCAAAGCCCGCGACGGCCACGCGTGGGCGAAACGGTGCTGGACGCCGAAGTGACCTTTCTGCCAGGTGGCAAGGGGCTCAACCAGGCGATCGCCGCGGCGCGTCTTGGACCGCCGACATCGCTCTTCGGTGCGGTTGGCGACGATCCCTTCGGCAAGAGCCTGCGCAGCTTCCTCGCCGACAACGATGTCGACACGCTCGGCCTTCACGTCGTGACCGGGCAGGCCTCGGGATTGGCGCTCATCCAGGTGGCCGAAGGCGACAACGCTATCACCGTGGCCTCCGGCGCCAATCGCTATTTCCGCGAGACAATGGTGAGCACTGAACCACATGCCGGCGAGGTCTGGGTGGCGCAGTTCGAGACGCCCATCGAGGCAACGAACATCATCATGCGCAAGGCGCGCGAGGCCGGTGCACATACGGTGCTCAACATGGCCCCCTTCCTGCCCTACCCCGTCGCACTCCTGCAGGCGATCGATGTCGTGGTGTTGAACGAGATCGAGCTCGCGCAGGTGTCCGGCATGGCCATCGGGGCCTCGAGCGCGATTACGGCCGTCATCGACGCCTGTCACAAGCTGCGCACGATGGGAGTTCGCGCCGTGGTGGCGACCCTGGGGCCGCGCGGCGCCGTCGTCGTGACCGCCGAGCAGGCCATGGAAATCGACGGCGCCAAAGCCGATGTGGTCGATACCACGGGCGCGGGCGACTGTTTCGTGGGTGCTTTTGCCGCCCGTCTGGCGATGGGCGCCACACCGATCGATGCGGCACGATATGCCAACGTTGCTGCGGCCCGCTCCGTCGAACGACTTGGCGCCGCGCCCTCTATGCCGACGGCCGAGGAAGTTGCGGCGCGCCTGGCAAGCGCCTAAATCCTGCAGATGGTCGAAGAACTCTTTCGTCAAGACGCCTATCTCAAGGAAGCCGATGCCGTCGTGACCGCGGTCGAGGAACGAGGCGTGCGGCTCGATCGGTCGATCTTCTATCCCACCGGCGGCGGCCAGCCCGGCGACACCGGCGTGCTGCGTTGGGACGGCGGAGAGGCAAAAGTGGTCGATACCGTCAAGGCCGACGGGGGCGACGTGCTGCATGTCCTTTCGTCCGATGCTCCACGCCCTGCGGTCGCGACCGCCGTGCATGCAGTCCTCGACTGGGATCGCCGGTATCGCCATATGCGCATGCATACGGCGCTTCACGTCATGTCGGCCGTCATCAAGGGCAATGTCACCGGCGGCCAGGTGGGCGCCGACAAGAGCCGCCTCGACTTCAATCTCGAAGGCGAGGTGCCGACCAAGGAATGGGTGACCGGCGAGATCAACAAGCTCCTCACGGTCGACCGGCCGGTCGTGGCGCGATGGATCACCGACGAGGAACTCGAGGCCCGACCGGAACTCGTGAAGACGATGAGCGTGCGCCCGCCGGTGGGCGCCGGCCGAGTGCGGCTGATGGCGATCGACGGCGTCGATCTGCAAGCCTGTGGCGGCACTCATGTCGTGCGCACGGCGGAGATCGGCCGAGTCGAGTGCGTAAAAATCGAGAACAAGGGCAAGATGAACCGGCGGTTCATCATCGCCCTCCCCTGAGGAAGCAGGGCTATCGCATATGGCAATGAATCTTGATCATGCTGACTATTTTCTTCCTGTCATCCCGAGCGGAGCGAGGGATCCTTGGTAAACGCTGCAAAGATCCCTCGCTACGCTCGGGATCACACAGTTTCTTGCAACCCGCTTTTTTGTCATATGCGATAGCCCTCCCGTGAGGAAGCGCCCATGAGCTATGCAAGACCCGATGCCCTCGTCAGCACTGAATGGCTGGCCGACCATCTCGAGGCACCCGACATCCGCATCGTCGACGGCTCGTTCTATCTGCCGGCGCAGAAGCGCAACCCGAGAGCCGAGTACGAGAACCAACATATTCCGGGCGCGGTGTTCTTCGACATCGACGAGATCGCCGATACCACGAGTTCGCTGCCGCACATGCTGCCGTCGCCGGAAAAGTTCTCGGCGCGGGTGCGCAAGCTCGGGCTTGGCGACGGCAACAAGATCGTGATCTACGACACCACGCCGATGACCGGCGCGGCGCGCGTCTGGTGGATGTTCCGCGCAATGGGCCACAAGGATGTGGCGATCCTCGACGGCGGCCTGCCCAAATGGATGGCCGAAGGGCGGCCGGTCACGGACGACCCGCCCCTGCCGCGCAATCGCCACTTCACGGCGCGGCTGGACAATACCCTGGTGCGCTCTCTCGACGATGTGAAGGAGCTGATCCAGAGCAAGCGCGAGCAGATCGTCGACGCCCGCGCCGCCGCACGCTTTCGCGGCGAAGCTCCCGAGCCGCGGGCCGGCCTGCGGGGCGGCCATATGCCGGGCGCCTTCAATCTGCCGTACAACGATCTGATCGATCCCAAGACCGGAACGATGCTTTCGAGCGAACAGATCGCCCATCGCATCGCCGGCTCGGGCATCGATCCGGCGAAGAAGGTGACGGCGAGCTGCGGCTCCGGCGTCACCGCCTGCGTCGTGGCGCTCGGCCTCTATCTGATCGGCGCACCGCATGCCGCCGTTTACGATGGCTCCTGGACCGAATGGGGCGGACGTGACGATACGCCGATCGTCACTGGCGCCTGACCTCTTCGCCCATCAGCCGCCGCCGCGCGCAGACGGCAGGCTCACGGTCACGATCACCTATCTCGAGCTCACGGCGGGCGAGTGGTCGAGCCGTGCGGAGCCGCCCGCGTCGGCGATCTCGATCGAGCGCGACGCAGCACCGAGCGTTGCGCTTTATCGTGAACTCTACGACCGCGTCGGCCGGCCCTGGCTCTGGTACGAGCGGCGGCTTCTTTCCGACGATGCACTGGCTGCGCTACTTCGCGGGTCGAGGCACGAGCTGCACGTCGCACGTGACGATGACGGCGATCTGGTCGGCTATTTCGAGCTGGACGGCGACGAGCTGGTCTTCTTCGGGCTCACGCTGGAGCATATCGGCCGACGGATCGGGCCGTGGCTGCTCGACCGCGCCGTCGATCGTGGATTTGCCCGCGGGTCGCGACGCCTGACCCTCAATACGAATACGGTCGATCATCCACGCGCGCTCGCGACCTATCTCAAGGCCGGCTTCCGCATCGTGCGGCGGGAGACGAAGGAACTGCAGGATCCTCGCCTGCTCTGGCCGGAGCTCTATCGCTGGCCGCCGGCTTGAGGCCTGTGCCATAGTGACTTCATGACTGCGAAGAAAACTTATACCAGGCCCGACACCGTCTTGGCCGTCGCCGGCCGCGATCCCGACAACAACTTCGGCATCGTCAATCCGCCCGTCTATCATGCCTCGACGATTCTCCAGCCGACCATGGAGAAGTTCGAGAATCGCATTCCGTTCGAAGGCTTCGGCTACGGCCGCAACGGCACGCCGACGCAAAAGGCCCTGGAGGACGCGGTGGCGGCCATCGAGGGCGCACACCGGTCGATTGCGGTTCAGTCGGGTCTCGGCGCGGTCACTGGTGCGATCGTGGGCTTCCTCAAGGCCGGCGACCATCTGCTGCTTACAGACAATGCCTACGGCCCGGCGCGGCGTTTCGCCAACACCACGCTCAAGGGCTTCGGTGTCGAGACGACCTTCTTCGACCCGATGATCGGCGCGGGCATCGAAAAGCTGATCAGGCCCAACACCAAGGTCGTCTATCTCGAGGCGCCGGGCTCGCAAACCTTCGAGGTGCAGGACGTCGATGCCATCGCCGCAGTCGCCAAGAAGCACGGTGCGGCGGTCCTGATCGACAACACCTGGGCGACGCCGCTCTACTTCAAGCCGTTCGACCACGGCTGCGATATCTCCATCCACGCCGGCACCAAGTACATCGTCGGCCATTCCGACGCGATGATGGGTATCATCTCGTGCGCCACGCGCGAGCTGTTCGAGATCGCCAAGACGGCGTGCCAGAATTTCGGCTTCCATGCCGCACCCGACGATTGCTATCTCGCATTGCGCGGATTGCGCACCATGGCGGTGCGGCTGCGCCATCACGAGAAGAGCGGCATCCACATCGCCCACTGGCTGAAGGAGCGACCGGAGGTCGACAGGGTGCTGCATCCCGCTTTGCCCGACTGCCCTGGGCATGACAACTGGAAGAAGATGTTCAAGGGCGCCTCGGGCCTCTTCTCCTTCACCTTGCGCGACGGCTACAGCCGCAACGCGCTCGCGGCCATGCTGGACGGCATGGACATCTTCGGCATGGGCGCGAGCTGGGGCGGCTACGAAAGCCTGATGATCCCCGCCCATCCCGATCACTACCGCACCGCCGTGCCCTGGCCGGCTGGCAAGCAGCTCCTGCGCGTGCATATCGGGCTGGAGGACGTCGAGGATCTTAAAACCGATCTTGCCGAAGGCTTCGACCGCCTGAACCGGGCGCACAACGCCTGAGCCCGGCGGCGCCATGCGCATCGTCGACGTTCGCGAGCGCACGGTAGACATTTCGCGTTACAGCGACCCTGCCATCCCGTCGGGCGGTCTCACGACCAGCATCGTCGCCCTGACGACGGATGTCGTGCGCAACGGTCGACCGGTGATCGGCTTCGGCTTTCCCTCGGTCGGCCGCTTCGGCCAGGGTGGTCTGATCCGCGAGCGGTTCGCGCCGCGCCTGCTCGTTGCCGACGAGATCGATCCGCTCGAGGGGTGGCGGGCGATGATGAAGGGCGAAAAACCCGGTGGCCATGGGGAACGCTGTGTTGCCGTCGGCACGCTCGACATGGCGCTGTGGGATGCGGCGGCGAAGATTGCCGACTTGCCCTTGCACGTCCTCTTGCGGCAACGCTTTGGCGACCGGGGCAATCCTGCCGCCGTCTCCGTCTATGCGAGCGGGGGCTATCCCTA
>DATEID010000441.1:0-13742 GCA_035279245.1 Reyranella sp.
TACTGACCGGCAAGACACAGATAGACGAGAAGGATCGCCAGGCCGAAGACGTAAAGGAGCCGATTGCCGACGACGTTCTCCTGATACGACATCGCCGTCCATTCGTAGGCCATGCCCGGCGGCAGGACCTGCTGGGCGATCTCGCCCATCAAACCCATCGCCTCGCCCGAGCTGAAGCCGGGGGCGGCCGAGCCGATGACCAGGGCTGACGGATAGAGGTTGTAGAGGCTGATGATCGAAGCGCCCTGCGCCGGCTTCAGGCGAGCGAGCGCGCCGATCGGCACCATCTTGCCGTCGGTGCTGCGTACGTCGAGCTTCAGTATGTCTTCGGGCCGCGCCCGGAATTGCGAATCGGCCTGCACATAGACCTGCAGGCTCAGGCCGAACTTGTTGAAGCGGTTGACGTATGTCGATCCAAGGTAAGCCGACAGCGTCGAGAAGACGTCGCCCACCTGCACCTTGAGCGTCTCGGCCTTGGAGCGGTCGATCTCGACATCGAGATGCGGCGCGCCGGCGCGGAAGGAACTGATCGGGTTGGCAATGGCGGTCTGCGTCCGCGCCTGGTCGGCGAGATCGCGGGCGACATCCTGGAGCTTGACCAGATCGAAGGTGCCGTCGCGCTGCTCGACCTGCATCTGGAAGCCGCTGACGTTGCCGATGCCCTGGATCGGCGGCGGCGCCAGCACGAACCCGCGGCCGTCCTGCAGCGCAGCCATCTCCTGCATGAGCTTGCCGGCAATCGTCCGGATATCCTCGCCAGCCGCCTTACCGCGCGCGTCCCAATCGTCGAGGACGACGTACGCCACGCCGGCATTGGCCAGGGCTGCGTTGTTGTCGAGCAGCGACATGCCGGCGATCGTCACCACCTGCTGCACGCCCGGAACGGCCTTGGCGATACGCGTCACCTCCTGCAAGGTCGCAGTTGTCCGCTCCAGCGATGCACCATCGGGCAGTTGAACGCCGGCCAGCAGGTAACCTTGGTCTTCGTTGGGGATGAAGGCGCTGGGAAGCCGCGCGACTCCCCAGCCGCCCAGGCCGGCCAGCGCGAGCGCCAGCACCACCATCCAGCCGCTGCGCTTCACCATGCCGCCGATCAGAACGCTGTAGTGGCGCTCGAACCAGCCGTAGCCCGCATTGAACGTCCGAAAGAAGATGTTGCGCTTGTCCGGCGGCACGGCCGGGCGCAGCCACATGGCGCACTGCGTCGGCTTCAGGGTCGCGGCGTTGACCGCGCTGATGAAGGCGGTCGCCGCGATGACGAGCGCGAACTGGGCGAACATCTTGCCGGTGAGACCCGGCAGGAAGGATGCCGGAATGAAGACCGACATCAACACGAGGGTGATGCCGATCACTGGCCCAAACAGCTCGTTCATCGCTTTGACCGCCGCGTCGTGGCCCGACATGCCGCGCTCGATGTGACGTGCGACGCCCTCGACGATCACGATCGCATCGTCCACCACGATGCCGATCGCCAGCACGATGCCGAACAAGGTCGAGAGGTTGATCGTGAAGCCCAGCGCCGCCATGGCCGCGAAAGCGCCGATGATGGTGACCGGGATGGTGGTCGCCGGCACCAGCATCGCCCGCCAGTCCTGCAGGAACACCACGATCACGATCAGCACCAGGATGCCGGCCTCGATCAGGGTCATGAATACCTCGTGGATCGAGGTCTTGACGAAGGTCGTGGTATCGAAGGGCACCAGGTAGGTGAGCCCCGGCGGGAACCCCTTCTTGAGTTCCTCCATCTTGTTGTGCACGGCGCCGGCGACCTGCAGCGCATTGGCTCCGGGCGCCTGGTAGATGGCGATGCCGGCGCCCGGCTTGCCGTCGAGCCGGAAATTCTGGGCGTAGGTCTGGGCGCCGAGCTCGACGCGCGCCACGTCCTTCAGCCGCAGAATGCGGCCGCCGTCACCGGTTTCCGACTTGACGACGATGTTCTCGAACTGCGCCGGGTCGGACAGCCGGCCCTCGATGTCGACCGTGTACTGGAAGTTCTGCCCCTTGGCCGCGGGCGGCGTGCCGACCTGGCCCGCGGTCACCGACTGGCTCTGCGACTGCACCACCTGGATGACGTCCGACGGCGTCAGGCCGTAGGCATAGAGCTTTTGCGGATCCATCCAGATCCGCATCGAATACTGGCCGGCGCCCAACACGGTGACATTGCCAACGCCCGGCACGCGGGCGAGCTCGTTCACCAGGTTGATGGTGGCGTAGTTGCTCATGAACAGATTGTCGTAGCGCTCGTCCAGCGAGGTGAGCGCAACGATCTCGAGGATCGAGGTCGATCTCTTCTGGACGGTCACGCCCTGCGCCTGCACGGGCTGCGGCAGGGCGGCAAGCGCGGCGCTGACCCGGTTCTGTACCAGCACCTGTGCGAAATCGAGGTCGGTGCCGATCTCGAACGACACGGTGAGCGTGTAGGTGCCGGAGTCGGTGCTGGTCGACTGCATGTAGATCATGTTGTCGACGCCGTTCACCTGAAGCTCGATCGGCAGGGCGACGTTGTTGACCACGGTGTTGGCGGAGGCGCCGGGATAGGTCGTGGTCACCTGCACCGTGGGCGGCACGATATTGGGATATTGCGCGACCGGCAGGTCGATCAGGGCGACGCCGCCGATCAGCACGAACAGGATCGCCAGCACATTGGCCAATACCGGCCGCTCAATGAAGAACTTGGAGATCATCGACCTGTCCTGATGACCGCTTACTTGGTCGGCACCTGGATGGTCGTCTGCTTCGGCACGACCTTGGCACCGGGGATGGCGCGGCCGTTGGTCGTGAGCACCACCCGATCGTCGGCCGACAGCCCGCTTTCGATGGCGCGCAGGTTGCCGACCAGGAGCTGGCCGACCTTGACGGGGCGCTGCTCGACGACGTTGTCCTTGTTGACGACCATCAGGTATCGACCGGTCTGGTCCTCGGCCAGCACGCGGTCCGGCACCACCAGCATCGTCTTCTCCGCGAGCCCGACCGGGACGCGCACCCGGACGAAGAAGCCGGGCAGCAGGGCTCGGTCGGGATTGTCGAACACGCCGCGCACCAGCACCGTGCCGGTCGTCGCGTCGACGTTGGGCGACACGTAGTCGAGATGGCCTTTGTGCGGATAGCCCTGCTCGGTCATCAGCCCGATCTCGATCGGGACCTTGTTCAGCTGCTCGAGGGTGATGCGGCGATCGGCGAGGTTGCGGCGGATGTTCAGCACATCCTGTTCGCTCAAGTTGAACGACACGTAGATCGGGTCGAGCTGGACGATGGTCGCGAGCTTGGTCGGCCCGGTGGCGCCGACCAGCTCGCCGATCGACACCAGGCGCTTGGTCACGACACCGTCGAACGGCGCCACCACGCCCGTATAGTCGAGGTTCGCCTGGGCGATGACCAGGTTGGCCGTCTGGTTCTCGACATTGGCCTGGTTCGAATCGCGCTTCGCCTTGGCCTGGTCATAGGTGTTCTGGGCCGAGACGTTCTGCCGAAGCAGGGTCTCCTGGCGCTTGAATTCGGCCTCGGCCTGCACCAGCAGGGCCTTGGCCGAAACGACCTCCGCCTCGGCCTGCTTGACCTTGGCCGCATAGGTCGTGGGGTCGATCTTGAACAGCGGCTCGCCCTTCTTCGCGAACTGGCCGTCCTGGTACTCGATCTCCGTCAGGAAGCCTTCGACGCGCGCCACCAGATCGACCGTGTTGACCGCCTGCGTATTGCCCGTCTGCTCGATGTAGGGAACGACCTTCTGTTGCAGCGGCGGCGCGACCGACACTTCAGGCGGCGGCGGCGCGACGAACTTGTTATCGGGCTTGCAGGCGGCGACCGAGCAAGCCAGTCCGACCACCAAAATCAGCGAACACGCGCCGCTTCTCGCCATTGTCGATGTCCCCCCGAAGCATCGGCTTTGAGAAGACAGCGTATCCGCCGATTAGCCGTTAATCCAGCGATTGCGGCGGTTGCGAATCGTCGCGCGGAAGATGCGGCGCGAAGAACCGCAGCGCGACGAGGCCATAGACGAAGCCGCCAATATGAGCGGTCCAGGCGACGGGTTGTCCGTTGGCGCCGGGCGTGCCGCCAAAAATTCCGAAGAACACATTGAGGGCGATCCAGACAACCGCGATCGGCAGGAGCGATGGCATGCGTCCGGTCCGCCATAGCAGGACCAGCACGGCGCCGAACACACCGCTGATGGCGCCCGATGCGCCGACGACCGGATCCGCCGAGTTGGGGAACGACAGGATGTGGACGAGACCGGCGGCGAGACCGGCGGAAAGATAGAAAGCCACGAAACGCCGCACGCCCAGCAGCCGCTCCACCGGCGCGCCGAAGGCGGCCAGCGTCAGCATGTTCACGCCGAGATGGACCCAGCCGCCGTGGATGAACTGGTAGGTGAACGGCGCCAGCACGAGCGACAGCCAATCGCCGCCAGGCTCGCCGGTGTAGGCCACCGGCACCAGACCGAATTCGAGCACGAGCTGATCATCGAGCGCCGGGCTCAGGAGCTTGCGCAGGAGGTGGACGGCGACGTTGAGGCCGATGATCCACAGGATCGCCGGCGGCAGGTTGATCGCCCGCTCGTGCGCGCCGCGTTCCGGCCCGTGGCGTCTCATGTCGTCGAAGGGCATGAAGAGCTCCGTTGGGCGGAAAGTCTATCAGCTTTTCGGCCCGCCTTGTCCCACCGCCCGCAGACGAAGCCTGAGCGCATTCAGCTTGATGAAGCCCTCGGCGTCGCGCTGATTGTACGCACCCTGGTCGTCCTCGAACGTCACGTGACGCATCGAATAGAGCGAGTTGGGCGATTTGCGGCCGACCACGGTCGCGTTGCCCTTGTAGAGCTTCAGCCGCACCGTGCCGCTGACATTCTCCTGGCTCTTGTCGATGAGCGCCTGCAGCATCTCGCGCTCGGGCGAGTACCAGAAGCCGTAGTAGATCAGCTCGGCATATTTCGGCATCAGCTCGTCCTTGAGATGCGCCGCGCCGCGATCGAGCGTGATGGATTCGATGCCGCGATGGGCAATGTGCAGGATCGTACCGCCAGGCGTCTCGTAGATGCCGCGGTTCTTCATGCCGACGAAGCGGTTCTCGACAAGGTCGAGCCGGCCGATGCCGTTCGCCTTGCCGAGTTCGTTCAGCCGCGTGAGCAGCGTCGCGGGCGACATCGCCTTGCCGTCGATCGCGACGGCGTCGCCTTTCTCGAAATCGACCGTGATGTAAGTGGCCTTATCGGGTGCTTGCTCGGGTGAAATGGTGCGCTGATAGACGACGTCGTCCGCTTCCTCCCAGGGATCTTCGAGGATCTTGCCCTCGCTCGACGAGTGCAGGAGGTTGGCGTCGACCGAGAATGGCGCATCGCCGCGCTTGTCCTTCGCGATCGGGATCTGGTGCTTCTCGGCGAACTCCAGCAGCTTCGTGCGCGACGTGAACTCCCATTCGCGCCACGGCGCGATCACCTTGATGTCCGGCTGCAGCGCATAATAGGAAAGCTCGAAGCGCACCTGGTCATTGCCCTTGCCGGTGGCGCCATGCGCCACCGCATCCGCGCCTGTCCGGCGCGCGATCTCGATCTGACGCTTGGCGATCAGCGGACGGGCGATCGACGTGCCGAGCAGGTATTGGCCCTCGTACAGCGCATTGGCGCGAAACATCGGGAAGACGAAGTCGCGCACGAATTCCTCGCGCAGATCCTCGATGAAGACGTTCTCGGGCTTGATGCCCAGCATCTCCGCCTTCTTGCGGGCCGGGCCGAGTTCCTCGCCCTGGCCGAGATCGGCGGTGAACGTCACGACCTCGCAGCCGTAAGCCGTCTGCAGCCACTTCAGGATCACGGAGGTGTCGAGACCGCCGGAATAGGCCAGGACGACTTTCTTGATGTCGCCCTTCTTGTAAGGGCCGGTATAACTAATGCTCATGGCTCCGCCTCGCCGCCGCCGTATCGCCCGAAGGCGCGCGAATATAGCCGCCGACCTCCAACCCGCAAGCCGCTATAATGGGCCGAAGACCCTGAAAATGGCCTCTCCGCTCGATCGCCTTTCCTATGCGGCTCGTCAGGCCGCCCGCGTCGCCTGGTATGCCGGCCACTATGCCGCCGGCCTGCGGCTCCTGAAGCCCATGCCCAAGCCGGATTTTGCCATCGGACCCACGCCGAGCCGCGCCGAGATGACGGCCGACATGCGGGCGCTGTTCGAGCGCGAATGGCACGATATCGAAGCCGGCCTGTTCCCCGAACCGCGCACGCTGACGCCCGATCCGGGAGAACTCCTGCGCCGCAGCCTGCTCTACTTCCGCGACCTGCCGAAGGTCGATGCGCGCCGCCATGGTGAGCTCGACGACGAGCTGCAGCCCGGCGAGCAAGGCGACGGCCTGCCCGACTATTATCGGCAGAACTTCCACTTCCAGAGCGACGGCTGGCTGAGCGACCATTCCGCGGCGCTTTACGACACGCAGGTCGAGGTGCTGTTCACCGGCGCGGCCGACGTCATGCGTCGCCGGGCATTCAGGCCGATCGCCGACTGGATGGCCGGCCGCAACCAACGCACCCTGCGGGCACTCGATGTCGGCTGCGGCACCGGCCGGTTGCTCGCCTTCCTGCACAGTGCCTGGCCGGGCCTCCGGCTCGTGGGCCTCGATCTCAGTCCGCCGTACCTCGCCGAGGCGCGCCGCCTGATCGGCCGCACCGCGCGTGTGAAACTCAGGGAAGGCGCAGCCGAGTCGCTTCCCTTCGACGACGGCAGCCTCGACCTCGTCGTGTCGTCGTTCCTGCTGCACGAGCTGCCACCCAGGGTCCGGATGCAAGTGCTCGCCGAAATGGCGCGCGTGCTGAAGCCGGACGGGCTCGCGGTGATCGTCGATTCCATGCAGAAGGGCGACCATCCGGCATGGGACGGCCTGCTCGACCTCTTTCCGCACTATTTCCACGAACCCTACTATGCCGATTATGTCGGCGGCCGTCTCGAGGACTGGGCCGCCGATGCCGGCCTCGCCCCAATCGCGTCGGAACGCGCCTTCCTGTCGAAGGTCGTGGCGTTCGGGAAGAAGGGCGCCTAGCCGGTCAGCCCATCGGCTTGGGGTTGATCACCATCCATGTCACGCCGAACTTGTCGGAGCACGTACCGAAGCGGTTGGCGAAGAAGGTCTCGGTCATCGGCATGGTCACTTGCCCGCCCTTGCTCAGCGCATTGAAGAGCTTGTCCGCTTCGGCCGGACTGTCGGCGGTGAGAGCGAGCGAGACGCCGGAAAACGACGGCTTGCCGGTGCAGTAGCCGTCGGAGGCCATGACCGTGGCTTCGCCGATCTTGAGAGCGGCATGCATGACCTTGTCCCTGGACTCGGGCGAGATCATCGCCTGCTGGTCGGCCGGCGCTTCCTTGAAGCGCATCATCATTTCGACCTTGGCGTCGACCGTGCTCTTGTAGAAGTCGATCGCTTCCTCGCAGCGGCCTTCGAAGGACAGGTACGGTTGCACGTTCATGCTCTTTCTCCTTCTGCTGGTCAATCGTCGATGCCCCAAGCTTCGTCATGCCGACTTCACGAACGCGGCAAAGCGCTCCAGACAGCTCGTCCAGCCGCCCTCGTGGCTCGTGCACGAAGCCTCGGTCTGGAAGGCCTGATGACGCAAGGCGAGACGCGTGCGGCCACCGAGATCCGCAAGCGTGACCGTCACCAGCGTCTCGGGATCGACGCTGCCGTCGGCGTATTCCGTGCTGTAGGTGAAAACCAGTCGCTCGGGCGCGACGACCTCGCGATAGACGCCGTGCTTGGTGATGACGGTGCCGTCGGGAACACGCATGCGGCGGCGCCAGATACCGCCCGGCCGCACGTCCATCTCGCAGGAAAGCGGGGCACAGTCCCGTGGCGCCCACCAGACCGACGCCTGACGCGGATCGATCCACGCCGCGAAGACACGTTCGCGCGGCGCGTTCAGCTCGCGGGTGATAAACAGCTCCTGTAGAACGGGTGCCGTGGTGTCCATGCGGTTCTTCCGGGCGTTATTTCTCGGCGACGGTCTTGAGGGCCGCGAGCCCCGCTTCGAAGTCGCCGCCGATCATCTTGTCGAGATCGAAGAAAGCGCCCATCACTTTGGCGACATAGGGGCTCGGACCGTACATTGCCCATGTGACAGTCGTGCCGTCGCCGGCCGGAACGAGCGTGAACTCGGCCATGTTGTGTCCCTCGAACGGCTTGATGAAATCCAGCTTGATGCCAATCTTCGACGGCGGCATGGCCTCGACGATCTCCATGCGGCCCTGGCCCACATCCTTGTTTCCGTCCCACGCATAGACGGCGCCCTTGCCGCTTTCTGATCCGCTGAAGACGCGCTTCATGTCTGGGTCTTTTTTCTCGTAGGGCGACCATGCCGACCAGCCGCGAAGGTTTGCGATCTCGGCGTAGATCTTGTCTGGCGCCGCCTTGACGGTGGCGGTCCGCTCGACGCGGAAGGTATCGGGCTTGGTGGCGGCGTAGATCAGGACGCCGGCGACGACGACCAGGACAATCGCGGCAAGGACAGACAAAGCCTTGAGCACGGACGAACGCTCCCGAGGTCACTTAACTATCGGGTTAACTTTTAAGAGAACCCGTCCGACCCTGTCAATGGCCTGCAATGCTATCCGATCGGCGGATGCTTCTTGTCCATGCCCGATGCCTTCTCCCAAGCCCGGGCGACGCGGAACAGCATCGCCTCGTCGAAGTAGCGGCCGACGAATTGCACCGACAGCGGCAAGCCGGTCGAGGCGAGGCCCGACATCATTGCCAGAGCGGGATGGCCCGTGACGTTGAACGGCGTGCGCGCCTGCCGCGTGTAAGTGCGGTCGATGTCGGCCGGGCGATCGATGCGGCAAGCTGGATCCATCGAGCTTGCGCACAAGAGCACATCGACTTCAGCGAGCGCCGCATTGACGGCCGCGATCATCTCGCCGCGGCGGCGGTTTGCGGCCACATAGTCACCGGCGCTCAGGAAGGCGCCGGCAAGCAGGCGTCGCCGCGCCAGGCGGCCGTATTCGCCCGGCCGTTCGCGCAGCCAGCGCGCGTGCACCGACCAGGCCTCGCTTTGCAGGATGATGCGGTTGACGGCAGAGAACTCGCCGAGCGACGGCAAACGGACATCGCGCACATCGGCGCCCATCATCTGCAAGGTGCGCGCGACATGTTCCAGCGCCGCCGTCACCTCCGGCTCGGCCGGCAAGTCGATCTCGTGGAAGTGGCGCACGAAGCCCACCCGCAGGCCGCGTACGCCGCGGTCCATCGCCGCCGCGTAGTGGCCGTTCGGTGCGACAGCGCTGCCGGGATCGCGCGGATCGTGGCCGGCGATCGCCTCCAGCATCAGGGCGTTGTCGCCGACGGTGCGTGTCATCGGACCGACATGGTCGAGCGTGAAGGAAAGCGGGAAGACGCCGCGTCGCGATACCAGGCCGTAGGTCGGCTTGAGGCCGACGATGCCGCAGCAGCTCGCCGGATTACGTACGCTGCCGCCGGTATCGGTGCCGAGCGCCATCGGAAAGAGCCCGGCGGCCACGCCCGATCCCGATCCCGACGACGACCCACCGGGATGGTGGTCGGGATTCCAGGGGTTGCGCGCCGGCGGCCAGGGCAGATCGAAACTCGGGCCGCCGATCGCGAACTCGTGTGTCGAAAGCTTGCCGACCACGATGGCGCCCGCCTGGCGCAGCCTGCTGACGCAGACCGCATCCGATCGGGCTATGTTGTCGGCCAGGATCTTGGAGTGGCAAGTGGTGGCAAGCCCCGCGACATCGATGATGTCCTTGATGCCGACCGGCAGGCCGTGCAGCGGGCCGCGCAGGCGTCCGGCCATCGCCTCCGCCTCGGCGCCGCGCGCGGCTTCCAGCGCCATCTCGGCATCGAGACGAATGAAGACGTTGAGCCGCGGATCGAGTTTGGCGATTCGATCGAGATGGGCCTGCATCAGCTCGACGGGCGAGAGCTCGCGCGACGCGATTGCCTGCGCAGCGGTTGCAACCGGCAAGAAGTGGAGTGGGCCCTCCACCAGGCCGAGCCCGGCGTTCACAGCCCCTCTCCCGGCCGCATGGCGGGCCATGGTTCGACGCGCGGATCGGTGGGTGTCGCCATCCTCTGCGTGATGGCCGCCGTCTGGCGGGCGGCGATGAGCACATCCTCGCGAAATTCCGCCAGGGCCTTGTCCAGCCCGGCCCGGCGCGCCAGCAGCTCGACAATTTGCTCGTCCATCGTGCATCCCTCCCATCGTTCGACCGTTGTTGACGTCAGCACGAATCGCTGCTGCCCGTCCATCGGGCGATTCGCACGGGGGCCTTCTTGATATTCGACCATACTCTGGCGGTCTTCGCCGCGGAGCTGATCCTTCTCCTGCTGGCCGGCCGTCTGCTGGGCGAGGGCTTGAGCCGGCTCGGTCAGCCTGCCCTGTTCGGCCAGCTCCTGGCCGGCGTGCTGCTGGGCCCCTCGATCTTCGGCGCCTTGTTTCCCGAGCTGCGGCAGGTGCTCTTTCCCGATTCCAAGACGCTGAAGAGCATGATCGACGGCATCGCCCAGACGGGCATCCTGCTCCTGCTGTTGCTCACCGGCATGGAGACCAACCTGGCGCTGATCCGGCGCCGGCGGCGTACCGTCGTCTCATCCTCTCTGTTCGGCATCGCCGTGCCCTTCGCCTGCGGCGTGGCGCTTGCCTACGTGCTGCCCGGCGATGTGGTTCCCGAGCACAGCACCCGGCTGGTGACGGCGTTGTTCCTCGGCACCGCGCTCGCGATCTCGTCGGTGAAGATCGTCGCCATGGTGTTGATGGAGATCGGTGCGATCCGACGCAATCTCGGCCAGCTCATCCTCGCCACCGCGATCCTCGACGATACGATCGCCTGGATCATCATCGCCGTGATCTCGGGCATCGCCGCGCATGGCGAGGTCGATCTCGCCAGCATCGGCGCGAGTCTCGCCGGCACGGCCCTGTTCCTGGCCTTCAGCTTCACCATTGGCCGCCGGCTGGTGGCGGCGCTGATCGTGTGGGTGAACGACAACCTCACCATCGAGGTGCCGGTGATCACGGCGATCCTGGTGGTGATGCTCGCCATGGCACTCACCACCGAGCTGATCGGCGTGCACACCGCGCTCGGCGCCTTCATCGCCGGCCTGCTGATCGGCCAGTCGCCGATCCTCACCGAGCATATCGAGAGCCAGTTGCGCGGCTTCATCATGGCCTTCTTCAGCCCGATCTTCTTCGCCGTCGCCGGCCTTGGCATGGATCTTCGCACCTTGCTCGATCCGACCCTCGCTCTGTTCACGCTGGCCGTCGTCCTGATGGCGACTGTAGGCAAGTTCTCCGGCGCGCTGATTGGCGGCCGGGTGGGTGGGCTCACCACGCGCGAGTCGCTTGCGCTGGCGGTCGGCCTGAACGGACGCGGCTCGACCGAGGTCATCGTCGCCACCATCGGTCTCTCGATGGGCGCGCTCGGCAGCCAGCTCTATACGATGATCGTCGCCATGGCTGTTATCACCACGATGGCGATGCCGCCGATGCTGCGCTGGATGATGGCGCGGGTGCCGCTCAGCGAGGAAGAGGCCAGGCGGCTGGAGCAAGAAGACGCCGCGGAGACCGAGCGCCTGCCGAAGATGGAGCGTGCGTTGGTCTATGTGGACGACAGCTCCAACGGTCGACTGGCGGCGCGGCTCGCTGGTGTCTTCGCTGCGCGCCAGAAAATACTGACGACGGTACTCGAGGCGGAAGCGGTCGAGGAACGCGGGCCGGAGGAAGCGGCGGCACATCGGCACGTAGCTGAAGCCGCCAACGCGACGAGCAACCTGCTTGACGCCGAGCCCGCCGCGCCGAAAGGGCTGGTGACCGAGCGGCCGCAAGCCGAGGCGGATGCGCTCGAGAAGGAGATCGGGCATGGCTACGACATCGCTTTCGTCGGCGTCGATCGTCCAATCGTCGATGCAGCCCGCTTCGATCCGCGGCTGCAGCGACTCGTAACCGAGTTCGAGGGCCCGGTCGCGATCGCGGTCAACGGCGCCGGCGCAGCGGGTCCGGCCGACGTGCCGCTGGATATCCTGCTGCCAGCCGCCGGCACCCAGGATGCGCGACTCGCGACCGAGATGGCGATCGCCCTCGGCGATGCGAGCAAAGGCTCGGTGACCGCGTTGCATGTCTTCGATCCGCAAGCGGATGTGGCGCTGCTGCGCGGCCGATCGCGGCGGCTCGGGCTGTCCCTTCTGGTCGACATCCATCGCGCCGGCAAGCGCGCTGGCGTGCCGGTCAAGGGCTTGACCGCCACCAACGTCCATCCGGAGACCGAGATCCGGCGCGCCGTGCGCGGTGGACGGTTCGACCTCGTGGTGCTCGGCACATCGCTGCGCCAGGGCGAAACCAAGTTCCTCGGGCCGCGCACGGCGGCGCTGCTGCAGGTCCTGCGCACACCCGCCCTGCTGATCGCGGGGTGATGGCGCCCAGCCGGCCCTCAGCTCAGCCGTTCGAGCTTGGTGATCTCCTGCGGCGGCAACTCGGCCAAACAGAGATGGCCGTCGGCATCGCCGCATAGGCCGTGCGCGCCGTTGACGGCGCCGCGACAGCGCCCGACCAGCTCGCCATCCAGAGTCAGGAGGCTGATGCGCGGAACCTGGTCGGTCACGAAGACGAGGTCGCGCCTGTCGATCCAGATTTGCATCGGATGGTGGAAGTCGGTCCAGGCCGTCAGGAAAATACCTGTGCGATCGAAGATCTGCAGGCGGTTATTCTCGCGATCGCCCACCAGCACGCGGCCCCGACTGTCGATGGCGATCGCGTGCGGCGTGGTGAACTCGCCCGGGCCGCTGCCGGGGCCGCCCCAGCTCGCCCGCAGGGTTCCATCCGCCGCGAAGCGGTGGACATGCGAGTTGCCGTAGCCATCGGCGACATAGATCTCGCCGTCGGCGGCCTCCGCCGCGGCGGTCGGATGATTGAATGGCGCAGCGAGGGATGGCCAGTGCCGCCGGCCGAGCGCCGACAGGAGATGGCCCTGGGCATCGAAACGCAACACCTGATGGGCGTCGCGATCGGCCACCAGGATCGCTCCCTCACGCGCAGAGTTTATGTAGTGCGGTTCCGCGAGGACGCTCTCGCCCCAGCTTCCCGAAAGCTTGCCGTTGCGATCGAAGACCAGCACGGGGCGGTCGGTACCCCGCTGGGCTACATGCACACAGCCGCCGTCATCGACCATCAGATCCGACAGAAAGCCAAAACTGTCGCCGGCGGGCAGCTTCGCCCACTTGCGATGGACGGCGTATCTGCGGTCACCCAGGATGACGGTGTAGCGCTCGTCCGGCATCGACTTACCTCGCCGCTTCGGCCGGAGCGGGCGCGGAGAGGTAACTGCGGATCTTCCAGACTCCCGCTTCCGGTCCGAACACCACGAGCTGATTGGCGTAGCTCGTGCCTTCCACACCGCTCGACAGGACCTTGAGATGGACTTTCGCGGTTGACCGCAGCCATCCAACCTCGGCGAATTTCTCCGCTTCGCGCACATCGTAGGCGAGGTCGATCCGCACCGTTGCCAGCAGCCGCTTGTGGGTGGCGAGCAAGGCGTCCCGGCCGACCGCGGCTCTGGCGGCGGGCGCCATGTAGGAGCCGTCGGCGCTGAACAGGCGGACCGCCGCTTCGGCATCTTCCGCGCGCAGCGCGTCGGCATACTGACCGAGAATGGAGCCGAGCTCGGCCGATGGTTCGGCCTCGGCGCGCACGGACAACGCTGCAACGCCAGTGGCGGCGATAAGCAAACGGCGGGACAGATCCACGGACATGGGAACTC
>DATEID010000442.1:0-13543 GCA_035279245.1 Reyranella sp.
CTCCATCAAGGACACGACGACCGTCAAGGGATGGCCGACACGGTACGGCTCGCATGCGACGGACGAGACACCTGCTGCCGAGGATGCGCCGGTTGTCGCGCGTCTGCGCGCTGCCGGAATGCCGATCCTGGGCAAGACGACGACGCCCGAATTCGGCTGGAAGGCGCTCACCGACTCGCCTTTGCAGGGCATCACGCGCAATCCGTGGAACCCGGAACACACGCCCGGTGGTTCGTCGGGAGGCGCTTCGGCGATGACGGCGGCAGGCGTGGCGCCGTTCAATCATGGCAACGATGGCGGAGGCTCGATCCGCATCCCGTCCTCCCACACGGGCCTGGTCGGCCTCAAGCCGTCGTTCGGCCGCATCGCCCAATATCCGGCGGACGGCCCGTTCGCCGATGTGGTGAGCCAGGGCGTGCTGGCGCGCAGCGTCCTCGACACCGCGCTCGCCTTGAACGCGACCGCCGGCCCCGATCCGCGCGACTGGCGCTCGCTGCCCGCCGATCCGCGCGACTATACGGTCGGTCTCGACGAAGGCGTGCGTGGCTGGAAGATCGGGCTCAGCCTCGATCTCGGGCATGTGGCGGCCGATCCGGAAGTCCGCGATCTGGTGGCGGCCGCCGCCAAACGTTTCGAACAGCTCGGCGCCCATGTCGAGGAGGTGGGATCGCTGATCGAACCGCTGCAGCAGTCGTTCGAACCGCTATGGATCGGCAGCTTCGCCACCCGGCTGCGCCAGATCCCGAGCCAGCTCCATGCCAAGCTCGATCCGGGTTTCCGGGCCGCGGCCGAGAAGGGCCTCGCGATCACGCTCGCCGACTACGCCAGGGCCTACGAGGCACGCTCCCGGCTCGCGCGCGAGATGGCGCTGTGGCATCGGAAGTACGATTTGCTGCTGGCGCCCGTCACGCCGACGGCCGCACCGACGGTGGACACGCTTTACAATTCCGAAGCCTTCCCGCGCTGGACGAAGGGAGCTCCCTACACGCTGCCTTTCAACCTGACCGGACAGCCGGCCGCTTCGATGCCAGCCGGTGTCACGGTGGCCGGCCTGCCGGTGGGACTGCAGATGGTCGGTGCACCGCAGGCCGATCACGTCGTGCTGCGCGCCATGCGGGCCTACGAAAGCGTGTCAGGCTGGACCTGGCCGCAGGCGAAAGTCGTGGAGGCCCTGGCGCGCCCGTAAAACAACGCCCTTCGACGTTGACGACCGTCCCTCTCCATCGGCGAGTCTGCGATGGAGAGGAATGTTTCTCGCGAATTTCTCACCGGGGTGAGAAGTTTCCGAGGCCTTAAAATCGGCATTTCAGGCCGATCTTCTCATTTTTCGCCACTTAGCACTGGAGTGCACCCCACACCGGGGTAATACGATACCGTATCACGGGCTGCATGGGCGCTCTCAAGCCTCGATCTTGACGCCGGCAGTGGTGATGACCCTGCGCCATTTCTCGACCTCGTCGGCCAGGAACTTGGTCGTGTCGGCTGGATTGGCGCCGACCGGGATGACCGCTTGCTCGGCCAGGCGTTTCCTGAGCGCCTCGTCCTGCACGGCCTTGGCGACCTCGGCGGCGAGACGGTCGACCCTCTCCCGGGCCGTGCCGCCCGGCGCGAGGAACATCACCCAACTGGAGGACTCGATCAGCGGACCGCCCGATTCCACTATGGTCGGAATGTCGTCGGCACCTGGCACCCGCTCCTTCGACATCATCGCCAGTGCCCGCACCTTGCCGGCGCGCGCCTGGCTCATGGTGCCGATGGGCACGTCGAGCAGGAGCTGAAGGTTCCCGGCGGCGAGGTCGGCCAGCGCCGGCGCCGTGCCCTTGTAGGGTACGTGCACCATCTGCGTGCCCGTCACCTGCATGATCAGCTCGCTGGTGAGATGCGCGGCGGATCCCACGCCCGAGGAGCCGAAAGAGATCTTGCCGGGATTCTTCTTCGCATAGTCGATCAGCTCGCCGACGCTCTTCACCGGCAGGTCGTTGGCCACGAGGATCATGATCGGCGCGAGTCCGACCAGCGATATCGGTGCGAAGCTCGTCACCGGATCGAACTTCAGCTTGCCGGCATAGAGCGTCTTGTTGGCCGCATGAGCGGCGATGACGGTCAGAAAGGTGTAGCCGTCGGGCGCCGCATTGGCGACCGTCTCGGCCCCGATCAGCGAGTTGGCGCCGGGCTTGTTGTCGACGACGAAGGTCTGGCCGACATTCATCTTTTCGAGCGTGAGCCGCGTCACGGCATCGGTCAGCCCGCCGGCGGTGTAGGGCACAACCCAGCGAATCGGCTTGGTCGGCCATTCCTCTGCGCGCAACGCCTGCGGAAACGCGGCCGCAGCCAACCCGCCCGCCACAAGCGAGCGGCGGTTGATCTTGAACATACTCTTTACTCCTTTGTTTTCCGGATCAGTCCAGATCCATGCCGTCCATGCCGGCGTTCTTGCGCGCCTTCTTGGCGAGCTCGGTGAGGATCTTGCCGGCCTGGATGGGATCCATCACCTGCTCGGCCATCGGCCCCTTGTGCCAGCCTTCGGCGACGGCGAACTGTCCGTTGCCCGCCTGGAAGACGCGCCCGGTGATCTCGCGGCTCTGCTCGCTCACCAGCCAGGTGGCGACGGGTGCGATCCACTTGGGGTCGCGGCGCTTCTTGTCCTCCTCGCTGTATTGCCGCAGATCCTCGGTCATGCGCGTGAAGGCCGAGGGGGAGATCGAGTTCACCGTGATGCCGTACCGGCCGAGCTCGCGGGCGGCGATCACCGTGAAGGAGGCGATGCCGGCCTTGGCCGCGCCGTAGTTGGTCTGGCCGATATTGCCGTAGATGCCAGAGACCGACGTCGTGGTGACGATGCGGGCATCGACGGGTCCGCCTTTCTGCTTGGCGAGATCGCGCCAATAGGCGGCGGCATGGCGGGCCGGCGCGAAGGTGCCCTTGAGGTGAACCTTGATGACGGCGTCCCACTCGTCCTCGCTCATGTTGACCAGCATGCGGTCGCGCAGAATGCCGGCGTTCAGCACCACCGCATCGAGCTTGCCGAAGGTCTGGATCGCCTGGTCGATCATGCGCTTGGCGCCATTCCAGTCGGATACGTCGTCGCCGTTGGCCACCGCCTCGCCGCCCTTGGCCTTGATCTCGTTCACGACCTGTTGAGCGGGGCCGACATCGTGGCCCTTGCCGGCACGATCGCCGCCCAGGTCGTTCACCACCACCTTGGCGCCGTGCTCGGCCAGCATCAGGCAATGCTCGCGGCCCACCCCACGGGCACCGCCCGTCACGATCGCCACGCGGCCTTCGCACAATCTCGCCATTGCACCCTCCTGTCTTTTGCGTGTCTGGAACGCTTCGTCCTGCGCTAGTCTAGCGGGAGAAAGAGGAGGATCGCCATGGACACCCTGCCGCTCGTCGCTCCCGAACAGGTTGGCCTTTCCGCAGCGCGGCTCGCACGCATCGGCCAATGGATGAAAGGCTGGGTCGACAGCGGGCGCCTGCCCGGCATGGTGACCTGCGTGATGCGCAAGGGCGAGCTCGCGTTCGCGGAGGCCTACGGCAAGACCGATGTCGAGCGCAACAAGGCCGTACGGCCGGACACGATCTTCCGCATCTACTCCATGACCAAGCCGCTCACCTCGACCGCGATCATGATGCTCTACGAGGAGGGCCGCTTTCAGCTCGACGATCCGATCTCGCGGTTCCTGCCTGCCTTCAGGAACATGCGTGTGTTCGCCGGCGGCAGCCGCGGCAAGATCGAGTCGGTGCCGGCCGAGCGCGAGATCACCTGCCGCGATCTCCTGACCCACACATCCGGCCTCACCTACGGCTTCATGGAGAGCAATCCGGTCGATGCGCTCTATCGCGCCAAGGATGGCGTCGATTTCCAGACGGCGGAGACCAGCCTCGCCGCGGTCGTCGACAAGCTCGCGACATTCCCGCTGATCGCCCAACCGGGCAAGGCCTGGAACTACAGCGTCTCCACCGACGTGCTGGGCCGTCTGGTCGAGGTGATCGCCGGCGAGCCGTTCGAGAAGTATCTCGTCGACAAGGTCGTCAAACCGCTCGGCATGGTCGATACGGATTTCCATGTGCCGAGCGACAAGCACGACCGCTTCGCGGCCAACTACCAGGCGAGCCCGGACGGCAAGCTCGCCCTGATCGACGATCCGGCCAAGAGCCGGTATCTCAAGCCGCGCAAGGTGAACTCCGGCGGCGGCGGTCTCGTCTCCACGGCTGCGGACTATCTGCGCTTCTGCAAGTTCATGCTGAACAAGGGCGAACTCGACGGCGTGCGGCTGCTGGGCCGCAAGACGGTCGAGCTCATGACCATGAACCATCTGAACGGCGACATGGCCGACATGGGCACACCGCGCTTCTCCGAATCGACCTATAACGGCATCGGCTTCGGCCTCGGCTTCTCGGTCATGATCGACCCGGCCAAGGCGCATATCGTCGGCACGCCCGGCGAATATGCCTGGGGCGGCGCGGCCTCGACCGCCTTCTGGTGCGATCCTGCGGAGGACATGGCGGTCGTGCTGTTGACCCAGCTCATGCCCTCCTCGACCTATCCGATCCGCCGCGAGCTGCGCGTACTCACCTACCAAGCGATCGTGGACTAGACGGCGCAGGGCGACGCGATGCGCAACACCGGCCCCATCACCGTCAAGAAGCTGCACCCGCTGTTCGGCGCGGAAGTCTCCGGCATCGACATCACGCGGCCGCTCGATCCGCGCGAGTTCGGACCGATCCGGGCGGCGTTCGAGGAGCACTCGGTGCTGCTGTTCCGGGACCAGCCGATGGACGACGAGAAGCAGATCCGGTTCAGCGAATATTTCGGGCCGCTCGAGACGACCGGCAGCGCCAATCCCGCGGCCGGCACCAAGTTCGCACGTCAGTCGAACCTGGATATCCAGACGGGCGAGCCGATCCCGCCCGACGACATGCGCATGATCTACCAGAAGGCCAACTATTTCTGGCATTCGGACTCCTCGTTCAAGCGCATCCCTTCGCTCTGCTCCATCCTGACGGCGCGCATCTGCCCGTCGGAAGGCGGCAACACCGAGTTCCTGTGCATGCGCGCGGCCTGGGATGCGCTGCCGCCGGCGCTTCAGGCAACGATCGAGCCACTGATTGCCGAGCATGCGCTGGAATATTCGCGCAATCGCGTCCAGAAGGGCATCCTGAGCGCCAAGGCGCTGAGCGAGCTGCCGCCGGTGAAGCAGCGACTGTTCCGCGATAATCCGATCAACGGCCGCCGCGCGCTCTATATCGGCGCGCATGCGGGCTTCATCGTGGACTGGCCACGGGCGACCGGCGAGGCGCTGCTCGCCGAGCTGACGGCGCGCGCCGATCGGCCCGAGTTTCGGTTGTCGCATGCCTGGCGCGAGGGCGACGTGATCGTCTGGGACAACCGCGCGGTCCTGCACCGGGCGACCCATTACGATGCCGTGAAGCACAAGCGCCTGATGCAACGCACGACCATCGGCGGCGACGCACCGACGGTGATGCAATAGGCGATGCCCTACTCGACGTCCGTCGCCTCACCCGTCAAGCCGACTGCCGCCAATCCCGACGGCCTGCCACCCGGGGCGCCGCGCCTTCTCGCCGTGGCCACCATCACCATCGGCCTGTCGATGGCAGTGCTCAGCAACTCCATGACCAACCTCGCGCTGCCCTATATCGCGCAAGACCTGGGCATCTCGGCCGAGAGCTCGATCTGGATCGTGAACGCGAGCCAGATCGCCCAGATGGTGTGCCTGCTGCCGCTCGCGGCGCTGGGCGACATCGTCGGCTACCGTCATGTCTATCGCGCCGGCCTGCTGCTGTTCTGCATCGCCTCGGTGGGCTGCGTGCTGGCCCCGTCGCTCCCCTGGCTGCTGGCGGCACGCACATTCCAGGGCCTCGGCTCGGCAGGCCTGATGGCGATCCAGCCGGCGCTGGTCCGCGCGATCTATCCGCGCAACATGCTGGGGCGTGGACTAGGCTTCAATACCACCGTGGTCGCGACATCGCTGGCGGCCGGTCCCAGCATCGGCGCTGCCCTGCTCACCGTGTCGTCCTGGCCGGCTCTGTTCGCCGTCTATATCCCGCTCGGCGTCGTCTCGTTCTTCCTGGCCGAGCGCTATCTGCCGCGCACCGTCCATGTGCGTCGCCCGTTCGACGTCCTCTCGGCGATCCTGTCCGGCATCACTTTCGGCCTGCTGATCTTCGGCATCGACGGCATGGCGCACGGGCACACCTTGACGGCGATCCTCGCAGAGATGGGCGGCGCGGCCCTGCTGGGCGGGCTCTTCATCTGGCGGCAGGCGCGGCTTGCTCATCCGATGATGCCGATCGACATCTTCAGGCGGCCGATCTTCTCGCTTTCGATCACGACCTCGAGCTGCACTTTCGTGGCGCAAGGTCTCGCCTATGTCAGCCTGCCGTTCTTCTTCCACACGGTGCTGGGCCGCAGCGCCACCGACACCGGCATCCTGCTGACCGCCTGGCCGCTGGCGCTGGCTGCCATTGCCCCGTTCGCCGGCCGGCTCGCCGACCGTTATCATGCCGGCATCCTGGGCGTGATCGGGCTCGGCTGCATGACAACCGGACTTGTCCTCTCCGCGCTCCTGCCGGAGCAGCCGACGACCGCCGACATCATGTGGCGGCTGATGCTGTGCGGCGTCGGTTTCGGCATCTTCGCCTCGCCCAACAACCGCTTGATGATCAGTGCCGTGCCACGCGAGCGCAGCGGCAGCGCAGGCGGAATCATCGCCACCTCGCGCACGCTGGGCCAGACCTTGGGCGCGGCCCTGGTGGCGCTGACCTTCGGCTTGTTCGACTTCTCCGCCGGCGGTGAGGAGGCGGAGGTAGCCGCCCATGCCGCCCTTTGGCTGGGAGCAGGCTTCGCCGGCACCGCACTGGTGATCGGCAGCACGCGGATGCGACTGCAGCGGTAGCAACATGATGCGGACAGTTCTCGCCTTCGTCCTCCTGGCCACCCTCCTCGGTGGCTGCGTCACGACCTCCGACGGCGACAAGTCGCTCGAACAGATGATCCGCAACCACAACGCCGCTCTCGAAACGGCCGGCTGAGGCGCTCGCGCCCTCCTATCCTTTTCGTGATTCCGGCGGGACGCGCAGCGGACTTATCCTGATCGTGCCAGGAGGTGCCCATGCCTCGTCTGCCGCTGATCGCCCTCGCCATCCTGATCCTGGAGCTGTGCGCTTGCAGCGCCGATCGCAGCAAGCAGGCGGCCATCGACGACATGGAAAGCCGTCACGCAGCCTCGACCGAGACTTTGGGCGGCGGCGGTGGAGGTGGCGGGATGTGAGCGATCAGGCCGTGCGATGCATCTCGCGAAACAGTGACGGCGTCATGCCGAAGCCGCGCTCGAAGGCGGCGCCGAGCCGTGCCGAGGAGCCGAGGCCGACGCGGCCGGCGATCGCCTTCAGCGGCAGATCCTTGGTCATCAACGTGCGCGCCGCCTCGAGCCGCAAGCGCTCGACGAACTGCGCCGGAGTCTTGCCGGTCGCTTCGGTGAACTTGCGATAGAAGCTTCGCTCGCTGAGGCCGGCGCGCCGGGCAAGCGTCGGCACGTCGAGAGTCGTGTCGAGATGGGTTTGCATCCAGGCGATGAGGTCGGCGAACGGCGCCTCGGCCTTCGTCTGGGCCTGCAGGAGCGGGCTGAACTGCGACTGATAGCCTGGACGGCGCGCATAGAGCACGAAGTGGCGCGCAATCAGGTTTGCGGTGGCGGCGCCGAGATCGGCCTCGACCAGCGCCAGCGCCATGTCGATGCCGGTGGTGACGCCGGCCGAGGTCCAGACCTTGCCGTCGACAACATAGAGCGCATCGGCATCGACCGAAAGCGCCGGATAGCGGCGCGCGAGCTTGGCGCAGCTTGCCCAGTGCGTTGCCACGCGCTTGCCGTCGAGCAGGCCGGCCGCCGCGAGCACGAATGCGCCGGTGCACACCGAGCCGTAGCGCTTCGTGCGCGGTGCGATGCGCTGCAGCCAGCGCCTTATGTCCGCACGCTCCATCACTTGCGGCAAGCCGCGCGACCCGCCGGCGACCAGGAGCGTGCCGGGCTGGCCACTGAAACGCTGCGTCCGAATCTCGACGCCGCTGTTGGTCGCAACCACGCCGCCGTCGGGCGACACGATCCGGAGATCGTAAACTCGCCGACCCGCCGCGTCGTTGGCCGCACCGAACACCGCGGCCGGACCGGTGACGTCGAGAAGCTGGCAACCCTCGTAGGCGAGAACGAACAGCCGATGTGGATGTGTCATTGGCAGAAAATACATTATCTTTGTCATTTCTGCCAGCGCCAGGCCGCACGATATTCGGCTTCAGGCGAACGAGGCAGCAGCACCTGAAGCAGGCGACATGTCGGAAGGGCATCCCAAACGCGGCAACGTTGCGATCCTGTCGGTCTGCCAGGCTCTGGCGATGGCGGCAGGTTCGATCGACATGACGTTGACGGCCCTCACGGGCTATCAACTGGCGCCGGACAAGCTTCTGGCGACCCTGCCCTTCTCCCTGATCACCGTTGCCGGTGCATTCGTCACCTTTTCGGCGTCCATGCTGATGAAGCGCATCGGCCGCAAACTCGGCTTCATGCTCGGCGCGACGGTCGGGACCTTGGGCGGCATCGTGTCGTTCTGGGCGGTCCTCCATGCCGATTTCTGGGTATTCTGCTTGGGAACCGCGGCCGTCGGTGTGTTTCAGGCCTTTGCCCAATACTATCGTCTTGCAGCATCGGATTCCGTGCGCGACGAGGACAAGAGCAAGGCGATCTCGGCGGTTCTGGCCGGAGGCGTGGTCGCGGCCGTCCTGGGACCGATGCTGGCGAGCTGGAGCAAGGACTTCATTCCCACCGTCCTGTTTGCCGGTTCCTATCTTGCGATCGCAGCGCTGAGCCTCGTTTCCATCCTTCTGCTTGCCATCTTTTACCGCGAACTGGCCGTTCATCACGCGAGCGTCGCCGCAAGCGCGCAGAGCGCCGACCGCTCCATCGGCGTGATTGTGCGGACGCCGATTTTCATGGCTTCGACCGCAAGCAGCATCGTCGGATCGGTCGTCATGATGTTCGTGATGACCGCAGCGCCGCTTGCCGCCGTCGCCTGCGGACACACCATCGATGACGGCGCCAACATCATTCAGTGGCACCTTGTCGGCATGTTCGCTCCTTCCTTCGTCACCGGCATCCTGATCAAACGTTTCGGCCTGCCGAGAATTGTCTTTGCCGGCATCGTCCTGAATCTCGTCTGCATGATCGTGGCGATCAGTTCCGTCAGCCTTCCTGCTTTCTATCTCGCCCTGTTCTGCCTGGGCGTCGGCTGGAACTTTCTGTTCGTCGCCGGATCGACGTTGCTCGTCCAATCCTGCCATCCGTCGGAACAGGCCAAAACACAGGGAACAGCCGAGCTGATACGCTATCTGGCCACGGCGATCGCGACATTGGCCGCCGGCCCCATTCTCGAGATCGGGGGATGGAGAATCGTCAATCTCGCCATGCTTCCGCTTTCTGTCCTGATTTCGGGAGTGATCGTGTGGTGGGTCGCAAGCGAACGCCGCCGTCAGCGACACGACCGCAAGATCGCCAAAGCGGCGGCAATGTAGAGACGAAGCCGCATTCATCAAGGAGACTACCATGGCCGCAGCCCTGAACATCGGCATCCTGATCTTCCCCAAGGTGACGCAGCTCGACGCCACCGGTCCCGCGCAGATGCTGGCGCGCGTCCCAGGCGCGCAAATCCACATGGTCTGGAAGACGCGCGATCCTGTGCCGACCGATGCGGGGTTCTCGATCGTGCCCAATGCGACATTCGCCGACTGCCCACAGCTCGACCTCGTCTGCGTGCCCGGCGGCACCGGGCAGATCGAGCTGATGACCGACCAGGAAACCCTCGATTTCCTGCGAAGGCAGGCCGCCGGCGCGCGCTACATCACTTCGGTCTGCACAGGGTCTCTGGTGCTGGGCGCCGCCGGGCTGCTCGTGGGCTACAAGTCGGCCTGTCACTGGGCCTGGCGCGACATGCTGGCCGACTTCGGCGCCGTCCCCGTCGCCGAGCGCGTGGTGCGCGACCGCAACCGCATCTCGGGCGGCGGCGTAACCGCGGGCATCGACTTCGGCCTTGCTGTCGCGGCCGAGCTTGCGGGCGAAGAAGTCGCCAAGTCGATCCAGCTCGGCTTCGAGTACGATCCGCAGCCGCCCTTCGACTGCGGCTCGCCGGAGAAGGCCGGACCCGAGCGCGTGGCCCGGATGCGCCAGCAGCTTTCCGGCCTGCTCGATGTCCGGCGCCGGGCAAACGATGCCGCCGCGGCAAAGCTTCAAGGCACGATCCGAAGCGTTTGATACAGAAGGACTGTTGCCTCAGCCGCCTCCGCCGCGATGATGCGACGGGGGAGCGGTTCCAGTGGCTTCGATGTTCGTCTCCGTCAGATCTACTCTGTGCGCGTTGACCATTGGGGTGGCGCTGCTGGGTGCTGCAGGCGCGTCGGCCCAGGAGCTGCCTGCCACCAAGATCACCGGTGACGATCTTCGTCGCGCCCTGATCTGGACCGGCCACTACAGCATCATGAACGGCGGCGATGCGACCGCGGTCTTTCATGCGGCGGTCCAAGGCTGGCAAAAGTCGAAAGGCTACCCTGCCAGCGGCCAATTGCGCGACGAGCAGGAGGCCGAGCTGCTGGCCGAAGGGGCGAAACAGCGAGACGCCTTCGGTTGGACCACCCTGGAAGACAAGTCGATCGGCTTTTCAATCGGTGTGCCGACCAAGCTCGTGAAGTTCGTGGCGGCACGGCCTACCGATGGCGCCCTTTTGTACAAATTCGAAGGCAATGTCGGCTACGCCGTTTCGGTGCAATACGGCGACCTGAACTGCACGAGGATGATCCAGGGCTATTTGAGGGTGCTGCGTTTCGCGCATCCCTTCTATCGTGCTTACTATGCCGGAGGGTTCGCCGTGGCCGCCAAAGCAGGCGGCGGGCAGATCGACTACCTGTACGCACGTTGCGGCGCATCAGGCGCCGTCTTGGCGGAGATCGACATTCCCGGCAACCAAGTTGCCCAGCAGGAACTCCTGTTCTCCGCCGTGGCCGACAGCCTGCGCATCGCCCACAACTTCAACCCGACGTCGCTGGCGCAGCCAAAGATCGAGCCGCCGACGCCGACGGCCAGCGACTTTTACATCGCCTCGACCTCGGGCCCTTCCAAGCCGAACGCGAAGTCGCCGACAAAGACCGATGACAGCGGCAAGACGGACGAGATCAAGCGCGAGACGCGCGGCAGCGGCAATCTCACCGTCGAGCAGGTCTTCGACCGGGCATCGGCCGCGGTCTACAAGGTCGATGCGGGCGAGCGCCTGGGCTCGGCGGTGGCGATCAGCGAGCACGAGTTGCTGACCAATTGCCATGTCGTGAAGGACAAGGCGCGAGTCGCCATCGCGCACGACAAGGACCGGCATTCGGCCGATGTGGTCTCCGTCAACGAGCAAGCCGACCGCTGCGTGCTGCGCACCGACACGGCGCTGGCGAAATGGGTGGCTGTCCGGCCCTATGACGACATCAAGGTCGGCGAGCGGGCGGTCACGATCGGCACGCCGCAAGGGCTCGAACTCACCGTCGCCGAGGGCATCGTCTCCTCCAAGCGCACGCTCGACGGCCGGCGGCTGGTCCAGACGACGGCGGCGATCTCGCAGGGCTCGTCCGGCGGCGGCCTGTTCGATGCCGAAGGGCATCTGCTCGGCATCACGACCTTCTACCTCAAGGTCGGCCAGAACCTGAACTTCGCCGTCGCCGCCGAGGATTTCGCGAAGTAGCGGAGAGCGTTATGCCGAGCCCGCCCCACTGTCATCCTGAGCGCAGCGAAGGATCTCGCACTAGCAGCAGCACCGCCGGTCGTTGCGCGAGGTCCTTCGCTGCGCTTAGGACGACAGATATGAATGCTGTCATGCCTGACTGGAGATACTACGCCGAGCCCGCGGTCGCGCTTTCGATGGCGATCGCCTTGCCGGCAGCGGTGTCGAACTTGAGCCGCTGCACGTAGTCGAGGTCGCGGCCGGTCACACGCACGAAGCGGCTGCCCTCGGGATAGTCGATGGCGTGAATCGCGCCCACGTCGTAGATGCCGGCACGACCGGGCTCAAGGCGGTAGCTCCTGACCTTCTCGAGCTTGGCCTCGCCCGCGCCGGTGCCGGCGTCGAGGCGGCGGTACTCGCTCATGTCAGTGTGCTTGACCGCCTGGCCGTACACCGCCCAGGAGCTGCCGTGGTCGTGCGGCGGGCTCTTGTGCGGCTTGGCATTGCAGTGCGCCAGCACGACGAAGCCGAGATCCTTGTCCTCATAGAGCTTGCGGGTGCCCAGTGGCGCGGCAGGCCCCACCGCCTCGTCGACGAACTTCTCGTTGGTCAGCAGCTTCTCCAGGAGTCCGCGCACCTGCTCGCGGCCCGTCGGTCCGTCATGCGCCTTCAGCGCCGCCTGCGCATCCTTGACGAAGTCGTCGAGCGTATAGGTCATGGGCAAGCTCCTTCGATCGCAGCGGAAAGCATCCACGGCCCGCCGCATTCCGTCAACACGAGGGACCGGCTCAGCGCGCCGCCCCCAGCAGCCGTCGCGCGATCACCATGCGGTGCACCTCCGACGGGCCCTCGTAGACGCGCATGGTGCGCACCTTCTGCGCCATCAGGGAAAGCGGCAGCTCCTGCGTCACCCCCATCGCACCGAAAGCCTGCTGGGCATGGTCGATCACCTCGGTCGCCATCTCGGTGGCGAAGACCTTGATCATCGAGGCCTCCATGCGCACGTCGCGGCCCTCGTCCTGCTTGACGGCAGCGTCCATCACCATCAGCCGGCAGGCGTGCAGCTTGGTCGCCGCGTCGGCCGCCCACCACTGGATGGCCTGGCGGTCGGCGAGCTTCTGCCCGAAGGTCACGCGCTGGTTGGCATGGGCGCACAGCATGTCGAGGGCGCGCTGGGTCATGCCGATGCACCAGGCGCCCATCTGCAGGCGCCGCACGGTGAGGCGCAGCTGCATCGGTGCAAAGCCGGCGCCGATGCGGCCCAGCACCTGGCTCTCGTGCACCCGGCAGTCCTCGAACACGACCTCGTAGGTGCGCTGGCCGGCGAGCATCGGGATCGCCCGTGCCACGACGAGGCCCGGCGTGCCCTTGTCGACCAGGAACGCCGTGATGCCGCCGCGCGAGCCGAGATTGGGATCGGTGACCGCCATCGCGATGGTGAAGTCGGCGCGGGCGATGCGGCTGATCCAGATCTTGCGACCGTTGATCACCCAGTGGTCGCCGTCCTTCACGGCGCGCGTCTTCATGCCGGCGGGATCGCCTCCTGCACCGGGTTCGGAGATGGCGATGGCCGACACCGTCTCTCCCGCGGCGTACGGCTCGAGATACTTCTTGCGCTGCTCGGGATTGGCGGTGGCGAGCAGCATGTGCAGGTTGGGCGAATCGGGCGGGAAGGTGAAGGGCACGCAGGTGTAGCCCAGCTCCTCGTTGACCCCGACCAGCGCCACGTTGGGCAGGTTCGCCCCGCCCACCTCCTCCGGCACGTCGAGCGCCCACA
>DATEID010000443.1:0-26264 GCA_035279245.1 Reyranella sp.
TGGGTGGTGCCGATAACGAGGTCCTCCTTGGCAGCCGCGCGCGCTGCAAAGGCGGCCATCGAGAAGGACAGGGCAGAGGCGAAGAGGACGCGACGACCGAGCATCCGTGCCAAGCTCGCATTGGCGATGCCGAAGCTCAAGCGGAGCGCGCGCTCCTGCCTGATGTCAGTCGGTGAGCGGCCGGCCGGTTCCTAGCGGCCCAGGCCCCCGGAACGCGTCGGAGGTCGACCACCGTGATTGGCCGACCATTGTTCGGGCGCCTCGAGAAAAGCCCGAGTCTCCGCCAAGCCTTTTTCGTCGAAATATTTGTGTTTCTGGGCGGCTTCCAGCGCGTCCCACCACGTCGCCAAGGCATGGAGCTTGACGCCGGCGACGGCCAGCGTCTCGATGCTTTGCGGGAAGATACCGTAGTGGAAGATCACGAAGCAGTCGGCGACTTTAGCTTCCGCCTTCTTGAGCGCATCGATGAAAACCAGCTTGCTGCCGCCGTCGGTCGCCAGATCCTCGACCAGCAGGACCCGCTTGCCGGGCTTCAGGTCGCCTTCGATCTGCGCCATGCGGCCGAAGCCCTTGGGCTGCTTGCGAACGTAGATCATCGGCTTCTTGGCGAGTGCCGCCAGGAATGCGGCGAAGGGAATGCCCGCCGTCTCGCCGCCGGCCACGACATCGACCTTGTTCCAGCCGATATCCCTGCCGATCGCCTTGTACGCGTAGCCCATGATCTTGGCCCGCGCTTCGGGGAACGAAATCAGCTTACGGCAATCGATATAGACCGGGCTCGCGCGCCCGGAGGTGAAGATATACGGGTTCTCTGGCCGGCAATGGATCGCTTCGATGTCCAGCAGCAGACGGGCCGTTTCGCGGGCCTCGGTCGTAGCGCTGGAACGTGTCGAATTCGCTTTCCCGTTCAAGGCCTTGGTACTCGATTTGGCTGCCGACGCGGCGGATGCCGAGGTGGTCCTTTTCTTCGTCGCCATGCTGCTTGCTCCCCCCGCCGCTTGCGACAAAATGACGGCCGTGTGTTTAGCGTTCATCCACAGGACCGGCAAGGGCAGCGAGAGCTCTCCGGATGGTCACGTAGTGCCTACCCAGTATAGTTTTCGATAAGGACTTTACCAACCCAAAGGGCTTGCATGTCGACAAAGGGTGGCCGGCCTCGGTCGCGTCTTGGCCGCATGGTTATCGCCCGACTCCGGCTGCTGGCGTCGGTGGGCGCCGGCGGACTGCTGTTCGCTCTCCTGCCGGAGACCGTGCGGCCGGTAACTCGGCTTTTGATTGCCTGGGACCTGACTGCGGTCGTCTATCTCGGTGTCGCATTCTCGACGATCGCCCGATCGAATGTAGAGACCTGTCGTCGCCGCGCAGCGCTCTATGACGAGAGCGACTGGATGATCGTCGTCATCATTGTCGGCAGTGCGGCGGCAAGCTTTGCGGCGATCTTCGCCGAGCTTGCCGTGATCAAGTCGGCCCATACGACGCCCTGGACCAGCCTGTTCGTGACGACGGCGACCGTGATCTTGTCCTGGACTTTCACCCATACGGTCTTCGCCCTACACTATGCCAACATCTACTATCGGCCTGACGAGCTGGGCTCACCTGGAGGGCTGAAGTTTCCCGGTGAGCGTAACCCGGATTATCGGGACTTCCTCTACTATGCTTTCGTCATCGGCTGCGCGGCTCAGACGGGCGACGTCGACACCGTCTCGCATGCCATGAGGCGGGTGACCCTTTTTCATGGTATCGTCGCTTTCGTCTTCAATACGGCGATCCTGGCGTTGTCGATCAACGTCGGAGCCAGCCTGTTATCCTAGTGCGTTTTGCCTGTTGACCTGCGGCCGGAGAGCGCTCACGCCCAGTTCATCGAACGACGACTGGCCAAATGGCCATTTGGAGGCATAGAATTCCTGTCTGGGGTAGGAGGGGGAAATGGCAGAAAAGCAGAAATCGGAAGTGGGATCGTCCGGCGCCACCGTCGCCGTTGCACCGATCGGCAATGGTCTCGCCGCAGGTACCGATGCCGTGGGTGTGGACAAGATTCGCGACCTGTTGTTCGGCAACCAGATGCAGGACTACGACCGCCGCTTCTCGAAGCTGGAGGAGCGGTTTCTGCAGCGGTTCAAGGAGATCGAGTCGGAGACGGCGCGCAACCTGAGCGCCCATGACACGAACGCGAAGAAGCAGGTCGACTCGCTCGCCAGCCAGCTTCGTGAGGAGAAGGATTCGCGAGCCGATGCCGATAAGGAGATCGAGCGTTCGCTGCGTGAGCAGAATCAGGCGCTGGAGAAGCGCCTGCGGGCGCTGTCGGACCAGGTGAGCCAGCTCGAGCGCGATTTTGCCGACCGCTTGTCGCGCGAGACGCAGTCGCTGCACGACGAGATCAAGCGGCGCAACGAGGACATCCATCACACGATGGAGAAGATGTTCGCCGAGCTCTCGAACGTGAAGACCGATCGCAATCTTCTGGCCGGCCTCTTCGTCGAGGTCGCGAAGTGCCTGAACCAGGACAGCGGCGGCAAGAGCGCGGGCAAGGGCGACGGGGCGCGCGGTTGGCCGAACGGCTGACCGTCTCCTCCAATGAGCACCTCTGCCGCCGACAAGCTCGAGTGGCTGTTTCGACCTGCACCAACCGATAGCGGGATCGACCGCAAGACGCTGGCTGGGCTGCTGGTCGAGCTCGCGCGCGCGGTGGAACCGAAATCCGCGCCATCGTCCGAAATGTCGACGCTGGATCCGCGACTCAACGAACTGCGTCGTCTGCTCGTCGGGCACGAGATCGAGGTGCTGGGTCGCCTTCGGGAGGTAGTCGAGGACCCCGAGCAGCTCGGCCAGGCGGTGGGGCGCGTCCTGCCGACGGCGGTCGCTGCCAGCGATTCGCGGCTGGGCGAGGTGCTGGCGCCGGCGCTGGAGAAGGCAACGGCGAGCTCGATCCGCAACGATCCGCGCGCACTGATCGACATCCTCTATCCGGTGATCGTGCCGGCCATCCGCCGGTCCGTCGGCGAGAAGGTCGACACCACCTTCCAGTCGCTCGACGAGACGCTCCGGCAAAGCCTCACCTGGCGTGGCTTGCGCTGGCGGTTGGAGGCCTGGCGGACGGGCAGGACCTTCGCCGAGGTGGTGCTGAACCATACGCTGATCTACCAGGTCGAGCACGCCTTCCTGATCCACAATCACAGCGGCCTCCTGATCTCGCATGTCGCCGCGGAGGATGCGGCGAGCCAGGATCCGCAGCTCGTGTCCTCGATGCTGACGGCGATCCAGGATTTCGTGAAGGATTCCTTCCAGGGCGCGGGACAGCAGGGCGTCGACACGCTGCGGCTGGGCGACCTGCGCCTGTGGTGCGAGGCGGGACAATACGCGATGCTGGTCGCGGTGATCCGCGGCAACCCGCCGGAGGAACTGCGCCACAAGCTGCGCGACACGCTCACGCACATCCACGAGGAACGCCGGCAGATCCTCGAGACATTCGACGGCGACAGCTCCGGGCTCGCCGACATCGAGGCGCATCTGGCCGAGTGCGCGGCGCTGCGCCAGCAAGGCGTCACGACGAGGAAGAAGGGCTTCCCGTGGTACGTCTTCGCGCTCGCGATGCTGATACTCGCCTGTGTCACCGGCGTCGGAGTCTGGCGCTGGCAGGTCATGCAGCAGGAGGCGCAGGAGCAGGCGCGGATCGCCGCCGAGCTGGAGCGCCAGCGCGCCGCAGAGGCCGAGCGCCGCGCCACTGAGCTCAAGAACTGGTCGGACTACATCGACCGCCTGCAGGCCCAGCCGGGCATCGTCGTCACCGAAACGGCCGAGCGCAACGGCAAATTCATCGTCTCGGGTCTGCGCGATCCGCTGGCGGTCGATCCGAACGCGATCCTGCGCGAGACCAAGGTCGACCCGGCGCGCGTCACGAGCCGCTGGCAGCCTTATCAGTCACTCGAGCCCGAGTTCGTCCTGAAGCGGCTTCAGGCGTCGCTGTCGCCGCCGCCCAGCGTGACGCTTTCCATCGCCGGCGACCGTATCGTCGCCACAGGATCGGCCACGCCGCTCTGGATCGCGCGGGCGCGCCAGACCGCCCGTTTGATGCCGGCGGGCGGACCGCAATTCGACTTTTCCCGGGTCCAGGACATCGCCGAGGGCTTGCTGGGCAACCTTCGCCGGAGCATCCAGTCGTTCGAGATCCGCTTCGATACCAACGAATCGCTGCCTGCACCGGGCCAGGATGCCGTGCTCGACCATCTGGCCGCCTCGATCAACGAGCTGACCGGACTGGCTGCGAGCCTTCGCATGCGCGCGCGCTTCCGGCTTACCGGCCACTCTGACGATACCGGCCCTGGCACCTACAACCTCTCGCTCAGCATTGCACGCGCGGGCGCCGTGCTGGCGCTCCTGAAAAAGCGCGGCGTCGCCGCCGACCTGATCACCATCGGTGGCGCAGGCCAGCTCGATCCGCTCGACATGCACAATTCGGACAGTGCCCGGTCGCTGAATCGTCGCGTCTCGGTCGCCGTCCGCATCGAGGATGAGCCATGAGCGTAAGCGTACAACAGAAGAAAATTTGCATGCTGGGCGGCTTCTCGGTCGGCAAGACGAGCCTCGTCAAGCGCTACGTCGAGAGCGTCTTCTCCGAGGCCTATCTGACAACTGTCGGTGTCAAGATCGACAAGAAGACGGTGACATTGGGCGACAAGACGGTGCACCTGATCCTGTGGGATCTCGCGGGCGAAGACGACATGGCGTCGCTTCGGCTGAGCTACATGCGCGGCTCGGCCGGCTATGTTCTGGTGGCCGATGGCACGCGGCCGGCGACGCTCGAAATGGCGCTATCGCTGCGCAAGCGGGTTGAAACGGAACATGGTCCGCTGCCCTTTGCGCTGTTGATCAACAAGAACGATCTGCGCGAGCAGTGGGCGGTCACGGACGACGATCTCGAGAAGCTGCGCAGTGACGGCTGGTGGGTGCGGTCGAGTAGCGCCCGGACGGGCGAAGGAGTCGACGACGCGTTTGCAGATCTCGCAGCCCGCGTCGTGCGCTGATACATGGAGACTCTGCCCGCGCACGTAATCGAGCGGCTGCAGGCGCTGATCTTCGCCGATCGCGCGGTCGCCTGGCTCCGAGTGGATGAAGCCCTTACTCTCGTGGACGCTGGCGGAAATCTCGAGGCCTATGCGCTTGGCGAGCTCAGCCTCGGCGCGCCCGTCGTCGACCAGGTCGCCGTTCTCGAGGGATTGCTTCCGATTATCGAATCGCCCTACCTGGTTCCGTCGGTCGAGATCGTCAAAGGCCGCGTTGCCGATCTTCATTTTTGGCAAGACGAGCCCGGAGACGGAGGAGGCCCTGCGACTTGGATAGCATTGGTCGATGTCACATCCGAGCGCGACATGGCCCGGCGCCTGCAGCAAAAGGCCTATGACATGACGCTGCTGCAGGAGCGGGAGGCGGCACTCAATCGGCAGCTCGAGGCAGCCAACGCGGCGTTGCTTGCCACCCAGCGCGAGCTCGAAGCCTCGCGCGACGAACTCGCGCGCTGGAACAAGTTGCTCGAGGAGCGCGTGGCGGCGCAGGTCGCCGAGATCGAGCGGATCAACAAGCTGAAGCGCTTCCTTGCGCCGTCGATCGCCGAGCTGCTGGTGTCGTCGGGCGACGAGAACATCCTGCAGCGGCACCGCCGCGATATCGCCACGCTCTTTTGCGACCTGCGCGGCTTTACCGCCTTTTCCGAAAGCGCGGAACCGGAAGAGGTGAGCGAGCTGCTGCAGGACTATCACGCTGCGCTCGTGCCGCTCATCCAGTCGTTCGAGGGTACGCTCGATCGCTTCGTTGGCGACGGCCTTATGGTCTTCTTCAACGATCCGATGCCTTGTCCAGACTCGGCCGAGCGCGCGGTCCGGCTGGCGGTGGCAATGCGCGAGGCGGTGGCCGCCCTCGCGGGGGCCTGGCGCAAGCGCGGCTACCAGGTCGGCTTCGGCATCGGCATCGCCCAGGGCTTCGCTACGCTGGGCCAGATCGGCTTCGAAGGCCGCTTCGACTACAGCGCAATCGGCACCGTGGTGAACACGGCGGCGCGCCTGTGCGAGGCGGCCTCGGACGGCCAGATCCTCGTGACGTCGCGCGTCGCCACCGCAGTCGGCGATGTGGCCGAGCTCGCCAGTATCGGCGAACTCACCATCAAGGGCCTCAGACGTCCGCTTCCCGTCTTCAACGTGACGGCGCTCAAGTCCGCCGATCACCAGGTCATATGGCTCAATCGTCAAACGCGGTAGAATCGAGGACCATATCCGTCTCTACGCAGGGCGATCGCATTTGGGCAAAAATCTCCGTCATCCCGAGCGGAGTGAACGAAGCGCCTGCCCTGAGCGAAGTCGAAGGGAACGAAGTCGAGGGACCTTTTTTGCTCAGCCACCGCGGACGAAGCGTCGACAAAAGAGGTCCCTCGACTTCGCTTCGCTCCGCTCGGGATGACGGAATTACGTCATATGCGATAGCCTTGGTCTCTACGGGGGATGAGTCTAGGTTCCTCCGTCGTCCTCGAAGCAAGGTCGTCCACTTCGCTTCGCTTCGGTCGGGACGACGAGAACTTCGACTCATCATGCTCTAGACCAGCCTTCTTCCGCTGACCGCACCGCCGTCGTTCTTCTTGAGGGTCATGAAGATGACGAACGAGGCCATGGTCATGACCCCGAGGATGATGAAGGCCTGGTGCACACCGTGGATCAGCGCAGCGGGTTCGGAACGGAGCGACACCGGCACGAACAGGGCGGCGATCAGCGATGCGGAGGCGATGCCGAAGCTGATCGACATCTGCTGGCCTGTGCTGGCGATGGTGCTGGCCGCGCTCGTCTGTCGCGCATTGACGTCGGCATAGACCAATGTGTTCATGCTCGTGTACTGGGTGGAGGTGAAGAAACCCAGGATGAAGGCCTGCAGGGCAATGCGCCAGGCGGGCGTTCCGACATCGATGGTCGCGAACAACATGATCAGCACGCCGAGGATGAGGGTGTTGCCCACCAGCACATTGCGGTAGCCCAGCCGAGCGAGGATTGTGGGCACAATCATCTTGAGGCCCATGGCCGCCATCGCCTGCGGCATCACCAAAAGGCCGGACTCGACAGGCGAGTAACCGAGCCCGATCTGGTAGAGCAGCGGAAAGAGGAACGGGAGGCCGCCGAGACCCAGTCGGCTGAAAAAGCTGCCGCACACTGCGGCGCGAAACGTGCGTAGGCGAAACAGGCCAAGCTGGAGCAGGGGAAACGGCGTGTGTGTCGCCTTTATCCCGTAGCCTGCCAGCAACGCACCGGAAAGGACCAGAAGACCGGCGATCTCGATATCGCCCAGGCTGTTGTCGCCGAACACCTCGAGCACGTAGGAGAGGAGGGAGATGCCCGAGCCGAACAAGATCAGGCCGACGATGTCGATCGGATGGGTGTTGGCTTCGCGGTAGTCGGGCAAAAAACGATAGACCAGATAGAGGCCGGCGAGGCCGACCGGGATGTTCACGAAGAACACCACGCTCCAATGGAGATAGTGCACGATCAGTCCGCCCGAGATCGGTCCCAGCATCGGGCCGATCAGGCTTGGGATCGACACGAAGCTCATGGCGCGAATCAACTCGGACTTGGGGAAGGCGCGCACCATGGTCATGCGTCCCACCGGCACCATCATGGCGCCGCCCATGCCCTGCAGGACACGACAGGCGACCAGCATGGAGATGTTCACCGACAGACCGCACAACAGAGATCCCAGCGTGAACAGGCCGATGGCCGATGCGAAGACCCGTCGGGTGCCGAAGCGATCGGCCATCCAGCCGCTGATCGGGATGAAGACAGCAAGGCTCAGCGTGTAGCTCGCGAGCACCGACTTCATGTCCAACGGCGTCACCTTCATGGCCTCGGCGATTGCCGGCACGGCGGTATTCAAGATTGTGGTGTCGAGCGACTGCATGAAAAAGGCCACCGCGACCAGCCATGGCAGCAGGCGTTTGATGGTGTCGGTCGGAACGGAAGCAGTGGCCGCGGTCGTCATGTCAGTCGATTGAGAGAACGATCCTTATCCGTTGGTCGCGAATACCTTCTTGCAGAAAGCAGGAATAGGGGCACATCCGCCCTCGCCGCTTGTGATCAATGCCAGACCGAAGCTGCCATCGGCGAGAAAAGTCAGCACGCAGCGGTAGCCGGCGTTCACACCGTAGTGATAAAGCAACCGCGGCCGACCGCTCTGCGGATACATCAACATTCCGAGCTCTGTCGGGCCATTGTCGACGCGTCATGCCATCGATCAGCAAGAGGCGACACGATGGCATGGGACTACAAGGCCGCGCCGCCGGCCCAGGGAGACATGATCTCGTTCATGCCGGTCAATCCGCCGGTCGCCGGGTCGCGGACGATGCAGCAGGGATTGGCAAAGCCCAGCGGCGAGATCTGGTTGGCCACCTCGACGATGGGCAGCTTGGCCGCGATCGCCTTTTTGACCTCGTCGGGCAGATCGCGGTTGACGCGGATCGGGCCGACGCCCGATACGTCGATTCGCGGCTGATGGAAGGCCGTTTCGACGTCCAGGCCACGATCGACCATCATCATCGAAAGCTGCGTCACGGCCGGCACGATGCGCCGTCCGCCCGATGCGCCGATGCAGAACCAGGGCTGGCCGTCCTTGACCACGACCACGGGGCAGATGTTGCAAAGGGGCCGCTTGCCCGGCGCAATCGAGTTGGGCCGGTTGGGCTCGGGATCGAACCACAGCATGCCGTTGTTCATGGTGATGCCGGTCTTCGGCAACATCACGCCGGAGCCGAACAGCGACATCAGCGTCTGCGTGAGCGCCACCATGTTGCCTTCGCTGTCGGCGGTGCAGAGATGCGTCGTGCAGGTGTCCGTAGGCTTCTCGCCCAGCGTCTTCAGCCGCTCCTCGTAGGCCCGATGCATCGCGTCGGCGACACCGGTGAAGAATGCCGCATCGGGTGCGCCTTTGCCCTTGGTCCGATCGCCCAGCAGCTCCAGTGTGCGCCGCAAGGTCGGTCCGGCCGTCAAGCCGCCCGCGACATTGACCGTTACGCCGTGATGCTCGAACGAGAGCGGCTCCACGATCCTTGCGTCATAACTCTTGAGATCGTCGTAGGAAATGGCGGAACCGCCGACCTGCAGGTCGGCCGCGATATCGCGGGCGAGGCTGCCTTCGTAAAACTCGCGCGGCCCTCCGTCCGCCAGCCGCCGCATCGTCTGGGCGAGATTGCCGAGCTTCAGGTAACGTGTCGTGCCTTGCCAGTCGTTGGTCGGCACGCGTCCGTCGTCGCACAGGTAGCTCGCGCGCGAGGCGGGAAACCTGGCGAGACGCTCCGCGCCGTTGGCGATCATCACCTGCATGTACCAGTCGAGTTCCATGCCGCGCTCCGCCAGCGCGACGCCGGGCACCAAAGCATCCTTCCACGTGATCGTGCCGAAGCGCTCGAGCGCCTTGCCGAGACCCGCGACCATTCCGGGCACCGCGATCGAGTGGTAGCCGACCTCGTTGCGCTGCTCGAGGATATCCGGCCAGGCGAAAGGATTGGCGGGCCCGGGACCCACGATCTTGTAGTTCGCCGGATCGAGCTTGGCGGCCGAGATCGGGCCATAGTGGATTGTCCAAGCCCGCTTTTCCTTGGCGCTCCAGAGGGTCATGAAGCCGACGCCGCCAATGCCGCTCATCCACGGCTCGATAGCCCCGATCGCCATGCCTGTGGCGACCGCGGCATCGATCGCATTGCCGCCCTTGCGTAGGATATCCACACCGACCTCGGCCGCTCGGCAGTTCTGGGCGACCACCACGCCCTTGCCATGTACCGCCTGCTTGGTGATCCTCATTTGCCGTGTCAGCGATTCGCTCATCGATCCCTCGTCTCCGTTGCTCGGCGACTGTAGCGGGGCCTTTTTTGGCCACAAACCCCAATAGACTGCTGTGCGGACGATACGGGGACGGAACGCAGGTGTGACGGAGCTCGGCCAGATCGACCTGCGCTCGCTAGCGGCGGGGCACAAGCGCACATGGGATGAATTCGTACAGGCCGCCTCGCCGTTGATCCATGCCGTGGTGCGCCGTGCCATCGCTTCATACCGGCAGAGCGAGGACGACGTGCTCGACGCCAGCCAGGACGTATTCGTGCGTCTTTGCGCCAACGATTTCCGATTGCTGAAGACCTATGATCCTGCACGAGCGGGCCTTTCGACCTGGCTCGCCGTGGTGGCCCGTTCGGCCGCGATCGACTTCGTCCGACGCCGGCGCCAAGCGACAACTGCGATCGACGACATCCCGGAAGCCGCTCTGGCGGTCGAGGACCGCCACATCGAAAAGCTCAAGATCCCGGACGGCCTGCTTACCGAGCGGCAGACCGTAATCCTCAAGTTTTTGTACGACGAAGAACGTGATGTGTCCGAAATTGCACAATTGCTGAAGATCGACGCCCAGACCGTTCGGAGCACCCATCACAAGGCGCTTCTGAGGTTGCGCGAACATTTTCGCGAGGACGACCCATAGGTCGGGGATGCCGGCGGTCAGTATGGCGTAAGGTAGTGCAGGAGTGTTCGATGACGGACCGTATCCCCAAGAGTGACAAGGACCTGTGGCGGAGCCTCGCTCTGGATGGCAGCCCGTCCTCGGCGGCCGTTTCCGACATCGATTTCGCCGCTTGGTTGGAGGGCCGCCTGCCGCATGCCGAGGCAGCCCGGGTTGATGCGGCGGTCGCGCGTGACCCCGAATTGCGTGCTTGCGCCATCGAGTTGGCGGAGATTCTTGGCAAGCCCTTGCCTCCTGCCCCGCCGCGTCTCGTCGTTCGCGCGCAGGCGTTGGTCGGCTTCGCAGCAGAGCGATCCGGCGATCGGACATCTCGCACCTGGTTTACTTCACTCCTGTCGCCATTTGGTGTGTGGCAGCGCGGGGTCATGGCTGGCCTTGCGGTCGTCGTGGCGGCTGTGGGTTTCGCGATGGGAGGCGGCCTCGGCGAGTCGTTTGCGGTACGCCAGTATGCATCGGTGGAAGACTCGACTGCTCTCCTCCAGCCATTCGGCACGAATGCGCCGACCCAGTTGAACGATTTGTTCACGGACAACATTTGACATGTCCTTGCGCTTCACCCAGGTCCTGCTCGGTCTGTCGTTGCTGTTGAACTGCTTCGTCCTGGCCGGCTTCGTCTACAGGACCTGGATCGCGCCACCGCCGTTCGCCGAGGCAAACCCGCCGCCGGCCCCGCATCGCGACAACCCGCTGGAAAGACTGGCACGAGACCTCAAGCTCGACGATAGGCAACGCCAGGCGTTGAGGGGCCTGTTCGACAGCTACGCCGACGAACGACAGGATCGGTTTCGCGATTTCCGGAAGCTTCGGGAAAAGATGGCGGACGAGCTGAAGAAACCCGAGTTCGACATGACCCGGATCGATTCGCTCGTGGACCAGATGGCGAAGCTGCGGACGGAATCGCAGAAGCAGAACTTTGGCGCACTGGCCCAGCTTGCCGAGCAGCTTCGTCCGGATCAGCGCCAGCACCTGCATGCAATGCTTGCCGAGCGATTCGGAAACCCTCCGCGGCGCCCGCCGCCGCCCGACGAATCCCATCCGAAGCCCGGTCCGGCGCCAACCCGTCCTCCGCAATAGGAGATTCACATGACGGCTCATGTCGGTCGACGCCACTTCGTAGGCGGAATGGCTGCGCTCTCGGCTGCACTGTGGGGACCACGACCGGGTCGGGCGGCATCGGCGATGGGTTTCGACGTTGCCCGTCACTTGCTGTCACGCACGGCGTTCGGCGCGACGCCGGCCGAGATCGTAGGTTTGGCGTCGATGGATTTCCCCGCGGCGGTCGAGCGCCTGCTGGCGAAGGTCCATCCCAGGGCGACGCGCAGTCCGCCCGCTTGGGTGGACGATACTTTGTCTGCCCTTCGCGAGAAGCGGCAGGAGGCGCGCGCATCTGCCGGCAAGACTGCTGACGGCAAGCCGGTGAACGAGGTAGCCAGGCTGATCCGCGAACAAGGACTGCAGCTGAGAAACTGGTGGATCGGCGAGATGTTGGCCACCGACCAACCGCTGGTCGAGAAGATGACACTGTTCTGGCACAACCATTTCACGTCCTCGATCCAGAAAGTGCGCTATGTGCCCGCATTGTATCGGCAGAACGTGCTGTTTCGGCGCGAGGCGCTGGGTAATTTCGGCACGCTTCTGAAGGCGGTTGCGCATGATCCGGCGATGCTGATCTACCTGGACGGCGTCCGTAACGTGGCGCGTGCGCCCAACGAGAACTTTGCGCGCGAACTGCTCGAGCTCTTCACGTTGGGGGAGGGCCACTACGTCGAAGCCGACGTCAAGAACGCCGCTCGCGCCTTCACCGGCTGGTCGATCGACCGTGACAGCGGCCGGTTCGTGGACCGTATGCAGCTCCACGATGGCGGAGAGAAGACTTTCCTCGGTCAATCGGGGCATTTCACCGGCGACGACATTCTCGCGATCCTGCTCCGTCATCCGCGGACCGCGGAGACGATCGTCGAGAAGCTGTGGCGGGAATTCGTGTCGCTCACGCCGGATCCGGTGGAGGTGAAACGCCTGGCTGGCGTCTTCCGCGCCGGCAACTACGAGATGAAGCCGCTCCTGCGCGCGCTTTTCCTGTCGCCGGCCTTCCGCGACCCCGCCAATCGCGGCGCCCTCATCAAGTCGCCGGTCGAGCTGATCGTAGGGACCGTCCATGTCTTCGGTTTGCCGGTGCCGGACCAGACGCCGTTGGCCCGCATGACCGCAGGTCTGGGCCAGACCTTGTTCGCTCCGCCCAACGTGAAGGGATGGCCGGGCGGAGAGAGCTGGATCACGACGAGCACGCTCTTGCTGCGCCAGCAATTCCTCCGTCGGCTGGTCGAGGCGACCACCGTGTCGTCCTTGGACGGCAACATGAAGATGGCGCGCCGTGAGCACGGTGCCGATCGTGCGCAGCAATCGACCGGACAAACGATGGCCGCCTATCCCGTCGAGGGTCGCAGTCTGCGCTATACGTCCAATGAAGCAAAGCTCGGTCCGACCTTGAGCGGCGTCGACAAGGTCACGCTCCTGCGCACGCTCCTGCCGCACAGGCCGATTGATCCAGTAGCGGCCGCGGCCGATTCCCCGGGCGCGATTGTCGCTGCGGCAATGCTCGATCCCGCATACCAGTTGAAGTGAGGAGGATGGCCATGGATCGGCGTCATTTCCTTCTTGGCTCTTCGGCTCTTTCCGTCGTCCTGGCGAGCAGGCGCGCTTTGGCCGACCAGGAGCGCCGCGTCTTGGTCCTGGTGGAGTTGAAAGGCGGCAATGACGGCCTGAACACCGTCGTTCCCTACGCGGACCCCCTTTATCGCCAACTCCGCCCCGGCATCGGCGTGGCGCGCGACAAGACCATACAGCTCGACGAACGCGTGGGGTTGAACGGCAGGCTCGAGCCGCTGATGGAAGCCTGGAAGGCAGGAGATCTCGCGATCGTCCAGGGTGTCGGCTATCCGTCTCCCAATCGTTCGCACTTCCGTTCGATCGAAATCTGGGACACGGGCTCCGCATCGAGCCAGGTGTTGAGCGAGGGGTGGATATCGAGGGCCTTCGAAGGCGTGCAGCTGCCGAGAGGCGCCGGCGTCGACGGGATCGTCGCCGACACCAATGCGCTGCCTATGATGGGGCCGGGCCTGCGCACCATCGTGATGCACGATGCCGAAAATTTCCTTCGTCAGGCGGCGGCGATGAAGGGGAGCGGCGATCCGCGCGACGATGGAAATCCCGCATTGCGCCATCTGCTGGAGGTGCGCCACGAAGTGAATGCCGCGGCTGCGGGACTGCACGACAGGCTCCGGGACGGGCCGGCGCCAGCCTATACGTTTGCGGCGGAGGACGGATTCGGCCATCAACTCGATCTCGCGACCCGTATCTTGCTGGCGCGGGTGCCCGTGGTCGCCATCAAGGTGGCGCTGATCGGCTTCGATACGCATGCCAACCAGGTGCCGACACAAGAGCGGCTACTGGGTTTCCTCGCCTCCGGCCTCGCCACGTTCCGCAAGAATCTAGTCGCGGCCAACCTCTGGAACAATGTGGCCCTGATGACCTATTCGGAGTTCGGACGGCGGGTTCGCCAAAACGCCAGCGGCGGCACCGATCACGGCACGGCGGCGTCGCACTTCGTCATGGGCGGCAAGATAAAGGGCGGCCTCCACGGCGCTCATCCATCGCTGGCCGACCTGCAGGACGGCGACCTCAAATATGCCGTCGACTTCCGCAACCTTTATTCGACGCTCAGCAAGGGCTGTTGGGGACTGCGCCACGACTTCGGTCAGCGTCAGGCGCGGCCGCTCGATCTCTTCACCTGAACTCTCATTGCCGCGCCGAAAAGCTCGTCGCGCACCGATCCCCGGACAGGCTCGACCGGAATGAACCAGGCGAGCAGGGCGGCGATGACCTTGATGAGCACGGGCAGCACCACGTACACCACGACCAGCGCGAACGTTCCATATTCGCGACGCGCCGGGTCGAAGCCGAGCATCGCCGCCACGGGCAGCGAGCCGGCCGCGCCGATTGCCGTCGCCAGCTTGGTGGCCAGCGCCCACAGGCCAAAATAGGTGCCGGTCTTGCCCCGCGTATCGCCGCCTTCGGGCGCATCGATGATGTCGGCCAGGATCGAAGGCGGCAGGCCGTAGTCGGCGCCGATCCCGACACCGGTCACCACCGAGAGCGCCAAAAACCAGTAGAAGTCGCCGGGCCCGACAAAGACAGCCAATGCCATGGCGAAGGCGGTCAGCAGCATGCCGAAAAACCACGCCGCCATCTTGCCCACGCGTTTGGAGGCGATAAGCCATAGCGGCACGCTGGCGGCGCCGGCGATGAAGTAGACCAGTAGGATGGTCCCTGCCTGTATCTTGGTTCCGACGAGCACGTGCTCGACATAGAACAACATCACGGTCACGGCGACGCCCAGGGCGGAGCCGTTGACGATGAAGATCAGCAGCAGGCGGCGGAACAGGCGATTCTTGAGTGGCGCGAAGAAGGCGACGAAGGCATTGCGCTCGGCATGGACGACCGGCGGATGGACCGACGGGCCCGCGCCGAGCAAGGTCGGCAACGAGAATAGCAGGGCGACCGGAATGAACAGGAGGCCGAGAATCGTATATCCGTGCGCATCCTCGAACATGCTCGTGAGGACGGTCGGCAAGACCACGGCGATCGTCATGCCAATCAGGCCGAACACCTCGCGACCGACGGTGACTTTCGTTCGCTCGTTGTAGTCATCCGTCAGCTCCGCGCCGTGCGAATGGTAGCTGATCGATACGCCGGAATAGCCGAAATGGACGAGGAAGAGGGCTGCCACCAGCCATATCGCCATCAGGCGTTGGTCGCTCTGCCAAGCTCCGGGGGGCGCGAACAGCATCAGGAAGCCGCCGGCCAGTACGGGGACCATCAGGCCGACAAAGAGGAGACGGCCGCGCGCGCCGCGGTGTGTGAAGCGGTCGCTGATGAGGCCGATGACCGGATCCTGAATGGCATCGATGATCCGGGCAAAGATGAAGATGATGCCCATGACCTCGAGCGGGACTCTCAGCACCTCGCCGTAGAAATGGCTGACGTTCAGCACGACGGGCAATGCCGCCATCGCGAGCGGAAGTTGCAGGGTCGAGTAGGCGACCAGACGGTCGAACTTGATTCGAGCACTGCCGGCGGCGCCGATGCCCGTCGGTCCTTTATTCACCCAGGAGCCTTCCCATTCACTTTCCTTGCGTTGCGCAGGGCGCCGCGTTGCCGCCGGTTATATAGGGCAAGCCGCGGCCTGCCAAAGGGCTTGCAGTGTCAATGATAGATCATCCGGAGCCGGAGCAGGCGGGAACCTTGTGCATCTGCAGCTTTTGCAGATCGGCACTTACCTTGAGCAACCCGGTATCGACCGTGAGCCGGTCCAGCACGCCGTTCTCGTAAATGTCGGCCTTGACCGAGAAAAGCGGCCCTTGGTCCTGTTCACGGCCGCGTGTGAAAGCCATGGACACTGGCCAGGAGCGTTCGGCCGGCACCGTCACTGGCTTTTTGGCCGCCGGAGCCGCACCCAAGGCATCGCGGTCGAGCTCGTTCACGTCGACCAGGAAGACATCGCCCAAGATCTCGGCATCGAAGATCAGCGCCGGGAAGGCGGTCGCGTTGGCCTCGAGACGGTCGACCAGATGGCCAATGGCCGCCACTGGCATCAAGGTCGTCGCTGGAAGGACGAAGCCCTTCGGCCCGTCCGGAGACACGATCTCGGCGCGAAGCTTGCCGTTGCTGCGGTCGACCTTGCCGGTTGTGACCCGCTCCTGGCCGTTCTGTATCTGCACGAGGCGATACTGAAAGCCTGTGCCGTCGCGCGGCTCCTCGCCATCAAGCCTGGAAGCGACGCTGATCTTCCAGGTCGAGGTGATGGCAATTTCTGTCGAGATGTCGCGTTTGATGTGCCAGCCGTGACAATCGAGCGTGATGTCCTGCACGGCAGTGCCGATCCGCGGTCCATTGGCGGCCGTGCCGAGGCGCAGCACGTATTCGGCTCGGTGGGGTTGCATCTGCGCCGCCGCCAAGCGCGGGGCCAGGAGCGCCAGCGCCATCAACAAACACACACCTCGACTCATCGGGCCACCTTGCGTAGAGGACTGCGGACGGTCAATCGTAGCGGCGATGGGATGGCTTGACTTCATGGCGTTGGCATGGCGAGGCGCGGCCGATGTACCGGCCGTGGCCGCCGCCGAAAGGCAGGCCGATCTTGTCGAGATATTCAAGGGACCACGCCGCCTGGAGCTGAAGCGCGACGGGGCGATCCTCAGGAGCTATCGCGTGGCGCTCGGGTTTACGCCGCAAGGACACAAGGAGCGGGAAGGGGACGGACGGACGCCGGAGGGCGACTACCGCATCGATGCCCGCAATCCGCGCAGCGCATTCCATCTGTCGTTGCGGATTTCCTATCCGGATGCTGCCGACAAGGCCCGTGCGGCCAAGCTTGGCGTATCGCCCGGCGGCGATATCTATATCCACGGATTGCCCAACGGGATGCGCAAGCTATTCGTTCGTCATCCCGCAAAGGATTGGACGACCGGTTGCATCGCCGTCAACGACGCCGAGATCCGTGAAATCTGGTCGCTGGTGCCGACAGGTGCCCGCGTGCGGATCCACCCATGACTGGCGGGCTCGATTTCCTGTGCGCCGGCGAGCGGCTGGAGGCCTTGCCGTCGGGAGCCCTTCACTGGCCGGCGCACCGCCTGATCGCGGTCGCCGACCTCCATCTGGAGAAGGGATCGTCCTACGCCGTCAATGCGCTGAAGCTCCTGCCGCGCCACGATACCCGGCAGACGCTCGCGGCCCTCGGTACGCTGATCGAGGTGCTGCGGCCCGAGACGGTGGTTTGCCTGGGCGACTCGTTCCATGATCGCGATGCGATCGCCCGGCTGCCCAGGGATGAGCGTGCAGAGATCGAACGTCTCACGAGCCTCGCGCAATTCATCTGGATCGCCGGCAATCACGATCCGGCGCCGCCGCCCCGTGGGTGGGGCCACGTGGCCGAGGAGATCGCCGATGCGCCGCTGATCTTTCGCCATGAGGCGGCATTCGGAGAGCCGTATGGCGAGGTTTCCGGGCACTATCACCCGGTCGCCGCACTCAGCGTGCGGGGCCGCGGTCTGCGGCGGCGCTGCTTCCTGACCGATGGCCGCCGCGTGATCCTGCCCGCGTTCGGCGCCTATGCCGGCGGGCTCAACGCGCTGGATCCGGCGATCGCGCAGCTCTTTCCCGAGGACTACGACGCCCTGGTCATTGGCCGGGAGGCCGTCCGGCGGCTGTCCTGGCGGCAACTCCGACCCGACCCGACACTCGCATCTCTCGCCTGGGTGCGCGAAGTCCGATGACGGCTACTTTGGCAGCTCGTACTTCAAGGTGACCTCGCCCAGCCCGTCGATCCGGCCGACGGCGGTGCTGCCCGGCGGTACGAACTGGCAGGCGACCATGCTTCCGGTCGACACGATCATGCCCTTCCGCAGGCGCTTGCCGTGCTCCCCGAGCTTGTTGGCGAGCCATGCCAGCGAGTTGTAGCAGTGACCCATCACGTCACCGGAATGGCCGGTGCGCACAACGGTGCCGTCGAACGAGATCGAGCCGGCGAGATTGGCGAGGTCGAGATCGCGCCAGCGCTTGTTGGGTTTGCCGAGCAGCGAGCCGCCGTTCCAGCCGACGTCCATGATGAGGGCGAGGGCGGACAGCCGGCTGTAGTCTGCACCACGATCCTCGATCAGCTCGAAGCCGGCCCGCGCGTCGCCCACGTAAGGCGCGATGGAGTCCTTGTCGTAGGCTCGATCTTTGGGCGCAGGCACATCGGCATTGACCGTCAGAATGACCTCGAGCTCCACGCCGAGCCGCGTCCACCGGTCGGCGCGCACCGATGTCTTTTCCTGGAAAACCCGCTTTTTGCGGATCGGCCCGTAGGCGGGGCTGCGCAAGCCGGTCTGCTCCCAGATCTGCGGCGCCGTGAGACCGATCTTGTAGCCGACGACCGGGCCCTGCTTGGGAACGAGCTTTTTCAGGAATGCGTCCTGGATCTTGTAGGCGGTGCGCTCGTCCTCCGGCATGTACTGGGCGGGCCACCAACCCACCACCGCCCGGGCCTTGTCGACCGCGTGCAGCCAGTTGGCGACCTTGGCGACGCTCATTGCCATGTGTTGCTCCCCTTGCCTGTCGTTCAGCGCTTCGCATAGTGCACCCATGGCGGTCAACGCGTTCCACAATCTGGGCCCCGTCCGGTCGGGGGCGCTGGTCGGCGTCGTGCTGGCGGGGGGAGAGGGCAGACGCATGGGGCCTGGCCTGCCCAAGCCGCTGCGCCTTCTGGCCGGCAAGCCGATGGTCGTCCATGTCGTGCAGCGTCTGGCGCCGCAGGTGATGGATCTCGTCGTCGTCGCCAACGATCCCGTGCCGGAGCTGCAAGCGCTGGGCGTGCCGGTCATTCCCGATCCGGTCGACATCCGGCGTCTGGCCCGACGGGAGGGCCGGCGGCTGGGGCCGCTGGCCGGCATCCTCGCGGGCATGGAATGGTCGCTAAAGCATCATCCCCACGCCGGCTGGATCGTCACCGCGCCAGCCGATGTCCCGCTTTTGCCGCTCGACCTGACGGTGCGGCTTTGCGGGCATATGCATGTGCCCGAGCCCGACGTCCTGATGGTGCGTCACGGACGGCGGCGCGAGCACACGCTCGGCGTTTGGTCGGTCACGCTCGTCGCCGACTTGCGGCGGGCTGTTCTCGACGAAGGGGTGAGGCGCGTCGAGGATTTCGCGCGCCGCCATCGCTTTGCCGACCTCGACTGGCCGGGAAGCGGCCAGCCGTTCCTCAACGTCAATACGCCGGAGGATCTTCGCCGCGCGGAGCGCCAGGTGACGCTGATTCGGCGGGCACGAGCTCGATCACGTTTCCGTCAATCATGACCTTGCCGGCATTCTCGAAGTTGACTGTGATGCGATGGCCGATCATCGACTGGATCTGACCGACGCCCCATTCGGGCCGGTCAGGATGGCGCACGAATTCGCCGGGCGACAGCAGGCCGTTTCCGGATCTTTGTGGCATGGCGTGCTCGGTATCCGTTGACCTCGATCTTTCCGTGACATTTAGGCGTCCGTTGCTGCGGCGCAGCATCAGAATTGAAACGATGCCATAATATCCCGGCTCAAGTGGGGTTTTTCCGGGTCGCACTTTGCTGCAGTGCACGACAAGAAGTGAGCCGCAGACAGGAACGAACTTGCGACAGGAAAGTTGCTCCCTATACTCCGCGCGCCTTTGGAGGTCCGCCTTCCCCCGGGCGGACGTGTAGTCGCTGCGAGTGGAGTTGCCGACGATGTCGATCACGTTGCCGCAGAATTACCGGCCGACCGATCGCGAACCTTTCATGAATGCGATGCAGCAGGAGTATTTCCGGCAGAAGCTGCTGAAGTGGAAGGCCGAGCTGATCGAGGAATCCAATCAGACATTGCAGAACATGCAGGAAGAAAGTCTCGCCCAGCCCGATCTGGCCGATCGCGCGACAGCCGAGACCGACCGCTCACTGGAGCTCAGGACCCGCGACCGTTTCCGCAAGCTCATCTCCAAGATCGATTCGGCCTTGAAGTCGATCGAGGAGGGCACCTACGGCTACTGCGAGGAGACCGGCGAGCCGATCTCGCTGAAGCGTCTCGAAGCCCGGCCGATAGCGACGCTGTCGGTCGAAGCCCAGGAACGCCACGAGCGGCTCGAACGCACCCGTCGCGACGAGGGGGCGGACTAAAAAGAAGGGCCTGCAATTGCAGGCCCTTTTCATTTCTGTGTGCGCTGGACTTAAGCCGACGCCTTCGCCTCGGCCTGCATGTCCTGGCGCCTGAGCGCCCGGCCCGACCGTCCGCCGCCGGGCTTGCCGTTGCGCCACGCGATCTCGCCGTTGCATAGCACCGTGTCGATACCCTTGGCGGGCGAGATCGGCTTGTCGAAGGTGGCGGTGTCGATCACCGTCGCCGGATCGAAGATGCAGAGATCGGCATAGAAGCCCGGCTTCACCTCGCCGCGCTTGGTGAGATGGAAGCGCTGCGCCGAGTAGGACGTCATCCGCCGCACGGCATCCTCGAGCGGAAAGAGCTTGAGGTCGCGCGAGTAGTGCCCCAGGACGCGCGGAAACGTGCCCCACAGGCGCGGATGGGGATGGGTGTCGAACGGAATGCCGTCCGAACCGATCATGGCGCCGGGGTGCGCCATGGCCGCCTGCACATCCTTCTCGTCCATCATGAAGTAGATCGCGCCGGCGGGCTGCAGGCGATCGGCGGCGTCGTAGATCGAGCAGCCCATTTCCCGGGCGATGTCGCTGAGGTCGCGGCCGCTCACGCCTTGCACGGTGTCGGACCAGGTGATGAGCACCTTGTCGGCGCGGTCGAGCATCTCCTTGCGCAGGATGGTCGAACCCGCAACATAGGGATAGACGTCGAAGGCGATCTGTTGCTGCTTCATCGCCTCCGTGAACTTGGGCAGCGTTTCCTTCATGCGGCCGAAATTGCTGCGACCCGAGCACTTGTGGTGCGAGACGATCACGTCGGCGCCGGCGCGGCGGCCGATCTCGAAGGTCTCGTCCATCGACTTCAGGATGTGGTCGCCTTCGTCGCGCATGTGCGCGGTGTAGACGCCACCCCATTTGCCGAGCGGCTTGGCGATCTCCGCGACCTCGTCGGTCGAGGCCGCCATCGCCGGCGGATAGAACAGACCGCTCGACAGGCCGATCGCGCCCTGTTCCAGGCTCTGATCGAGCAGGTCGCGCATCACCCCGACCTCGGAAGAGGTTGCCTGGCGGGCGAGATCGTTGCCCATGGCGTTCATGCGCAGCGTCGAATGGCCAATCAAGAACGCGCCATTGATCGCCGGCTTTGCCGCCTCGACCTTGGCGGCGAACTCGCCGAACGTCTTGGCGACATTGGCCTGCTTCTTCACGATCAGTGTCAGGAAATGACCGATGTCCGACCGTGTGAACGGCGCCGCCGACGCGCCGCAGTTGCCGCACACCACCGTGGTCACGCCCTGGCTCGCCTTCATCGCCATGGTCGGGTTGTCGATCAAGGCCGTGTCGTCGTGCGTGTGGACATCGATGAAGCCCGGCGCCACGACCTTGCCCTTGGCGTCGATCTCGTTGTCGCCCTTGAGCGTGCCATGGGTTTCAACCGCGGCGATGCGATCGCCCTTCAGCGCGACGTCGGCGGCAAAGAGCTTCCTGCCCGTGCCGTCGGCCACCTGGCCGTTGCGGATCACGGTATCGTAGTTGGCCATAAGACTACTCCTGGGCTGTGTTGCGGCCGAGCCGCATGTCGAGGTCGAACGGATAAAGCGGCCGCTTGACCTTGGTGTACTTGAAAAGCTTCAGGTCGGAGGCCGTGCAGCCGTCGCCGTCGCACATCACGATGTGCTTGGCGATGGGCTCGAAGCCGGCGCGGAAGTGCTGGCGCGATTTGATCAGCACATATTTCTTGGCGCGCGGATCGATGCCGCAATGGGTGAAGACGCCGAGATCGAAGGGCTCCGCCCGCTTCTCCGAAACCACGATCTGGATCTTGCCGGTATCGAGCACGGCAGTGCGCCCCATGCGGATGGTGGTGCCGGTCGCCATTGGACCGGTCACCACGAACTGGCCGTCGGTGATGGCCTTCACCTTGCCGGTGATCTTGAGCGGCTTGCCCTTGAGGCCCATGGCTGGCATGTCGACCTTGCCGCCGAGCTCAAGCGTGACCTCGGCGCCGACGCCCGCCTCGATCATCTGCCCGACACAAGCCGGATCGCAGATCGGCCCGGCGCAGGCATTGTCGAGTCCCTGCTTGATGGCCTCCTCGATGACACTCATCACGTCCTGCGTTCCGCCGGACGCCGTGTTGTCGCCATGGTCGGCCATGACGACCGGGCCCTCGGCATAGGATTTGGCGCGCGCGACCTGCACCGACAGCGGCTCGGGGTGGAACAGGAACCCTTCGCGCTTGTCCCAGGCCGTATCGAGGATCTTGTTCAGCAGGATCTCGCCCTCCGCGGTCCGCTTGTCGCACACGATCACGGACGAAAGCGCCAAGTGCGGAATGTCGGCTTGGGGGAAGCCGCCGAACACCGAAGCGTTCAGCACCTGCCCGCTGTCCTCGGCCTGGTTGGCCATACCCATGAGGGTCTTCATCGGCTCCCTTGAGGGTGTATGGACGAGGGAGCTGCTCATGATCGGCCGATTGCCCCATACCATCTTGGGAGCGACCTCGCCGGCAAGGGTGCGCAGCAGCGTGCGGCCGGCACGTCGAGCGGTATCGGCCATGTCGATATGCGGATAGGTGCGGTAGCCGGTGATGATGGTGGCGCCCTTGATCATCGCCTCGGTCATCTGGGTATGGAAATCGAGGGCGACGGCGATCGGCACGTCGGGGGCCACTTTGCGGAGGCGGTTCAGCAGCTCGCCCTCGCCGTCGTCATAGTGCTCCGCGACCATGGCGCCGTGCAGGGCGAGCAGGACGGCGTCGCACCCCTTCTCGACCTCGTCGACAATGGCCGACGTCATCTGTTCGTATGCAGCCTTCGTCACGAGGCCCGATGGATTGGCGGACGCGGCCATCGGGAGGGTGAACTCTGCATCGGCCTTGCGGGCAACCTCGATGAAGCCGCCCAGGGACGTGTTGGTGCCTTCGGCCTCCTCGACGGCCGGCTGGCCGCTCAAGGCGCCGGTGCGGGAAAAGGATTCGATCGGGGTCGGCAGCGGCGAGAACGTGTTCGTCTCGTGCATCATCATTGCGACAACAAACTTTTTCTTTCTCACGACTCCTCCTGTCGGTTCGCGTGCCGCACCTTAACGAGCTGTCTCTCGGCTCAGGCGCGAAAGCTTTGCAGTGACTGCAATCCTGCTTTCCGAAACCATTGTGCGTTGCAAAAAAGCAACACTTCGATTCTCGATGCAAAAATGATTAAGCATGTGAACCAAAGGTTCTTTTTGCCTCTTGAATTCCTTTCGCAGGTGCACCATTGTCAGCGGGCAGCAAACGCCGCCTCGGCGGCCTCTTTGTTTGCTGTATGCCCGTCTTGGGCGTTTCCTCCCTAAACTCGGGCCGTGCAAGTCACGGCCCTTTTTTTGGCCATCGCTGATCGTGCTGTTATTCGGCAGCCAAGGGCCGCGGTAAAAATGTTTCCAGCGCGGCGCGCCCGACTTCTTCCAGGAATCCCGCCATCAGCTTCTGCAGGACGTCCATGCCGGGCAGCTTCTGATGCCGCGTTTCATCCATGTAGAGGCCGCGATTGATTTCGATCTGCAGAGCATGCCGGCCGACTGTCGGTTCGCCGTAGCGCTGCGTCGTGAAGCCTCCTGCATAGGGCTGGTTGCGCAACACTCGGAACCCCTGGCGCATGAGCCATCGTTCCGCGGTATCGACAAGGCCAGGCGCGCAAGCTTCGCCATGATTGTCGCCCAAAACGATGTCGACTCGCTGGTTTCGGTCGCGGATGCCAATGCCCGAAGCCGAGGATGGCATGGAGTGGGCATCGATCAGCAGGACGGCGCCGAACAGGCCATGGGTCTGACCGATCAGGTGCGACAATGCCGCGTGATAGGGCCGCCAACAGGTCTCGAGTCGACGTTCGATCTCGTCGGCCGGCACACGGGCACGATAGATGGCCTCGCCGCTCGCGGCCACGCGCGGGATCATGCCGAGCCCGGCGGCGACCCGCGTGGTGCGATGGTTGAGCGGCTGCGGCAGGGGGCCCTCGAACATGCCGGGGTCGAGCTCGTACGGCTCGCGATTGGCATCGACATAGGAGCGTGGGAAGCGGGCCGCGAGCAGCGGCATACCCAAGGACGGAGCAGCCGCGAACAGCTCGTCGACGAAGGCATCCTCCGCCCGTCGCAGCGCGGCGAGGGACACGGCCGCTGCCTTCAGGAAATCGGCCGGATAGCGGTCGCCGCTGTGCGGCGAGGCAACGACCACGGGCAGACACTGACGGGCCGGCATCCGGCAGTCCAACGGCTCCTGATCGGTCGACAATGCCGGCGGTTCCATCCCCAAGACATAGCGCGCGAGCCGAGGGGCGTCACCTGTCGTGCCCTTGCCAAGGCGAGAAGGCCGATGTAGACGACCGCACCCTTCGTCAAGGGACGGCTGATGGGGCGCGTAGCTCAGCGGTAGAGCACTGTCTTGACATGGCAGGGGTCACAGGTTCAATCCCTGTCGCGCCCACCATCGCCGGCCACTATCCCTTGAGTGACTTCTTTTCCCTCTATTCGCACGACTTCGTTCGCGTGGCCTGCTGCGTTCCGCGCACCCGCGTCGCCGATGCCGGATACAACCTCGCCGAGACGCTGAAGCTTGCCGCCCGAGGCGACAAGGCACGCACGGCGGTGATGGTCTTCCCCGAGCTCGGGCTATCCTCGTATGCGATCGACGACCTGCTCCTGCAGGACGCGCTGCTCGATCAGGTCGAGGCGTCCGTCGCTTCGCTCGTCGAGGCATCGAAAACCCTGTTCCCGGTGTTGATCGTCGGCGCTCCGGTGCGGCTCGTGGGACGTCTTTACAACGCGGCCGTCGTCCTCCATCGCGGCAAGATTCTCGGCGTGGTGCCCAAGACCTATCTGCCGAACTACCGGGAGTTCTACGAAAAGCGGCACTTCGTATCCGGCGCGAACTCGATACGGCAGGACATTGTGCTGGCTGGCCAGACCGCGCCGTTCGGCACGGAGCTTCTTTTCCGCGCGGCGGGCATCGACCTCACCTTTCATGTCGAGATCTGCGAGGACATCTGGGTGCCCGTGCCACCCTCGAGCCACGCTGCGCTCGCCGGCGCCGAGCTGCTGGTGAACCTTTCGGCGAGCAACATCACCATCGGCAAGGCCGAGGCCCGCCAGCTTCTGTGCGGCAGCCAGTCCATGCGGGCCATCGCGGCCTACGCCTATTCGGCGGCCGGCCCGGGTGAATCGACGACCGATCTCGCCTGGGACGGCCAGGCGGCCATCTACGAGCTGGGCGATCAGCTCGCGACGACCAGCCGTTTCGAGAAAGAGTCGACCATCGTCCAGGCCGACGTCGATCTCGGTCGCATCCGTCAGGAGCGGTTGCGCAACAACGGGTTCGCCGACTGCGCACTGCAGGAGCGCGAGCGCGTCTCGCGGTTTCGCCTCGTTTCATTTCCCTTCGAGCCGCCGTCGGACAGCGTCGCTCTCGAACGGGCAATCGAGCGCTTTCCCTATGTGCCGTCGGATCCGGCCAAGTTGCACGACAATTGCTACGAAGCCTACAACATCCAGGTCCAGGGCCTGGCGCAGCGCCTGCGGTCGAGCGGTGTGCGGAATGCCGTCATCGGCGTTTCCGGCGGCCTCGACTCGACGCATGCGCTGATCGTCACCTGCCGCGCCATGGACCAGCTCGGGCTTGACCGCAAGAACGTCAAGGCGTTCACCATGCCGGGCTTCGGCACGTCCGACAAAACCTACGCCAATGCCTGGCGCTTGATGAAGGCGCTGGGCGTGACGGCCGACGAGATCGACATCAAGCCGGCTGCGCGGCAGATGCTGGGCGACATCGGCCATTCCTTCGCCAAGGGCGAGAAGCTCTACGATGTCACCTTCGAGAACGTACAGGCCGGTTTGCGCACCGACTACCTGTTCCGACTGGCCAATCAGCATCGCGGCTTGGTGGTCGGCACGGGCGACCTTTCCGAGCTGGGCCTTGGCTGGTGCACCTACGGCGTGGGGGATCACATGTCCCACTACAATCCGAACGGCTCGGTCTCGAAGACGCTGATCCAGCAC
>DATEID010000444.1:0-3015 GCA_035279245.1 Reyranella sp.
TTCTTGTGGCCCATCAGCAGCACGCCGAGCTCGTCGCGGCCCGAGGTGATCTCGTCCACGATCAGGCGCTGGCGCTTCTGCTGGCGCAGGTTCTTCCCGGCGATCTCGTGCATGGACATGATCGCCTGGTCGCACGGGTGATAGGCGTAGTGCACGGTCGGGCGGTAGGCGACCTTCCGGCCGTCGCGCACGGTGAGGTAGTCGGCGATCGAGATCGATTCGTTGTGGGTGATGATGTAGCCGTGGAACGGCCCTTCGAGCGGCGTCCAGGTGCGCACCCGGGTGAGCAGCCCCGGCCGGTTGAGGTAGATCGCGGCGTCGCAGCCGAAGGTGTGGCGCCGGCCGTCCGGCGGCAGCGCCTTCTCGTGCGTGCCCCAGCCCATCTCGGCCGGCTGCTCGCCCTCCGACACGAAGCCGTCGATCGACCAGGTGTTGACGAACTCGCCGACCTCCTTCGGCCGCGGCGAGACCTGGGTGTCGCGCTCGGCGATATGGATCACCTTGATGCCGAGCCGCCGCGCCAGCTTGCCCCAGCCCTCGCGCGTCGTCGGCACCGCGACCTTGACGCCTGTGTCGCGGGCGATGTTGATCAGCGCCTGCTTCACGAAGTGCGACACCAGCCCCGGATTGGCGCCGTGGGCGATCACCGCCGTCGGACCGCCGCGATAGCGCGGCTTCAGCTTCAGCAACGTATCGCGCAGCGCGTAGTTGGAGCGGCGCGACACGGGGAGGCTGGGATCGGTATAGCCGCCCGGCCAGGGCTCGATGCAGGTATCGAGGTAGAAGGCTCCCTTCTCCTGGCAGAGCTCGACCATCGCGGTCGACGCGACCTCCACCGAGAGATTGACGAGGAAATCGCCCTTCTCCAGGCGGCCGGCCAGCACCTGGCGGTAGTTCGACCGGGTGATGCGCTTCTGGATGAATTCCACCCCGTAGCGCCGGACCTCGGGCAGCCCGCCGCGCGCATCCTCGGCGATGATGGTGATCTGGCTCGGCTTGATCCCGATATGGCGCAGGATCAGCGGCAGCACGCCATGCCCGATCGAGCCGAAGCCGATCATGATCATGCGGCCCTTGAAGCCGAGATACTTCCTGCTGGAAATCTTGCGCGCGGCTTTCTTCGCCATTTCAGCGCTCCCCCTTCCTTCGATCGTTGGGTGGTCGATAAACGGCGACGGGGCCTTTCTCAAGGCCCCGTCGGTTCGCTTCAGTGCGGAGACAAGGGCTTCAGATGCAGACCGCCTTGAGCGGCGCGAAGCCGTTGAAGGCAACCGACGAGTAGGTCGTCGTGTAGGCCCCGGTCGAGAGGATCTCGACCTTGTCGCCCGGCTTCAGCGCGAGCGGCAGCTTGTACTCCGTCTTCTCGTAGAGGATATCGGCCGAATCGCAGGTCGGCCCGGCCAGCACGACCGGTCCCACGCGTGTGCCGTCGCGCGCCGTGCGCAGGCGGTACTTGATGCTCTCGCCCATGGTCTCGGCCAAGCCCGAGAACTTGCCGATATCGAGGTAGACCCAGCGCTTGCGATCGTTGGCGGCCTTGCGCGAGACCAGCACGACCTCGCTCTGGATCACGCCGGCGTCACCCACCATGGAGCGACCCGGCTCGATGATCACCTCGGGCATACGGTTGCCGAAGTGACGCACCAGCGCACGGCCGACCGCCTCGCAGTAGGCCTCGATCGAGCTCACGTCGGCGCGGTAGCGGGCGGGAAAGCCGCCGCCCAGGTTGACCATGCGCAGGTCCACGCCTTCCTCGGCCAGCGCGAAGAACATCTGCGAGACCTGGGCCAGCGCCTTGTCCCACTTCTCGAGGTCGGTCTGCTGGCTGCCGACATGGAAGGAGACGCCGTAGGCGTCGAGCCCCCACGCCTTCGCCTTGCACAGGAGATCCTTGGCCATCTCCGGCGCGCAGCCGAACTTCTTGCTGAGCGGCCATTCGGCGCCGCCGCAATCGACCAGGACGCGGCAGAAGACGCGGGCGCCGGGCGCCACGCGGGCAAGCTTCTGCAGCTCCATCTCGCTGTCGAAGGCGAACAGGCGCACGCCCTGCTCGTAGGCCCAGGCGATATCCTTCTCCTTCTTGATGGTGTTGCCGAAGGAGACGCGGTCCATCGCCACGCCGGTGGCCTGCACCAGCTCGATCTCGCCGCGCGAGGCCGTGTCGAACTTGGACCCGAGACCGGCCAGGCGTGTCAGGATCTGCGCCGCCGGGTTGGCCTTCACGGCATAGAAGATATGGGCGGCCGGCAGCAGCTCGCGCATGCGGCGGTAGTTGTGCTCGACCACGTCGAGGTCGATCACCAGGCACGGCGTCTCGGGCTGCTGCTCGCGGAGATAACGGAAGATACGCTCGGTCATCGCTGGGGGCTTCCCCGTCTGAATGTCAGGCTGGTTCGAAGGGAGTGACGGCAATGACGACGGCGCCCACCAGGGGCGGCGGCGTCAGCCGATACTCGACGGAGACGTTTTCCGCCAAAGCGGAAAATCGAACGAGTCGGCCCGGCTCACCGGGCAAAGGACACGATAGCGGGGATCGCGCCCCGCACAGCAAGCAACCATCTCAGAAGCTCCTTCCCGGACCCGGCGCAAAGCCGGCACTGCCAAAAAGGACGCTTTCCGTCGTTGCGTAACCACCAATGGGGCGTAACCACCAATGGGCCAGCGGCACGTGCGTGGGCGTCTTCATTCGCTATCTACAACTAATGTCCGCCGTTACAAGCGGATTCTTGATCCGACACCGAAATTTTTGCCGCTCTTGTGGTGTGAACGACACACAGCGGCGTCCAACGCTCCGTCTCACAGTCGAGGCGAGGACGTGCCAGGCAGCCGGATCGACGCCGCAAGCAGCGTCAGCGGCACGAGCGAGATGGCGGAGACGATCAGCGCAGGCCGCACACCCCACACGCCGGCGATCTTTCCCCAGAGCAGCGAGCCCGCGACCATGGCGCCGAAGAAAACCATCTGGTTCACCGCCATGCCGCGCGCCCGCATGAAGTTGGGCAGGATCATCTGCAC
>DATEID010000445.1:0-9166 GCA_035279245.1 Reyranella sp.
CGCGCCGCTTGCCCTGCGCCTGGAGCGCGTAGAGGAGCGTCGTCAGGATGCGCGCGCCCGAGGCGCCGATCGGATGGCCGAGCGCGATCGCGCCGCCATTGACGTTGAGCTTCTCCGGGTCGAGGCCGAGCTGCTTGCCGACGGCGACCGCCTGGGCAGCGAAGGCTTCGTTGGCCTCCACGAGATCGAGATCCTTCACTGTCCACCCGGCCTTCTTGAGCGCCGCCTGCGACGCCGTGACGGGACCGATGCCCATGATCGCCGGATCGACACCCGTGGTCGCCCAGGACACGATCTTCGCGAGCGGCTTCAGCCCGCGCTTCTTCGCCTCGTCGGCCGTCATCAGCACGAGCGCCGCCGCTCCGTCATTGATGCCCGAGGCATTGCCCGCCGTGACGGATCCACCCTCCTTGGTGAAGGCCGGCCGAAGCTTCGCCAGCGCCTCGACCGTCGTGCCGTGACGGGGAAACTCGTCGGCGTCGACGACGATCTCGCCCTTGCGAGTCTTGACCGTGACCGGAACGATCTCGTCCTTGAAGCGGCCGCTCTTCTGCGCGGCCTCCGCCTTGTTCTGCGACGAGGCCGCGAAGGCATCCTGCTCGGCGCGCGTGATCTGGTATTTTTGCGCCACGTTCTCGGCCGTGTTGCCCATGTGATAGCCGTGGAAGGCATCCCACAGACCGTCCTTGAGCATCGAGTCAACCATCTTCATCTCGCCCATCTTCACGCCGTCCCGCAGATGCGCGACATGGGGCGCCTGGCTCATGCTCTCCTGGCCGCCGACCACCATGATCGAGGCGTCGCCATTGCGGATCGCCTGCCAACCGAAGGCGACGGCACGCAGGCCCGAGCCGCAGAGCTGGTTGATGCCGAGCGCGGTCTTCTCGACCGGGATGCCCGAGTTGATCGCGGCCTGGCGCGCCGGGTTCTGCCCCTGTCCGGCGGTCAGGATCTGGCCCATGACGACCTCGTCCACCTCCTCCGGCCTTACCTGCGCGCGTTCGAGAGCGCCCTTGATCGCGATCTTGCCGAGGTCGTGGGCGGCGACCGAGCCGAAGGCGCCGTTGAACGAGCCGATGGGCGTGCGCGCTGCGCTCGCAATGACGATGTCGGTTGCCATGAGTCCCTCCTTGCAGGCCGCCCTGCGACCCATGTTATAGGCCGCCCGACGCCGCCCGCAAGGCGCGCGCCAACCAATCGGATCTGTCGCTAGCCGAGGCGTGTGAAGCCGTCGGGGCTCCAGTCCTCGCTGCCGACACCATGATGGACGAAGAAAAGCCCTTCGGGATCGTACTTGTCCTTCACGGCGCGAAGCCGCGGATAGTGCGCGCCCCAATAGGCCGTCTGCCACTCGGCCTCGAAGAAGCTGCTTTCCGCGACATAGGCGCCCGGCGTGGAAACGACCTTGCGAAGCTCGCCCATAGCCTTGCGCACCTTCGCGGCATTCCGGCGCGCCTGTGCGAGATCGGGACGATGGCCAGCGACGCCCGGATAGGCCGGTTGAGCCTCGCTCGCCACGATCGCCAACGCAAAGGCATCGATCACCGCCGGGTTCATCGCCGTGTCACGTGCAGCGGCGACTGCTTCCTCCGCACCGCCGGCCAACCCTTTCTGGAAATGGATCTCGACCGTCGAATGGCGCGCCGCCGCGGCCAGAGCATCGACCAGCTCTCCGCGGCGGCCGGCCTGCAGGAGCGACGCCGGCAGCCAGCACGATTCGAAATCCTCGATGAAATGGCCGGCTTCGCTGACATTGGCCGTCCAGAAGATATTGTCCGCCGAGGCGCCGGGCCGATCGTCGATCCGGACAGCGGCGGGCGCGAAGGCCTCGAGGAAGGCCGGATCCCAGCGATGCCGTGCCGGCGCGACCCGCATTCGCGGCGGCCTCTCGAACGTGAAGTCCTGGGGCGCGGCCTTCACGCCATCGAGGAAGGGCCGCCATACGGCGTCAGCTTCTTCGAGGGTCAATCCCTGGAACGACATCTCGATGTCGAGCACATTGCCAGGCCGAACGTTGGCGATCTCGCCCCAATGGCGATTGGCGAGGCTCTCGGCGTAGAACGCAACGAAGCGGCCGATCAGATCGCGGAAGGCTGAATCGGACGTCGCCTTGATCTTGACCGCTACACCGCCAAAGAAGGACGGCAGTTCGTGCGTGCGCAGCGTCATGCGCGTCACGACGCCGAACGTGCCGCCGCCTCCGCCCTTCAAGGCCCAGAACAGGTCGGGGTTGATGCACGGATTGGCCAGACGCACGGCGCCGTCTGCGGTCACGATCTCGGCCTCGAGAAGGCTGGCCGCGGCGATGCCGTAATTCTTCGAATAGCTGCCGAAGCCGCCGCCCTGCACGAGGCCGGCGACACCGACCGTGCCGCAGCCGCCGCCCTGCACATAACGACCGCCGCCGGTCGTGACAGCATTGTAGGCCTGCATCCACAGCACGCCGGCGCCGATCGACACAGCCGGCTGCGCCGCCTGCCGGCCCGCACAACCGTGGGCGACGAACGCGTCATGCAGGACGATCTCCTTCATCGGATGGGTCCAGATCATCAGCGAGTCGGGCGCATTGGACGTGCCGAGATAGCTGTGGCCTCCACCCTTCACGACCAATCGCAGCCGATGCTTCCGGGCGAAGCTCACAGCAGCGACGACGTCCTCGGTTCGTCGTGCCGCAACCGCATAGACGCTGGGCTGCGATGTCCAGGCATCGACCCAGCCCAGGGTCTGGGTGAGGCTGACATCGTCGCCGATGAAGTAAGGGTTCTTCAGCTCCCGAAAGAGACGGCGGCATGCCTCGCCGTCGGGATCGGCATGGCAGAGGTCGAGCGATGGCCGCACCTCGATGAGCCGGTGCCCGATGCTCTGACGCAATCCATCCCAAGCCGCATCTGACGGCCACCCAGGTTGGCCAGGACGAACGCGCGAGAAGCGAGGTGTCGGTGCCGCACCGGCGCGGCCGGCCATGGCAAGTGTCGCCAGCCCCGCGAGAAGGGATCGTCTTCGCATGTCATCCATCCTGGCGGGAGGCTAGAGACGGGTGAAGCCGTCGGGACTCCAGTCCTCGCTGCCCACGCCGTGATGGACGAAGAAAAGTCCTTCGGGATCGTACTTGTCCTTCACCGCGCGCAGCCGGCCATAGTTGGCGCCCCAGAAGGAGCGCTTCCAGTCGGCCTCGAAGTAGTTCGATTCCGAGACATAGGAACCGGCGTCGGGAACGAGCTTGCGCAACGTGGCCATGCCCACCTCGACCTTTGCGGCATCGGCGCGCGCGACCGCAGAGTCGGGTTCGTGATCGGCGATACCCGGAAAGGCCGGCGGCCCACCGGCCGCGCTGATGACGAGGGCAAACGCAGTTGCCACCGCCGGATTGGTCGCAGCGTCCCGCGCGGCGGCAATCTCCTCGGGCGGCGCGCCGGCGAGGCCCTTGTTGAAATGCAGTGTCTGGCGCCAGTGCCGCGAGCCGGCGAACAGCGCGTCCACCAGCGCGGTCTGGCGATCGTCGGCCAGCAGCGACGCGGGCAGCCACGCCGACTGATAGGCATGTATGACCCAGCCGGCCTCGCCGAGATTGCCGGTCCAGAACACATTCTCCTGCGGCGCATTCGCTCGATCATCCGACAGGACGATGCCCGGCATGTTCTTCTTGAGAAAGGCGGGATCCCAGAAATGGCGCGCCGGCGCCGCGACAATGATGGGCGGCTCGGCGATCGCGAAATCCGAGGGCGCGGCGGCCACCCAGTCGAAGAACGGCTTCCACACAGCCGTGGCCGCCGCCTGATCGAGGCCTTGGAAGACCATAGCGATCTGGAGCGTATTGTCGGGCCGGAACCCGACCTGCTCGCCCCAATTCGGATTGAGCAGACGATCGCGGTAGAAGCCGATGAAGTGTCCGATCAGGCGCTTGTAGGCGCCGTCCGACTTGGCTTTCACCGCGGCGAACACACCGCCGAGGAAGGCCGGCAGATCGTGCGTGCGCAACGTAAGCCGCGTCACCACGCCGAAACTGCCGCCGCCACCGCCCTTGAGCGCCCAGAACAGATCGGGATTGGTGCAGGCATTGGCGATCCTGACCTTGCCGTCGGCTGTCACCACTTCCGCTTCCAGCAGGCCGGCCGCGGCAAGGCCGAAGCGCTTGGAGAAGCTGCCGAAGCCGCCGCTTTGGATAAGACCGGCGACACCCACGGTCATGCAGCCGCCTCCCTGGACATAGCGGCCCGCCTTGGCGGCCGCCCCGTAGGCATCGCGCCAGATCGCGCCGGCGCCGACCGACATAGCGGGCTGCGGCGCGTTGCTGCATCCCCGGGCCACGAAAGCATCGTGCAACACGATGCTGTCCATCGGCCGCGTCCAGATCAGGAGCGAGTCGGGTGCATTCGACGTCCCCTGATAGCTGTGGCCACCGCCCTTCACGACGAGCCGAAGCCGGTGCTCGCGCGCGAAGGAGACCGCAGCCGCCACGTCGGCCGCGCTGTGCGCTTCGACCGCCCAGACACTGGGCGCGGAAGACCAGGCGCCTGCCCAGCCGCTGGTTTGTGTCAAAGCGGCATTGTCCCGGATGTAGTAGGGGTTCTTCAGCTCCTTGAAGACGGCGGCGCATTCGCTGCCGCTTGGCGCCGAGCTGCAAACGGCGAGCGGCGAATGCACCGGCACGAGATGTCCCGAGAGCCGCTTGCCGAGTTCCTGCCACGAGGCATCCGATGGCCAGCCGGGATCGCCGGGACGATTTCGGCGAACGTGGGACTTGGTCGTCTGGGCATGGGCGGTCGACATCAGCGGCAGGCCTCCGGCCAGCTTCATCAAAGTGCGTCTGTTCACGGCGATCCTCCCCGAGGGTTTGCCCTACATACCCCCAACCCTTTGAATCGCTGTCGAATTGTGACGACCGGCGACCGCCTTGGGACGACCGGCGCGCGGCGAAGGACGAACGGTCAGCTCCGCACCGGCGCCAGGGCCTCGAAACGCTGGCGATAGCGACGGCTGAGGTTCACCTCGGCGCCGTCCTGCAGGCGAATGCGCCAGTCGCCACTCACCCAAGGTGTCACCTCGGCGACCTGCGCGATATTGACGAGGTGGGACTTGTGCACGCGGACGAATCGTCTGGGATCGAGCTCGCCCTCGAGCTTGGTGAGCGAGGAGCGGATCTCGAAGGTCTCGCCGCCGACATGGAGGATGGCGTAGTTGCCTGCAGCCTCGATCCAATCGATGTCGGCCACATCCACGACGACCTCGCTGCCGCCCCGCTTGCGCACGGCGAATCGTTCGGGTCGGGCGGTTTCGGGCACTGCCGCCGGCGGCGGATCGACAATGACGGGCACTGGCTGCGTTCGGGCATCGGCGCGTTCGAGCAGATACTGGATCGCAACCACGGCACCGCTCAGCAGGGCGTAGTTCACGACATCCTTGCTGAGCTCATAGAGCAACCGGTCGAGGGTGAGGGGAAAGGAATAGTGTTCTCCCAGGATGCCCACGAACCACAGCAGCCTGAGGCCGGTCATCCCGGTCGTGCGGATGAAGCTGAAGGGCACCAGTGCCGTGACATGGATCGCAAGGTTCAGCGATCCGCCGGAGATCGGCCGGTGACGATGAAGCCAGTAGACCGCCGGCAGCATCGCCGCGACCATGACATGGCTCGTCACCTCCAGCGCGACGGCCTGCGCCAGGCTGACCTTGTTGTCCGCCATCTCGACATAGGCATGGGCGAAGACGGAGATCGAAAGCATCACCGCCCAGATGAAGGGCACTCGCCAATCGAGCGAGGGTTTCGCTTTCGACATCACCTTGCTTTCAGCCAGTCGATCAACGGCGTCCAGCAGAGGTCGCGTGCGCGGCCGCTCACCACCATGCCGATATGGCCGAGCGGCAGGTCGAGGCGGGTCGTATTCCGCAAGCCCCGTTCCGGATCGGCGAGCGCGGCGGCCGACAGCGGCGGCACGATGCGGTCGCCCGAAGGAATCATCAGCAGGGAAGGTGTCTTGATTCTGCCCGGAATGATGGATCTGCCATCCACGACCCATTTGTCAGTACCGGGCAAGTTGTCGCCATACCAGCCGATCAGGCATTCGCGCGCGACCGGCCCGGCCAGCGGCGCGCCTCCGTTCAGCCAATCCTCCAGCAGCACGAAGTCGCGTGCCTGCTCGCTTTCCGGATCGAGCCCGAGGAACCGCCCGAATTTCTTCACCGCCAGCCACGGATCGAGCGACCAGAAGAGCGTCTGCAGGATATCGACCGGCAGCTCGCCCGCCCTGTCGGCGAGCTGGGCCAGCAGCGGGCCGGCCGACAGCAGGAAGGCGTGGCCGGTCTTGTCGGCGTGGAAGTCCCACGGCGCAGCAAGCAACGCGAGCCCCGCCACACGGCGCGGCCGCAGCGCCGCCAGCGCCACCGACAGCGTGCCGCCCATGCAGTAGCCCATGACGGCCGGACGTCGGCGCGCCCGCTTGGCGACGAAGGCGAGCGCCCGATCGAGCCGCGCGATATAGGCCGCGAGATCGAACTGGCGCTCCTCGGCATCGGGGGTGCCCCAATCGACCAGGTACGGCCGCAGCCCGGCGGCGGCCATGGCCCGCAGCAGGCTCTTCTCCACCGTGAGATCGAGCACCTCCCAACGATTGATCAACGACGGCACGACCAGGACCGCACGGACCCCTTTGCCGCGGGCGGCCCGGTGCGTTGCGCCGAAATCGAGGATGCGCGTGTTGCCCTCGCGCCAGACTGCGGGCGGCTCTTCCAGCGAGCGACGCACCGGATGATCGCGATAGGCGAGCACGCCATCGGCCAGCCGCGCCATGCGACGGCCGATCTCACGACGAAGTGAGACGGCGAACTGCCCCCCACCGGCACGCTCCTCCAGAGCGCCTGCCTCTGCCGCCAAGGCGGCGAGCGGTTCAGGCAGGCTTGAGCCTGGCCTCGAGCTCGGCGATCCGCTCTTCCAGAGCTGCCACGCGCTTTCGCAGCTCGCCCAGGTCATCAGCGCCGTCCCCAGATGCAGCGGCAAAGGGCGCGGTCCCAGGCGCGGGGCGGGAAGCGGCGTCGGCGGCATGTGGCGCAGCTTGGGCGGCCTCCATTGCGGACGCAACCTGTGCGTTCGCGGCAGCGAACAGGCGAACGATCTGCTCGCTCAACGCCGGATCGGCCGCCAGGCCCGAAAGCTGGCTTTGCCACAGATCGAGATAGCGCCGGGCCAGCCGGTCGAACTCGCCCGATGGATCGTCCTTGTCCGAGCCCATGGGGCTACTATAGCGCATCGTGCTCAAGCGCTCCTTTTTGCGAGCGCTCAGCTTACTTGTCGCACTGCGGTATCGGCGCTAAGGTCGCCGGGCTGGGAATGAACGAGCGTTCAGCGTACCGCAGAGGAGCGCAGCGTATGGCCGAGCAGGCAGCATCGGAGAGCGGCCCCAAGCCGGCCCCCGTCGTCATCAAGAAATATGCGAACCGGCGGCTCTACAACACCGCCACCTCGGCCTATGTCACGCTCGATCATCTGTCGCAGATGGTGAAGGACAAGACCGACTTCGTCGTCTACGATGCCAAGACAGGCGAGGATATCACCCGCTCGGTCCTGACGCAGATCATCTTCGAGGAAGAGAGCAAGGGCGGCCAGACCCTGCTGCCGATCTCGTTCCTGCGTCAGCTCATCTCCTTCTACGGCGACAGCCTGCAAGGCGTCGTGCCGCAGTACCTCGAGATGTCGATGACGCAGTTCGCGCGCAACCAGGAGCAGATGCGGCACTACCTGCAGAATGCCTTCGGCTTCAATCCGTTCCAGCAATTCGAGTCGATGGGCAAGCAGAACATGGCGATGTTCGAGCAGGCGATGCGGATGTTCAATCCGTTCGGCGCCGGACAGAATCCGTCGAACCCGCCGCCGCACACCAACGGCAGCGCCGAGCCCAAGCCTGCCGCGCCGGCGGCGACCCCGGCCGACAAGGGCGAGGCGATCGACGATCTGAAGCGCAAGCTCGATGAGCTGCAGAACCAGATCGCGGAACTCAGCAAGAAATCCTGACACGGAATGCGCAGGATCCCGCCGCCGCCCCGGCCGCCGCGGGTGATCTCGCCTTGCATCGGCGTGTGCACCATCCAGCCCGGCAACCCCTACTGCATCGGCTGCAAGCGTACGATCGACGAGATCGGCCGCTGGGTGATCATGGACGACGCCGAACGGCGCCTCATCCTGGACGAGCTGCCGAAGCGCACCCCTCCGGCGAAGGACGCTAGCGCCCCTTGAAACTCGGCTTGCGCTTCTCGCGGAAGGCGGAAGTGCCTTCCCTGTAGTCCTCGGTAAGACCGGTCAGCACATTCTGGTCGGCGTCCATGTGGGCCGCGAGATCGTCGAGTGCATGCGCCAGCCGGTTGACCGACAGCTTGGTCATGCGCACGGGAATGGGCGGCTGCCGGGCGATGCGCTCGGCAAAGGCCATGGCCGCGGCAAACGCCTGGCCGTCCTCGACCACCTTCTCCACCAACCGCCATTCGAGTGCCTCGGCGGCGCCGATGCGGTCGGAGGCCAGGATGACCGCCTGCTTGGTACGGGCGGGTCCCATCAACGCGAGCATGCGCGGGATCGAGCCCCAGCTCATGTTCATGCCGAGCTCGACCTCGGGGATACGGAAATGCGCGCCCTTGCCGCAGAAGCGGAAGTCGAGCGACACGGCCAATGCCGCGCCGCCGCCGATGCAATGGCCTTCGATTGCGGCGATCGTCACCTGGTCCATGTCCTGCCACGCCTTGCACATCCTGGGACCGAGGCGCTGGCGGTGGCGGCGCTCGCCGATCGGCAGGGGCTTGCCTTGCCAGGCTTCGGGATCCTTGAGATCGAAGCCCGCCGAGAAGGCTTTCGCCGAGCCCGTGAGGATCACGACCGACGTCTCGAGATCGTCCTCGAAATCGCGCGGCACGTCGCGCAGCTCGCGCATCGCCTGCTGGCTCAGCGCATTGATGTTGTCGCCGCGGTCGAAGCGCACGACGGCAATGCGGCCTTGCGGGCCAAGTCCTTTCTCGATCCTGACGAAGCGCCGCTCCATGCGTTCCTCCTGTGTTCGCGCGAGGGTAGCGCCGTCGCTTTACAAGCGCGAGCCGCTCGGGCTTCACTCGTCTTCATGTCGAAATCGATCGAGACCATCGCCCTCGAACGCCGCGTCGACGCGCTGTTCGCCCGCTACACCTTGCC
>DATEID010000446.1:0-3703 GCA_035279245.1 Reyranella sp.
GCTCGTCGCGCAGGAAGCCTACGAAGCGGCGTGAATCGGACGAAAGGCCCCTCGCATTCGCTCGGGATGCGACATCGGTTTGGGCTGAGTGTCATCCCAAGCGAAGCGAGGGATCTTTACTCTGCGGCGGCCGGCACGGGCGGCGATGCGGCCTGGCGGATGACGGTCACGATCCCGGCATTCACGACATATAGTGCAGTCGCGATCCAGAACATCATCGCCGGCTCGCCGAGGCTCATGAGCTGGCTGAAGACGAGCGGCGCCAGGAACGAGCCGAGATCGAGGCCGGAATAGACGAAGCCAAAGACCTTGCCGGAGGCGCCGGGCGGCGTCGCGTGTCGGACGATCATGTCTCGCGACGGCCCGGTGGTGCCGCCGGCGAAGCCGGCCAACGCCAGGACCAAGGGAAGCAACGTCGCCGACACGCTTTGTGTCGCCACCGGCAGGGTGAGCGCGGCGGCCAGCAGGAGGCCGATCGCCGCCACGCGCTCATGGCGCTGGACGCGGTCGGCGAAGTAGCCGCCGACCAGGGTGCCTGCCGCCGAACCGATCACGAACACCATCAGGCAGACCGCCGCATAGTTCTCCGTGACGTCGAACATGCTTTCCCAGGCCGGCACCGCGAATTGCTGAATGCCGACGGTGTTGGTCGAGAGCAGCGCAAAGTAGACGAGGCAAAGCAGGATCGGCGCCTGAAGGAACAGCGTCCTCGCGGGGATCGTGCCCTCCTTCGCCGCGGTGGCACGCGCCTTGATCCGGTGGTCGACAAGATCGGTCCGATGGACGAGCACCATCACGGACAACACCAGGCCGGGAATCGCGCCGATCAACGCCGCGCCGATCCAACCGAACAGATGGTCGAGGAAGTACATCGCGGGTCCGGCGGCCCAGCCCAGCGAGCCGCCGAGGCCGTGAATGCTGAATGCCCGACCCAGCCGCTTCTGGTTCACCGATGCATTCAGGAGGGCAAAGTCGGCAGGATGAAACACGCAATTGCCGAGGCCGCCCAACACCGCGATCGCGGCGAAGGCGGGCAAGGAATGCGCCACCGAAAAGAGGCCGAGCGTAAGACCAAGGGCCGCAAGTCCGCCGGCTAGGATCGGCCTTGCGCCGAAGCGATCGACGGCGAAGCCGGCCGCCGTCTGGCCGAGGCCGGACACTCCGTAGAAAAGGCTGCCCAGCAACCCGACTTCCGTGAAGGTGAGCCCTGCCGCGTCGCGCACGATCAACAGCATCGTGACGAAGGCGAGCTGGTAGTAGTGGCTTGCGCCATGCGCCACGCCGATCAGGCTGATGACCCGAACGTCGCGGCTGGAAGGGACGGCAACGGCTGCGGACATTCACCACCTCTGGTGCATCGATCATAGACCATCGGGCAACCCGCGGACTGCGGAATTGCGCGCAGGAGCCATGCAAGCGTGATGACGCGCGACTGATGCACGGGCTAGTCTCCCGGCGCGAAAAGGAGAAACATCATGAAGCGCTGGAAGCATCGTCCCGAAGGCTCGACCTGGGGCGACTGGGGCGAGGACGATCAGCTCGGCCGCCTCAATCTCATCACCCCGAAAAAGGTCCTCGAAGGTGTGGCCGAGGTGAAGGAAGGCCTCTCCTTCTGCCTCAGCCTGCCGCTCGATCTCCCTGGTGGCAACGTCCTCAATGCACGTCGGCTGCCGCCCGTATTGTCGCCCACCGGCGACGAGAACGGCTGGCGCTTCAATTTCCTCACCAACAAGATCAATCCCCTCTTCACCGATGTGACCAGCGACGACCGCGTCATCCTCACACTGCAATACTCGACGCAGTGGGATACGCTCGCCCATGTCGGCGGCATGTTCGACGCCGATGGCGACGGAGTCCCCGAGCCGCTCTACTACAACGGTTTCAAGGCCGGCACCGACGTGGTCGGGCCGCAGCAGGACGCCGGGCGCGACGGCTGCGGCCATATGAGCTACGCCCACAAGCTTGGCGTCGAGAACATGGCTGCCAAGGCGATCCAGGGCCGGGCCGTGATGGTCGATCTCGAGAAGCACTATGGCCGCGACAACAAATACGTGAACTACGACGACTTCCGGCGGGTGCTGGAGGTCGACAAGGTGGTAGTGGAGCCGGGCGACATGCTGCTGCTCTATACCGGCTTCACCGACGAGATCGTGCAGATGAACAAGAACATCGATCCCGCCCGCTGCCACGCCATGTGCTGCGTATTGGACGGGCGCGACCAGCGGCTGCTGCAGTGGATCACCGACAGCCAAATTTCGGCGCTGATCGCCGACAATTACGGCGTCGAGGCAGTACCGGCACGGCCCGGGCCCGACAATGCCGAACATCCCTGGCTGCCCATCCACAATCACTGCCTGTTCAAGCTCGGCCTGAACCTGGGCGAGATCTGGTGGCTGAAGGACCTCGCCCTCTGGCTACGCGACAAGAAGCGCTCGCGGTTCTTGCTGACGGCCCCGCCATTGCGCCTGCCCGGTGCCGTCGGTTCGCCGGCCACGCCGGTGGCGACGGTCTGATCGGCCCATGGCTGTGTCTTCCTTTGCGGCGCTCGTGGCCGGAAGCCTGAAGACGCAGCCCTTCACGCTGGTCGATGTCGGATGTTCGGGCGGCGTCGATCCGCGATGGCGCGTCTTCGAGCCACGGCTGAAGATCCTCGGTATCGACGCCAGCGAGGCCGAGTGCCGGCGGTTGCGCGAACAGGAACGCAATGCCGACGCCGACTATGTGCCAGGCTTCGCCGGCCTGCCGGAGGGTCATCCGCATCGCCACAAGACGTCGATCAGTTCGATCAGCGACCTCATCCTCCCCCGCCTCAGCTACATGCGCACGCGCGAGATCCGGCAGGCCTGGCTGGCCAAGGCCTCCCACGAGGAGCGCATGCGACAGAACGAATGGCAGACCACGGAGCTGGCCAGCACTGCCGAGACAATCGTCGTGCCCGAGCTGCTGGTGCAACGCGGCTGGAAGACCGTCGACTATCTCAAGATCGATATCGATAGCGACGATCTCGAAGTGCTGATGAGCTTCGAAGGCCGGTTCAAGGAATTCGGCGTCATCGCCGTTCAGGTGGAAGTGATGTTCGTCGGCTCGGATTCGGAACTGCAACACACCTTTCACAACACCGATCGGTTCATGCGGCGGCAAGGCTTCGACCTGTTCGACCTCGAGGTGCGGCGTTACTCCACGCGTGCGCTGCCCAGCCGTTATGTCTGGCCAACCCCCGCCGAGACCGAGTTCGGGCGGCCTTTCATGGGTGAGGCGTACTACGCTCTGGATCCACTAGCCGACGCCGGCAAACGAGCGCTCGATACGGAACGACTCGCCAAGCTTGCCGCGATCTTCTCCCTCTGGAATGTGCCGGACGCGGCCGCCGAGCTGCTGCTCGCCAGGCGCAGCTCATTCGAGACACTGTTCGCTGTCGATCGGGCGCTCGATATTCTGGCCGCACAAGCTCAAGCCGACCGGCTGCGGCCTCGTTCCTATGCCAGCTATCTTGCCGAGTTCGAGAAAGACAAGCCGTCCTTCTATCGCCGTGAAGGCGCAATCGGGCTCGGCGAGCGCCTGTCGGCCGCGTTCCGTGCCTTTCGACGCCCGAGGCGATGACTACGCCTTCTTCTCCCAGCCGCCGCTCGTCTGCTGCCAGTAGACGACCGTGTGGCCCGCTTCCCTATAGGTTTTCCATCGCTCGCGCGCATCGGCGACGGCC
>DATEID010000447.1:0-15509 GCA_035279245.1 Reyranella sp.
CTGGTCGAGATCGACGCGATCGCCCACATCGGCAAGGGACCGCGGTAACGTATTAATCCACGGGACGAACGCACATAGCGAGAAGGCTGGTTGCAGAAAACGGTGTCATCCCGAGCGCCGCGAGGGATCTTTTGCGGCGCCGATCAAGGATTCCTCGCTGCGCTCGGAATGACACGAACGGATGCGTGCGCGAACCCGACGAAGCAGGCTAAGCTGCCTTCACTTCGCGTTCGGCCTTGAGGGCGCGCACCGTCTGGCGCAACGCGTGCACCGTCTTCTCGATCTCGGCGCCGCCGTGGAAGGCCGAGACGAAACCGCCGGGCGCTCCCATGACATCGACACCGTGCGTCATCAGGCCCATGCGGATCTTGCCGGTGAGCGGACCGGAGCGCGCGCCCTTCAGCTTGGCGAAGCCCAGCTTCAAGGGATCGAAGGTCGCGGCATCGACCGCCTCGCCGGTCGGATTCGGATAGATCAGGAAGGTCGAGGACTGGCCGTAGATGCCCCACGGCACGCTCTCCTCGATCAGCACCTGGCGCAACGCCGCGCGCAGCTCCGCGGCGGTCTTGTTGGCCTTCTCGGCGAGATCCTCGTCGCGCACCAGCGACAGCGCCGCGACCGCAGCCGCCGCCGACAGCGGATTGGCGTTGTAGGTGCCGGGATGGGCGATCTTCTCCTGGTTCTTCGCCGCCGTCGCCGCATGGTCGATGCGGTCGAGAATCTCGCGCTTGCCCGCGACCGCGCCGCCCGGCAGTCCGCCGGCCACGATCTTGGCCAGGATGCAGAGGTCGGGCGTGACACCCAACGCCTTCTGCGCGCCGCCCGACGACCAGCGAAAGCCGGTGATCACCTCGTCCATCAGCATCACGACGCCACGGCGCGCCGTCACCTCGCGGATCGCCTGGGCGAAGCCGGGCGGCAGCGGCACCTGGCCCCAAGACGCACCCGACGGCTCGAACATCACGGCCGCGATATCGTCGCGCTCCTCGAGGAGCTTCACGACCGGCTTCACGTCGTCGGCCGGCATCAGGATGGTGAGATCGGTGGCGCTCTGCGGCACGCCGGGTGTGGTCGTGCCGTCGTAGTGCGAGACCGCGCCCGCGGCGACGGTGTCGTGCCAGCCGTGGAAGTGGCCGACGAAGCGCACGATCCTCTCCTTGCCGGTATGGGCACGCGCGAGGCGGATCGCCATGTGCGAGGCTTCGGTGCCCGATGCGGTGAAGCGCACCTTCTCTGCCGACGGAATCAGCTCGCAGACCAGCTCGGCCCATCGCACCTCGAGCTCGTGACTCGAGCCGTAGTGCGTGCCGAGCTCCATCTGCCGCTTCACCGCCTCGACGATCGCCGGATGCGAATGGCCCAGCAGCAGCGCGCCATGGCCGCCGAAATAGTCGACATATTCGTTGCCGTCGACGTCCCACTTGCGCGCGCCCTTGGCCCTCGCGACGTGGATCGAATAGGGATCGAGATACCGCGCATCGTGCGTGATGCCGCTCGGCAGGACCTTGCGCGCCCGCTCGTAGAGCGCCGCCGAACCGCCGGTGCGGGCCTTGTAATCGGCCACGACGGCGGAGTTGGTCTGCGATGAATCGTTCTTTTGCGCGCTCATACTTGCCCTCAACACAGCTAATGGCAGAGCATCGCAAGCCTCGCTTGTCTCGCCAAGGGCCGCGGCCCTATCGTCCCATGGTCTTTCGCAGACCGGAGTCCCAAGTGAACGCTTCTGTGAACGTGAAGCCGCGCGGACGGCAGTTCTTCAACAATCCCGGCCCCACCAACATTCCCGACCGCATCCTGCGGGCGATGGATCGGCCGGTGATGGATTTCCTGGCGCCGGAGTTTTTGGAAATCCAACGCGCCTGCATGGCCGGCGTGAAGCGCATCCTGAAGACGGACCAGACGCTTTTCGTCCACGCCTCGACCGGCCACGGCGCGTGGGAAGCGGCGATGGCCAATCTGTTCTCGCCCGGCGAGACCGTGCTGGTGGTCGAGACCGGTTACTTCTCGCTGGGCTGGAAGGAGATGGCCGAGACGCTGGGACTCAAGGTCGAGACCGTGCCGGCCGACTGGCGCAAGGGCGTCGATATCGCCAAGGTCGCCGAACGTCTGGCAAAGGACAAGGCACACGAGATCAAGGCCGTGCTGGCCGTGCACAACGAGACCGCGACCGGCATGGTGCTGCCGCTGGCCGACGTTCGCCGCGCAATCGACGAGGCCAGGCATCCGGCACTGCTCCTTTCCGACACGATCTCCTCGCTCGGCAGCATGGAATACAAGATGGACGCCTGGGGCGTGGACGTCACAGTCGGCGGCAGTCAAAAGGGCCTGATGATGCCCACCGGCATGGCCATCACCGGCGTCAGCGCCAAGGCGATGGAAGCGTCGCGGACCTCGAAGATGCCGAAGTACTACTTCAACTGGCAGCTGATGGAGGCGCGCCTGCCGCAGCGCTTCATCGGCACCGTGCCCGTGCACTTCTTCTTCGGCCTCCACGAATCGATCAAGATGCTGGAGGAGGAAGGCCTCGATGCGGTGTTCGCGCGCCATGCCCGGCTCGCCGAAGCGACACGCGCCGCCGTCCGCGCCTGGGGCGCCAATGGCAAGGGACCGACGCTCTACGGCGAGACGCCGGAGCGCCTGTCCAATTCAGTCACGACCGTGCTGATGCCCGAGGGCGTGAGCTCGGACGGCCTGCGCAAGGCCGCGCTGGAGCGCTACAATCTGTCCCTGGGTGGTGGGCTCGGGCCGCTGATGGGCAAGGTCTTCCGCATCGGCCATCTGGGCGACTTGAACGAGCCGATGCTGCTGGGTTGCCTCGCGACCACGGAGCTGGCGATGAAGACGGCGGGCGTGCCCTTCGCGTCGGGCGGCGTTGACGCCGCCATCGAATCTCTGGCTGGCCAAGGCTAGGCAGGATTAGTTTAGGTTCTCCGTCGCTCGGGTTCGGTCGGGACGACGAGAACTTGGACTCATCTTGGTCTAGCTAGAAGGCCGGCTTCCCGGCCGCGACGGCGATCAGGCGCTCGGGCTTGATCGCCGAGAGGGACGTGCCCTTCGCGACCGTCGGCGTCACATCGACCCCTTCGACCGGCTCAAAACGGGCCGTCTCGGAGTTGAAGGCGTAGAGCTGGCCTTCGACGAGGGTGAACCACCAAGCGTGCAGATGGAGCTTGCCGGTAGCGACTCGCTCGGCGATCCAGGGAAAGCTCATCAAATTGGCGACGCTCTTCAGCACGGCTGCCTGCTCGACGGCGCGCACGACCTGCTCCCGCGGCTTGCCGGCCAGTTCGCCCACCGCGAGGTCGCGCACCTCCTGCGCGACCGCCATCCAGGTCGAAAGATAGTCGTAGCTCGCATAGGCGCTCGATCGTTCGCCATCGACCAGTGCGGCGATGCCGCCGCACAGGGCATGCCCGAGCACCACCACATGCCGGACCTCGAGACCGCGCACCGCGTATTCTATGGCAGCGGACGTACCGTGCTGGCGCTCATCCGGCTGCGCCGGCGGCACCATCGCGGAGATGTTGCGCACGGTGAAGATGTCGCCAGGACGCGCCTGGGCCAGAATGCCGGGATCGACGCGCGCATCGGAGCAGCCGATGACCAGGACCTCCGGCGACTGGCCCTGGGTGGCGAGCTTCTCGAAAAGCTCGGGATGCTCTCGGTAATAGCCCAAGCGGAATTCCGCGAAGCCCTTCAGAAGTCGTTCAAACGGCATGATGTCTCGCCTACGATGTGGCCATTCCACGGAAAGAGGACATGACCCAGGAACTGCTCTACGACAAGCACGGCGAGATCGGCTGGATCACCTTCAACCGGCCGCAGGCCCGCAACGCGCTCACCTTTGCGATGTATGAAGGATTGGCCGAGATTTGTGGCCGCGTCGCCACGACGCACGAGGCGAAAGTGCTGGTGATCACCGGCGCCGGCGACAAGGCTTTCGCCGCCGGCACCGACATCGCGCAGTTCAAGTCCTTCAAGGATGGCGACGACGGCATCGCCTACGAGCGCAAGATGGATCGCATCCTCGACACCATCGAACGCTGCCCGGTGCCGACGATCGCCGCCATTGCCGGCTACTGCACCGGTGGCGGCGCCGCGATCGCCGCCGTCTGCGATTTCCGCATCGCTTCGGCCTCGGCCCAATTCGGCTTCCCCATCGCGCGCACTCTTGGCAACTGCCTGTCCATGCCGAACTATGCGCGTTTGGCTGCACTGATCGGCCCGCAGCGCGTCAAGGAAATGATCCTGCTCGCCAAAATGATGGATGCAACGACCGCGTTACACGTAGGGCTGGTCAGCGAAGTGCTGCCGGCCACGGCCGAGCTGCAGGCGCGGGCGCGGGAACTGGCGTCGACGCTCGCGGGCCACGCGCCGATCACCATGCAGACGACCAAGGAAGCGCTGCGCCGTCTGCAGGCGAAGATCGGCGACGAGAATATCGACGACCTGATCCGCCATACCTACGGCAGCGCCGACTTCCGCGAAGGCATGAGCGCATTTCTGGAGAAGCGACCGCCCAAATGGAGCGGGCGCTGACGGATCAGGGCTGCCAGAAGCGCTTACGGCTTTCCTGCCACTGCTCGGCGCGGCTGAGGCCGATATCGGCCAGCGCACGATCGTCGAGCAGGGCGAGATGTCGACGCGAACGGCTGCGCTCACGCCATAATGCCAGCCTCGCGATGAGAGGCGGCCAGAGATGTCGGGCGTTCGATTCGATCGCTGGGACATGGAAGCGAAGGGTGTTGTGCATGGGCCGACATTGCCGCTCGGCCGATGCACGAGGTTACGGCCTCAGCCGAACCGTCAGAAGCTCGCCTCGACCGCGCCGAGACCAACGAAGGCGCCGCGCGCCGTCGTGCCGGGCCCGTAGTAGCGCAAGCCGGTCCACGAACCGGTGGTGATCGCCTGCCCTTTGCGGACACCGCCGCGAAAGCGCACCGCATGATCGATCATCCAGGCAAGCGGCCGCACCGGATCGACGGCGCCTAGCCCGCCCGTTTGGTCGACCTCAATCCTGCCGTCGATCGTGAGCCTCACGCGCAGGTTCGCCCAGTCGAGCGCCCGCCATTGTCTGATGCTGTCGCCGATCACCAGCGCATGGTTCATCTGGTTGTCGGCCAGCAACCATTCGGGATCGGCCTTCTTGAAGTCGGCGAGTCGGGTGTCGACCACCTCCATGCCGACGAACGCATCGCCCACGACCGCGAGCGCCTCCTCGCGGCCGACCGGTTCCCGGCGCGCTGGAAGATCGTGAACGATGTGGAACGAGATCTCGATCTCCACGCCGATCATGTGCATCGCCTTGCCGTCGAACCTGGCCGGCGACTCGACCAAAGCGCCTGCAAGCAGCGGCGCGGGATTGGGCTCGGCCGTCGGCGTGCGCGCGCCGACCTTCCAGCCCGAGACCGGTCCTGTCGCCTTGGCCACGCCGTCCTGGATGGCGTAGACCGCATCGCGGTCGGGCAAGGCGAAAGGCGGCGTCATCTGCGTGCCGGAACGGCGCGCCTCCAGCAGCAGGCGGACGGCATGGGAAATGTCGGGCGTCATGCTAAGCTCCGATCAACAGCGAAGACCGGAGGAAACATGCCCTACGCGACCGGCCGCGTCATTCACGACGCCGACGCGCACATCATGGAAGTGCCGGGCTTTCTCGAACAGCATCTTGAGGCGAAGTATCGCGGCATCGTCACCGACACCGTGCTGTTCCCGCGCCGCGAAGGCTTTCACGGCCATCTCACCGAGGCGCATCGCACCGGCGCGTCCGAGGCATTCGACGACTCGCAGATCATGATCGCCAAGAACTGGAATGCGCTCGGCTCTTACCGCAAGCAGGACCGCACGCGATCGATCGACCTTCTGGGCTTCGCGAGCCAGCTCGTGTTCACGACGGCGCTGCTCAACTATTCCACGGTGCTCGAGGCCGGACGCGATCCCGATCTCGCCTATGCCGTGGCGCGCGCCCACACGCGGCACATGGTCGACTTCTGCTCGGTCGACCGGCGGCTCCTGCCGACCGGCTACGTGCCGCTGCTCGATTTCGAGCGCACCGCCAAAGCCGCGCGCGAGGCGATCGAGCTCGGCGCCAAGGCGCTGCTGATCCCGTCGCGCTGCCCCGACAACCATTCGCCGAGCCATATCGGCTTCGATCCGCTGTGGGCGATCGCCCAGGAGGCGGGGCTGCCGATCGTGTTTCATGTCGGCGGCGGCGGGAAGCTTCTGGAGGACGCCTATTTCAACAACGGCCTGCCGCCCGTGCCCGACTTCCACGGCGGCGACGACAATTTTAGGTCGATCGACTACATGGCGATCGCCTATCCGCCGATGAAGGCGATGACGGCGCTGATCGTTGATCGCGTGCTGGACCGCTTTCCGCGACTCAAGTTCGGTGTCATCGAGCAGGGCGCTTCCTGGGTGCCGGGCTGGATGCGCAACATGGATTCGGCACACAACGCCTTCTACAAGAACGAGGAACGGCTGCAGAAGATGTCGCTCAAGCCCAGCGAATACGTGAAGCGCCAGGTACGCGTGACGCCCTACCCGCACGAGGATGCCGGCTGGATCATCGCCAACTCGGGCGACGAAGTGTGCCTCTTCTCCTCCGACTACCCCCATGTCGAAGGCGGACGCCATCCGATCAAGCGGTTCGAGGCGTCGATGGAGAAGGCCGCCGTCACCGAGGCGCAGAAGCAGCGCTTCTATCGCGACAATTTCGTCGACCTCATGGGCGCGGGCCTCGCGCCGGAACTGCGGGCCGCGGCATGAAGGACTATGCGACGCTGCTCACCGAGCGCACCGGAGCGGTGCTCAAGATCACGACCAACCGGCCGGAGGTGCTGAACGCGCAGAGCCGGATCCTGCTCGAGGAGCTGGACGACGCCTTCAAGGCGGCGGTCGACAACGATGAGGTGCGGGTCATCATCCTGGCGGGCGCCGGCAAGCATTTTTCCGCCGGTCACGATCTCGGCAGCCCGCAGGAGATGGAGGACCAGAAGAAGACGCTGCTCGAGCCGGGCTTCAAAGGCGAGTACCGACGTCTCTGGGAGCGCTTCTTCGAGAACACGATGCGCTGGCGCGACATTCCGAAGCCCACCATCGCCCAGGTCCAGGGCTACTGCATCATGGGCGGCATGATGATCGCCTCGGCCTGCGATCTCATCATCGCCAGCGACGACGCGCTGTTCGCCGACCGCGCCGTCAAATGGGGTGGCGCCCACGTGCAGTATTTCTCGATGCCGTGGGATCTCGGTCCGCGCAAGGCCAAGGAGTATCTTTTCACCGGCGATTTCATCACCGCGGCGCAGGCGGAGAAGGTCGGCCTGGTGAACCGGGTCGTGCCGCGCGCCGAGCTCGAAGCGGAGACGATGGCACTCGCGCAGCGCATCGCCGAGCGCGATCCCTTTGCCCTCAAGTTCGCCAAGGCATCCGTCAACGAGATGCAGGACGCCCAAGGCTGGCGCCAGGCGATGGAAGGCGCGTTCAAGAACTATATGCTCACCATCCCCCACCGCATCGAGCTCGGCACTTACGGGCCCGCCGCCCGCGAGAAGCCGCCGAAGGACCGGTTCGGGGTGCTCAACAAGAAGTCATGATGCTGGGGGCGCGCCATTCCAGTGGCGCGATCTTCCATGATCAGAGAAAGACACGCGACTGGAGTCGCGCGCCCCCAGCAAGATGATCAGGCTGCCCGTCGCTTGCGCTCCTCCATCTCCACGCCCATCGCCTGGGCGACCGATGGCCGCTGCAGATGCTTCTGATGATAGGCATGGAGCGTTGGCCACTTCTCGAGATCACAGCCCACGAAGCCGAACCAGTTGAGCAGCGTTACGAGATAGGCGTCGGCCACGGTGAACCTGTTGCCCACGAGATGGCTGCCGCTGCCCAGCCGTCGCGCGATGTAATCGAGCGTCGGTTCGAGCTGCGTCTTGGCCGCGGCCTTGGCCTCGGCCGGCGCATCCGGCGAGAAGATCGGCTGGAACAGCTTCTTGTGCACCTCGGTCGCGAGATAGTTGAGCGTGTCGATCAGCCGATAGCGCTCGATCGTGCCCCAGGCCGGCGCGAGGCCCGCTTCGGGCTTGCGGTCGGCGAGATACTGCAGCACCGAAGAGCCCTCGTTCAGCACCTCGCCCGTATCGAGCCGCAGCGCCGGAACATAGCCGTTGGCCGCGATGGCGAAGAAGTCACCGCCTTCGTCGGTCTTCTTGTCCTTCACGAAGCGCACCTTGACGGGCAGGCCGGCCTCGAGGGCGGTGATGTGCGAGGCGAGCGAGCAGGCCATCGGCGAAGCGTACAGTTCCATCGCATCCTCCATTGTTTCTATGCGATGTGGTACAAAAATATACCGCAACGATCGAGTCAAGGGATTATATGCGATCCAGTACAAAAATAATGGAACCGAAGCCAAAGCGCCCGAGAGGCCGGCCGCGTTCGTTCGACACCGCGGAGGTGCTCGACCGCGTGCGTGTGGTGTTCATGGACAAGGGCTTCGCCGGCGCCTCGCTCGACGAGCTGGCCGAGGCGGCAGGCCTCAACCGGCCGAGCCTCTACGCCGCGTTCGGCGACAAGGAGCAGCTCTATATCCACACCTTGCGCTTCTACGGCGACAAGAGCCTTGTCGGCCTCCGGGCCATCCTGGGCGGCAAGGGCACCATCGAGGGGCGCCTCGCCCAGGTGTTCGACGCCGCAATCGACATCTATACGGCGCCGCCGATACCGCGCGGCTGCCTGATCGTCGGCACTGCCGCCGTCGAGGCGCCGACGCATCCGAGGATCGCGGCCATGGCGCACACGCTCCTGCAGGAATTCGAGCAGTGCTTCGAAGCTGCCTTCGCCAAGGCAGTGTCCGCGGGCGAGCTCGTCCGGTCTCCGCCTCCCGCTGCGCGGGCGAGGATGGCAGGTTCCTTGCTCGATACCTTGGCAATCCGCGCCCGCATCGGCATTCCGCCGGCAGATCTCAAGGCCTTCGCCGCGTCCATGGTGCCGGCGATTTGTCGATAAGCTTTTGTTATGCTAAATTAGTTTAACTTCTCCGTCTAATCGAATGAAATGACACTGAAAAAATTGTACGCCGCCGTCGCCACGGCGTCCCTCGGCATTGGCTCTGCCGCCGCCCAAACCCAACCGATCGATTTTCCCGCATCCGCCTACGGGCCGACGTGGACCGGGCCCTATCTCGGCGCCGCCTTCGGCGTCCAGGCGATGGTCGACCGCGCGAACCTGACGGGCGCCGGTCCCGCCCTAAGCGTCGACGGGCTGGGCGGCCAAGGCGTATTCGGTTCGATCTACGGCGGCTTCGACTATCAGTTCACGCCGCAGGCCCTGGTCGGCGTACTGGGAGAGCTGTCGTACGGCGGCCTGGATTCGACGGTATCGGCCCAAGTGCCGGGCGCCGGCGCGACACTGACGTCACATCCCGATCTCGGCTGGGCGCTGCTGCTGCGGGCGGGCGTACTGCCCACACCGTCCACCCTGCTTTACGGCATCGGCGGCTATACCGGGCAGAATATGCATACAACGGCTTCGGCGTTCGGGGGCGGCGGATCGGCTTTTTTCGACAGTCGTGACACTTTCAATGGCTGGACGGTCGGCGGCGGCGTGGAAACGAAACTGGGAGCGGGCTGGTCGACCAAGGTCGAGTATCGCTACAGCCAGTACGGGCAGAAGACGCTGTCGGGCACGGGCTTGAGCCTATGGCCGTCCATCCATACGGCGCGCCTCGGTGTGACCTACCGGTTCGGCGCCCCCGGTGGTGCGACATCTGAAGCCGCCCAGGCCGAGACCGAGCGCAAGGTCAACTGGACCGGGATCTATCTCGGCGGCGCGGGCGGCGCCGGCGCCTTGAGCAACAATGTGAACGCAAGTTTCGGCGGCGCCTCGGCGAGCGCCAACACCGGTGGCCAGGGCCTGCTGGGATCGGTCTTCGCCGGCGCCGACTATCAGTTCAACGACCGTGCCCTGGTCGGTGTGATAGGCGATCTCACCTGGGCCGGCCTGCAATCGACCACCAGCGCGACAACCGGTGGCGCCTTCGCCGCCGTGACATCGCGGCAGAACATGTCGTGGAGCATCCTCGGACGCCTCGGCTTCCTGCCGACGCCGTCGACGCTTCTCTACGCCGTTGCCGGCTACACCGGAACGACCTTCACCACGACAGTGTCGGCGGCAGGGGCCGGCGCTTTCGCCAGCGCCTCCCAAGACACCACCTTGGGCGGCTGGACGATCGGACCGGGCGTCGAGATGCGCATTGCCGACGGCTGGTCGACCCGGATCGAATATCGGTACACCCAGTTCGGTCAGGCCTCGGCCTATGGCGCGACCTTCCAACCCTCGAACCAGACGATCCGCGCCGGGCTTTCCTACAAGTTCGGGGGGTTCTAGCGAGGGAAGGAAGACGGGCATGACCAAGTTGATGGGGCTGCTCGCTGCGGCATTAGCCGTGGCGATGGCCTCCGCCGCCTCGGCGCAGACCGCCAACACCATCACCGTGCCCGTCGAGGGGCTGCGCAACGATCTGGGCGTGGTGCGCTGCGGCCTCTATGCCTCGGCCAAGGGCTTCCGCGAGCCGGGCAAGGAATTCAAGGGCGTGACCGCAGCGATTTCCGGCGGCAAGGCGACATGCGTCTTCGCCGACGTGCCTCCCGGTACCTATGCCGTCGCGGTCTTCCACGCCGAGCACAACGAGGCTCGGCTCGAGACCGGCATGTTCGGCAAGCCGAAACAGGGATATGGCTTCTCCCGTGACGCCAAGGGAAGCATGGGCCCGCCGAGCTTCGACGCCGCCGCGTATGCCTATCCCGGCGGCCCCTCGGTCTGGCCGGTCCATATCCAGTACTGACCGGAGCGCGATGGCCGTCCATCCCTGGAGCGGCGGGTTCCGCTCCCTGGCGAACGAATTCGACTACTGCATCGCGGATGTCGACGGAACAGTTCCCCCCGCGTTGCGCGGCACGCTGTTCCGAAACGGTGCCGGCCGCAACGAACTCGCCGGCGAATGGTTCGCGCACTGGTTTGATGGCGACGGCATGGTCCAGGCCATCCGCTTCGATGGCGAAGGCATTCGCTATCGCAATCGGTACGTAGCGACCGCCAACTATCTCGACGAGACGCGGGCCGGCCGCATCGTCCATCGCGGCTTCGGCAAGATGCGTCCCGGCGGCATTCCGGCGAACATCTTCCGCCAGCCGGCCAACGTCTCGAATACCTCGGTCGCGGTCGAAGGCGGACGCCTTTTCTCCCTGTGGGAAGGCGGACCACCCCATGAGCTCGATCCCGCGACGCTGGAGACCAAGGGCCTTGCCGATTTCGGCGGCGTGGTCCGGGCGTTCTCCGCCCATCCCAAGATCGACCCCGAGAGCGGCGAGCTGTTCAACTTCGGCATCGACTACGGGCGCAAGACCACGCTTACATCCTATCGGCTGCATCGCGGCCGGATGACCGCCTTACCGGCGGTGACGCTGCCCTATCCGTTGATGAACCACGACTTCGTGCTGACGCGGCATCATCTCGCCTTCTGTCTCGACCCGATCCTGGTCCGTCCGTTGAAGATGCTCCTGGGGCTCGCGAGCTTCGACCGCGCCCTGCACTGGGAGGGCGGCAAGCCCACCCTGATCCTGCTGGTGCCGCGCGACGGCCGCGGCGCGCCGCGTATCATCGAGACCGACCCCTTCTTCCAGTTCCACTTCGCCAACGGCTACGAGGAGGACGGCTTCCTCGTTCTCGACCTGGCGCGCTATCCGGACTACGCGGTCATCGGCCAGGCGCTGCGCGATTTCTGGCGCTCCGATTGGCCCGCCCAAGGCATGGCGGCGCTCACCCGCCTGCGCGTGGACCTCGTCGGAGGCAAGGCCGAGACGCAGGCCTTCGCCACGGGAACGGCCAACGAGTTCCCGACCATCAATCCTGCCTATGCCGGGAGGCATCATCGCTTTGCCTACTTTGCCTGCAACCCGGCCGACCGCACCCTGGGGCTGCAGCAACAGATCGCGAAGATCGATCTCGAGAGCGGCGCGACGACAAGCCACGACTTCGGCCCCGACGGCTATCCCGGCGAGGCCGTGTTCGTTTCCACCGGCACCGCTGAGGACGAGGGCGTCCTCGTGACGCTCGTCTTTGACTCCGGAACGCAACGCAGCGCCATCGTCGGCCTGGACGCGCGCGACCTTCCTGCCAAGCCTCTCTTCACCGCACGGCTGAAGCACCACGTGCCGTTCGGTCTGCACGGCTGCTTCGCAGCGCGATTCTAGAATGGGATGCGTTTGCGTTCCTCCGTCGTCCCGACCGAAGCCGAGCGAAGCGCCTGCCCTGAGCTTCGTCTTTTAGCAGCGGCGAGTAAGAGCCATCCCACTCTAACCGGAGATAAGCTCCTGCCGATGCCGCGCCATGTGCTCGGCGGCCAAGTCGAGGAAAGCCCGCACCTTGCTCGAAAGGTGGTGGCGCGTCGGATAGGTCGCGTTGATCGCGAAGTCGATGGGTTTGTGGTCAGGCAGTAACCGGACGAGGCGACCAGCCTTGAGATCGGGGGCAATGCCCAGGAACGACGCGGCCATCATGATGCCCTGTCCGGCCAGCGCCGCATCCAGCATCGTCGTCGCGCTGTTGGTGACGAGGTTGCCCGAGACACGGACCGAGACCTGGGCTTGGCCCGGTCCGATGAACTGCCATTCCTCGCCGAACGGATAGAGCGCGAAGCGCAGGCAGTTGTGCTGCGTCAGATCCTGGAGCCGCTGCGGCGCGCCGCGCCTCTCGAGATAGGACGGCGCACAACACAGGACATGATGCCAGTTGGCCAGCCGGCGGAGGATCAGGTTGCCTTCCGGCGGCTGGACGGCGCGGATCGCGAGATCCAGCCCCTCCTCGACCATATCGACATTGCGCTCGCCGGCATTGAGGTCGATCGAAGCTTCCGGATAGCGGGCGAGGAACTCGATCACGACGGGTGCGATGAACGGCACCAGATGGACGCCGGTATAGAGGCGCAGCGTGCCCCGCACCGTCGATTGCAAGAGACCCGCCGCCTGATCCGCCTCCTCGAGGTCGGCGAGGATGCGGCGACAGCGTTCGTAGTAAGCCTGTCCCACATCCGTGAGGCTCACCCGCCGCGTCGTCCGGTTCAGAAGGCGGGCGCCCAGCCGATCCTCCAGGGCGTGGACATGGTTGCTGACCATGGTCGTGGACATGTTGAGGCGTCGCGCCGCCGCCGAAAATCCCCCTGATTCAACGACTTGGGCGAAAACCGTCAGGCCTGTGAGGCGGTCCATTGGAAGACCTATTATCAACTGTCAGAAGATAATCTTTCAAATATCAGAGCAATTATCAATCCAAAATGGAAGGAACATCTATCCCGCATCTGAATGCGGAGTTTTCATGTCCCTGCTTTCTTATGCCGTCATTGCCGGCCTCGCCCGCAGCAACGGCCCCCTGCTTTCGAAGGCCGCCTTGAAGCGCTGGGCGCTCGGCCTTGGCCTCGTGGCGGCCCTGGGAGTCGGGATCGACTGGGGCTACGGCTACTGGACGGTCGGCCAATACCAGCAATCGACGGACAACGCCTACGTCCAAGCCGACTACACGACGGTCGCGCCGAAGATCTCCGGTTACGTCACCGCGGTGCTGGTCGAGGACAACCAGAAGGTCGCGGCCGGCCAGGTGCTTGCGCGCATCGACGACCGCGACTTCCGCGTCGCGCTCGACCAAGCCAACGCGGATGTCGAGGCGGCGGAAGCGACATTGCGCAACCTCGATGCGCAGATCGCCCAGCAGCAATCCGTGATCGACCAGACCAATGCGGACATCGCCGCAGCCCAGGCGGCATTGACCTTCGCGAAGGCCGACAACGCCCGCTACAGCGCCCTGGTGAAGACCGGTTACGGCACCGTGCAGCGCGCCCAGCAGGCCGAGACGGCGCTCAAGGAGAAGACTGCCCAACTCGAGCACGATCGCGCCAGCCTTCTGGTGGCACGGCGCAAGGTCGACGTGCTCAGGACCGAGCGGATGCGCGCCGAAGCCACTCGCGATCGGAGCCTCGCCAACCGGCATCAGGCCGAGCTCAATCTTTCCTACACGACAGTCACGGCGCCGGTCGACGGCACGGTCGGCGCTCGCGCGCTGCGCGTCGGCCAATTCGTGCAGGCCGGCACGGCCTTGATGGCCGTCGTGCCGCTGCATGCGGTCTATATCGTCGCGAACTACAAAGAGACGCAGCTTGCCCGCATGCGCCCCGGCCAGCCGGCCGAGATCGAGATCGACAGCTTCCCGGATGTCAGGCTCAAGGGCCATGTCGACAGCCTTTCGCCGGCGAGCGGCCTCGAGTTCGCGCTGCTGCCGCCCGACAACGCGACCGGCAACTTCACCAAGATCGTGCAGCGCATCCCGGTGAAGATCGTGCTGGACGACGAGAAGCTCGAAGGCCTGCTGCGGCCCGGCATGTCGGTCGAGCCGACCGTGGATACCAGGTCGACAAAATAGGGAGGCAGCAATGGAAGCCGCCGCCTCTCCAGTCCCCGCCCGGACCTGGATCGCCGTGATCGGCTCCACGCTCGGCGCGTTCATGGCCGTCCTCAACATCCAGATCGTCAACGCGTCGCTGGCCGACATCCAGGGCGCGATCGGCGCGGGGATCGACGACGGCGGCTGGATCTCGACCGCCTATCTCGTGGCCGAGATCGTCGTGATCCCGCTCAGCGCCTGGCTGGCGCGCGTCTTCTCGGTGCGCGTCTATTTGCTGACCAACGCCGCGCTCTTCCTCGCCTTCTCGGCCGCCTGCGCCTTGGCGCAAAATCTCGGCCAGATGATCGTGCTGCGCGCCTTCCAGGGCTTCACCGGCGGCGTTCTGATCCCGATGGCCTTCACCCTCATCATCACGCTGCTGCCCGCCGTCAAGCAGCCCGTCGGGCTCGCCCTGTTCGCCCTTTCCGCGACCTTCGCGCCGGCGATCGGTCCCACGATCGGCGGCTACCTCACGGAGAACTGGGGCTGGCAATACATCTTCTACGTCAATCTCGTCCCGGGTGCGGTGATGCTGGGGATGCTGTGGTTCTCCCTGCAACGCGCGCCGATGCAGCTCGGCCTGCTGCGCAACGGCGACTGGGCGGGCATCGCCACCATGGCAATCGGGCTCAGCGCCCTGCAGACCGTGCTGGAGGAAGGCAACAAGGACGACTGGTTCGGCTCGCCCTACATCGTGCGCCTGTCGATCGTGGCCGCGGTCGCCCTCATCCTGTTCGTCTGGATCGAGCTCAAGACCAGCCATCCCCTGCTGAACCTGCGGCTGATGCTGCGGCGCAATTTCGGGTTCGGCCTCTGCGCCAACTTCTTGCTGGGCATCGCGCTCTACGGCTCGGTCTTCATCCTGCCGTTCTACCTGTCGCGCATCCAGGGCTACAACTCCGAGCAGATCGGCATGGTGCTGGCCTGGACCGGACTGCCGCAGCTCGTGCTGATCCCGCTGGTGCCGCGACTCATGAAGAGGTTCGATGCGCGGCTCGTGATCGTGGTGGGTTTCCTGCTGTTCGCCG
>DATEID010000448.1:0-4251 GCA_035279245.1 Reyranella sp.
GTTCTGCATCGTGCGCTGCATCTGCGTGCGCAGTTCGGCGGTCGGCGTGCCACCCGAGGCATGGCGCAGCCGGTCGAGGCGAGCGATCGCCGCTTCGCCCGCATTGCGCAGGTCCTTGTGCGGCGCGCCCGGCGTCAGCTGAGAGGCCGCGCGCTCGGCAGCCGAGCGTCCGAACACGACGAGCTAGAGCAGCGAGTTGGAGCCCAACCGGTTGGCGCCGTGCACACCGACCGAGGCCGCCTCGCCCAGCGCCATCAGGCCGGGCACCGCCGTGAAGGGATCGCCGTCCTTCACCGTCATGACGTCGCAGTGATAGTTCGCCGGGATGCCGCCCATGTTGTAGTGGCAGGTCGGCAGGATCGGGATCGGCTGGCGCGTGACATCGACGCCGGCAAAGATGCGCGCCGTCTCGGCGATGCCGGGCAGGCGCTCGTGGATCACCTTCGGGTCGAGATGCTCGACATGCAGCTCGATGTAATCCTTGTTGGGACCGCAGCCGCGCCCTTCGCGGATCTCGATGGTCATCGAGCGAGAAACGACGTCGCGCGAGGCGAGATCCTTGGCCGACGGCGCATAGCGCTCCATGAAGCGTTCGCCGTTGCCGTTGGTGACGTAACCGCCCTCGCCACGCACGCCTTCGGTGATCAGGCAGCCGGCGCCATAGATGCCGGTGGGATGGAACTGCACGAACTCCATGTCCTGCAGCGGCAGGCCGGCGCGCAGCACCATGGCGCCGCCATCGCCGGTGCACGTATGCGCCGAAGTGGCCGTGAAGTAGACACGGCCGTAGCCACCGGTCGCCAGCACCGTCTTGTGGGCGCGGAAGCGGTGGATGGTGCCATCGTCGAGATTCCAGGCCATCACGCCGCGGCAGACGCCCTCGTCCATGATGAGGTCGAGCGCGAAATATTCGATGAAGAACTCGGCGTGATTGCGCAGCGATTGCTGGTAGAGCGTGTGCAGGATGGCATGGCCCGTACGGTCGGCCGCGGCGCAGGTGCGCTGGGCGATGCCCTTGCCGTACTCGGTCGTCATGCCGCCGAACGGCCGCTGGTAGATCTTTCCTTCCGGAGTGCGGCTGAACGGCACGCCGAAATGCTCGAGCTCGATGATCGCCGGGATGCCGTCGCGACACATGTACTCGATCGCATCCTGGTCGCCGAGCCAGTCGGAGCCCTTGACCGTGTCATACATGTGCCAGCGCCAGTCGTCGGGGCCCATGTTGCCGAGCGCCGCCGAGATGCCGCCCTGCGCCGCAACGGTGTGGCTGCGCGTCGGGAAGACCTTGGTGATGCAGGCGGTCTTCAATCCCTTCGCCGCCATGCCGAACGTGGCGCGCAGCCCCGAGCCGCCGGCGCCGACGACCACCACGTCGTACTCGTGATCGATGACGGTATAGGCACGACCGCCGATATTGACCGTCCCCGGAGCGGCACCGTTCTTCTTCTCGTTGTCGGCCATGTTCAGCCTCCGAATCCGATACGCAGGATGGCCACGATGGCACCGAGGCCAAAAACGACTGCAATGAACTTCACCAGCACGATCAGCGCGACCCGCCACGCGCCGTCGGTATAGTCCTCCAGCACCACCTGCATGCCGAGCTGGCCGTGGTGCAGCCCGACGCCGATGGTCAGGATCAGGAGCACCATCACGAGCGGCGAGCCGATCCAGGCGCGCACGACGGCGTAGTCGGCGCCACTCAGCATGACGAGCGACACAGCGAACCATACGACCAGCGGGATGAGCGCGATGGCGGTGAGGCGCTGCACCCACCAGTGGCCGACGCCGTCCTTGGCAGAGCCGAGGCCGCGCGCGCGGGCGAGAGGCGTTCTGCGATCGTCCATCGAGGCCTCCCTCACACCAGCCGCAGGCCGACGATCCACGACAGGACCGTGGCGATCAGCGAGACGGCGACGACGATCCAGCCGCTGCGGTAGGCGTCCCTGAGCTCGAAGCCGTAGCCCGCATCCCAGAACAGGTGCCGGATGCCGTTGCAGAGATGATAGAAAGCGCTGAACAGCCAGCCGCCCAGCAGGATGCGGCCCAGGATCGAGGCATTGAAGCTCTGGAACGCCTCGTAGCCGCGCGCGCCGCCGGCGGCATACATCACCCAGATCGCGAGGTAGAGCGCGCCCACCGACAGGGCGATGCCCGTCGCGCGGTGCAGGATGGACAGGACCGACGTGAGCTGCGGGCGGTAGACCTGCAGATGGGGGGAGAGCGGCCGATTGGACGGCCGATTGGCGACGCTCATCGCGTGGAAACCTCTGTTGCCCTGCTCATTTGGGCAGGCGGCTGGACTTTTTTAGCGCCCGCGGCCCTCAAGTCAATGAAACTCAGCCCTGTCCAGTCGATAAGCCCCGGATTCTCCAGCGAAATTCGCTTGTCGAGCCTCAGTCCAAACGTCGCGGCATCAGCAGCCAGTAGTCGAGATCGAGCACGACGGCGGGATGGTATTTGCCGTCCGACCCCTTGCCAGGCCAATCCGCGCAGGGATGGTCCTTGGCTGCGATGGTACGCACGCGCAAAGCACCCACGTCGGTCCGGCCAGGCACGGGCGAACGCTCGAGCACTTCCGTCCACGCATAGATCGTATCGCCGCCGAAGGTCGGGCCGACGTGACTGCCGGCATTGATGGCGGCAACGCGAAAGCCGTTGGCAAGGCCGTTGAAGGACAGCGCGCGCGCCAACGAGATCACATGGCCACCATAGGCGAGCCTGCGGCCGAAGCGCGCGTTCTTGCCGGCGAAGGCGTCGAAATGGACGCGGGCGGTGTTCTGGTAGAGCCGCGTCGACAGCATATGATCGGAATCCTCGAGCGTGATGCCGCTCACATGGTCGATCCGCTCGCCCGCCTCGTAGTCTTCCCAGCGATAGGGCGAACCGGCGGCGAGATCGTCGTAGCCCTCGATCGACAGACCCGCCGGAATGATCAGATCGGCCGGCGCGACCGCCGCGGCGGTCTTCGGCACGGCCGGTGCGGCGACCGAGGCCGCCGGATCGCGCTTGTGCACCATCACCCAGCGGACATAGTCGAGCACCGTTTCGCCGCGTTGGTTGACACCGGTCGAGCGCACCCAGACGACACCGCTTGCGCGATTGGAGGTCTCGCGCAGGCCCAGCACCTTCGAGCTCACGGAAAGCGTGTCGCCAGGATAGACCGGCACGCCCCAGCGGAACTCGGCATAGCCGAGATTGGCGACGGCATTCACGGAGATGTCGGGCACGGTCTTGCCGATCACCACATGGAAGACGAGCATGTCGTCGAGCGGCGCACGCGGCAGGCCGATGGCCCGGGCGAACTCGTCGGACGAGTTGACCGCGAAGCGCGAGCCGTAGAGCGCGATGTTCAAGGCCGCATCGGCCTCGGTCAGGGTGCGCGGGGTGGCGTGGCGGATTTCCTGCCCGACCTTGAAATCCTCGAAGAAATTGCCTGTTTCGGTCTTGCTCTTGCTCATGCTGCCTGCAGTTCCTTGATGGCGGCCGCGAGCGCCAGGGCGCGCTCCGCCTGCTCGACATGGAGGTTCTCGACCATGCGGCCGTCGACCGTGACCACGCCCTTGCCTTCGGCCTGCGCCGCCTTGAAGGCGGTGACGATCTTGCCCGCCGTCTCGAGCTCGGCCGCCGACGGCGCGAAGATCTCGTTGCAGGGTTCCACCTGGCTCGGATGGATCAGGGTCTTGCCGTCGAACCCCATCTCCAGACCTTGCTTGCAGACCTCGCGGAAACCCTCGGTGTCCTTGATGTCGTTGTAGACGCCGTCGAGGATGGTGAGGCCATGGGCGCGCGCCGCCAGCATGCCGAGCCCGAGCGCCGTCACCATCGGCAGGCGCATCGGCGTATGGCGGGCGCGCATGTCCTTGACGAGATCGTTGGTGCCCATGACGAAGAGCTGCAGTCGCTTGTGCGACCCCGCCACCTCTTCGGCGCGCAGGATGCCCATGGGCGTCTCCATCATCGCCCACACCGCCATCGCCGGCCGGGCTCCCGCCGCGTCGAGCAGCGAGACGACGCTGGCGACGTCAGCCGCGCTCTCGACCTTCGGCACGAGGATCGCATCCGCGCCGGACCTGGCGATCGCCGCGACGTCGGCCTTGCCCCAAGGGGTCGACAGCCCGTTGCATCGTATGGCGATCTCACGCTTGCCGTAGGCCTTGCTGCCGGCTGCGGCGACGACATTGCTCCGCGCCGCCTCCTTGGCATCGGGCGCGACGGCGTCCTCGAGATCGAAGATCAGCGCATCGGCAGGCA
>DATEID010000449.1:0-10104 GCA_035279245.1 Reyranella sp.
ATCGCGGCGAGTCCGCCTTTGCCTGGCGGAAAAGGGCCTCGCCTACGAAAGCCGCGTCGTCGATATGGAGAATATGGAGCATCACTCGCCCGAATATCTCAGGATCAATCCCAACGGCGTCGTGCCGGCGCTGATCCTGGATGATGGACGTCCGCTCCATGAGAGCGGAACGATTTGCGAATATCTGGACGAGGTTCATCCCGATCCGCCCTTGCGTCCCGCCGATCCCTATCGGCGCGCCCTGATGCGCAACTGGATCCGCCATGTCGACGGGCTGATCGGCAATCTGATCGTCTTCAACTGGGTACACTCGCTGGCCAAGGTGGCGGCGCAATGGTCCGACGAGGAGCTGGCCGAACGGCTCAAGAAGGTGCCGAGCAAGGAACGCCAGGAGGCCTGGTATCGCGCCGCCCGCAAGCCTTACACCGAGGAGGAACGGAGCGAGGCACGGCGCAAGCTCGTGCTGCTGCTCGACAGGATGGAGGAGATGATCAGGCCAGGCGGCTGGCTGGTGGGGGATGCCTATTCGATCGCCGATATCGCCGTGGTGCCCTTCGTGAAGCGCATCGACGAGGAAATCGCGCCGGACGAGACGCAAGCGGCGCGCCATCCGCGCGTGGCGGCCTGGTGGGCCGCGGTCCAGGCCCGCCCAGCCTTCACTAAAGCGCGGATCGGTCCATTCACGACGCCTTGAGCAGAAACGGCTTGGCCTGCGTGTCGTAGTCCGGATAGCCCAGCGTCGTGCGCAGCTCGGGCGGCGGCAAGGCGAGCTTGGTCTCCGATTCGCCGGCCGCGATCGACGCAAGCCCGGCCTTCATGCCGGCCACCGCCGGCGAAAGCATGCCGGTCGGGAAGGTGCCGATCTTGAAGCCGAGCGCCGCCGCCTCCTTCTGCGACGGCGTCGCCCGCGGCGCGCCCGGCGACAGCACGGCGAAGGACGGCTTGCCTTTGGCGGCAGCGACGGCGCGCTTGATCTCGCCCTCGTCCGCGGGCGAATCCAGGAACAAAATGTCGGCGCCTTCCTCGACATACATCTCGATGCGCGCCACGGCTTCGTCGATGCCTTGCGTGGGCCGGCAATCGGTCCGTGCCAGCACGAGGATGCCGGACTCCTTCGCCGCCGCCACAGCGGCACGGATCTTCATGCGCGCCTCGTCGCGCGGCAGGCAGGGCTTGCCGGCCGCCGTGAGCGCGCGCGGCGTGATCTTGTCCTCGATCAGCACCGCCGCCGCGCCGGCGCGACCGTAGGCACGGACCGTGCGCTGGACGTTCATCGCGTTGCCGTAGCCGTGATCGCCATCGGCCAGCACCAGAAGATCGGGGGCCGCGCCGTGCACCATATTGAAGGAGTCGAACATCTCGCCGAACGAGATCAGGTCGAGATCGGGGCCGCCGAGGCGACTCGCGGCGACGCAAGATCCGGACAGGAACGCTGTCTTGAACCCTGCGACCGACGCCAGCTTGGCGCTGAGGCCATCCCAGACTGCCGGCATCGCGACAAAGCCGGGTTGGGCAAGGAGAGCGCGCAGACGGTCGGGAGCGTTCATGTCGATATCCTCGAAGATTTCCGCCGGACGATAGGCCGCCGTCGCGCAAAACGCCAAACACTTGACCGCTTCCATGCCGCTCCGCATCGTCTGTCAAAACAAGGCGATCGGGAGGGTGACGTACGATGACCGAAAGCGCGGCGAGGTTCGATTGGACGCCGTCGGCGACCCTCCCGAAGGCATCTGCATCCTTTGCCGGCGTGGGCTACGAGGAAATGGTCGAGCGCGCCCGCGGTCTCGCGCCCAAGATCGCGGCCAGGGCCGAGGCGTGCGAAAAGCTGCGCCGGATGCCCGACGAGACCGAGCGCGACCTCCACGCCGCCGGCCTCTTCCGCATCGTTCAGCCCGCCCGGGTCGGCGGCGCGGAGCTCGATGTCGGCATCTTCGTCGATGTCTGCGCCGAGGTCGCTCGCGTCTGCCCCTCGACCGCGTGGAACATCGGCAATCTCGCCAGTCACCATTGGATGCTGGGCTACTTTCCGCCCGAGACGCAGGCCGAGCTGTGGGACGTGTCGACCGATGTCCTGATCGCGACCTCGCTCGTCTTCCCGGCCGGCCGCGGCCGCAAGGTCGACGGCGGCTACGAGATCTCGGGCCGCTGGCCGCTGTCGTCAGGCGTCGACAATTCCGACTGGAACCTGCTGGCCTTCATGGTCCGCGAGCGCGACGACGGACCGCCGGTCGACCAGCGGCTCGCGCTGGTCCATCGCTCGCGATACGAGATCGTCGATACCTGGCATGCCGCCGGGCTGTGCGGCACCGGCTCGAAGGATGTGGTGGCGAAAAAGCTGTTCGTGCCGGAGCGCCGCACGATCACCGCCTGGGCCATGAACGGCAAGCCGCATCCCGGGTCGTCGGTGAACGACACGCCGCTCTTTCGCCTGCCGCTCCTGGCGCTTGGCCCCTATGTCCTGTCGGGCGTCATGCTCGGTTGCGCCGAGGGCGCCTACGAGACGACGGTGGGCGCCGCGCGCAAGCGAAACGCGACAATGACCGGACAGCCGGTCGCCGCCAGCCAGTCGATCCAGATCAAGGTCGCCGAAGCCGGTGCGCGCATCGATGCCGCGAGGCTCCTGATGCGCGAAGCCTGCCGCCACGCCATGGCGGTGGCGCGGGCCGGCCGCGAGCCCGCGCGCGAGGACAAGGTGCGCTACCGCCGCGATGCCTTCTTCTCGGTGCGGCTCTGCCTCGAGGCGGTCGATATCCTGATGGGCATCGCAGGATCGAGCGGCCTTTATCTCAGCAGCAACATGCAGCGGTTGTTTCGCGACGCCCATGCGGCCAATGCCCATGTGATGTTCTCGACCGATGTGCAGGGCAGCCTGTTCGGCCAGCATGCACTCGGCCTTGCCGGACCGCCGCCGCTCTTGTGACCGCCGTTGTCATGCGCGCTTTTGCAAGGTTAGGATCGGACAACGATAGATAGAGGGAGGAAACGACATGCTGATCGAGCGTCGCAAATTTGGAAAGCTGGCCGCGGCCGGCGCGGTCGCGAGCGTTGCCGGCACTGCGAAAGCCGACAGCAAGCCCCTCACCATCGGCTTCGGCATGGCGCTGACAGGTAGCCTCGCGCCCAACGGCAAGTCGGCGCTGCTCGGCATGCAGATCTGGGAAGAGGACATCAATGCCCGTGGCGGCCTGCTCGGCCGGCCGGTGAAGCTCGTCTACTACGACGATGCCTCCAATCCATCCAACGTTCCCGGGCTCTACACCAAGCTTCTCGATGTCGACAAGGTCGATATCGTGACCAGCGGCTATGCCACCAACATGATCGCGCCGGCCATGCCCGTCGTGATGCAGCACGAGCGGACCTTCTTCGCGTTGCTGGGCCTCGCGGTGAACTCGGAGTTTCACTATCCGCGCTACTTCTCGATCACGCCGACCGGCGGACCGAACCCCAAGCGGGCCTTCTCGGACGCCTTCTTCGGCGTGGCGATGGAGCAGAACCCCGAGCCGCAGACGCTGGCCATCACCGGCGCCGACGCCGAGTTCCCACGCAATGCTCTCGACGGCGTGCGCGCCACCGCGAAGGAGCTCAAGCTCAAGATCGTCTACGACAAGACCTATCCGCCCAATACGCCCGATTACACGCCGGTGGTGCGTGCCGTCGCCGCCACCAACCCCGACATCTACTTCTCGGCTTCCTATCCGGCCGACACGGTGGGCATCATCCGTGCCGCGCACGAAGTCGGCTTCAAGCCCAAGATGTTCGGCGGCGGCATGGTCGGCCTGCAGGCGACCGCCATCAAGACGCAGCTCGGACCGCTTCTGAACGGCATCATCACCTACGATTTCTGGTTGCCTTGGGCCGGCTTCGCGACGGACGAAGGCCGCGAACTCATCAAGAAATATCAGACGAAGTCGGCCGCAGCCGGCGTCGATCTCCTGGGCTACTACATGCCGCCTTTTGGCTATGCCCTTTGCCAGGTCGTGGAGCAGGCCGTGAAGGCCACCGGGGGAACCGACGACGACAAGCTCGCGGAGTATGCGCGCAAGGCGACCTTCAAGACGGTCGCCGGCGAGATCAAGTTCAACGCCGACGGCGAATGGACCGAATCGCAGGTCATGGCCGTACAGTTCCAGCACGTTTCCGGCAATGGCGTCGACCAGTTCCGCGACCCCAAGACGGAAGTGATCCTGTGGCCGAAGAAGTACGCCACGGGCAAGATCATCTATCCTTACGATCCGTCGAAATAGACGCCGTGGCCCTGCCACGGCGGTAGGGCAATCGCATATGACGATTTCTTCGTCGTCCCGGCCGGAGCGCCTGCCCTGAGCGAAGCCGAAGGGAAGCGGAGTGGAGGGACCTTTTCTCCGCGATTGGCTCTGCGATCGTCGAAAAAAGGTCCCTCCACTACGCCTCGCTTCGCTCGGCTCCGGTCGGGACGACGAGTCCTTGTCGTTATATGCGATAGCCCTAGCCACGGCGGGGCCATCCCCCTTTCTGCACGTCTTAATTTTTTCCGCCCGCGGCCAAATTGCCGGTGCAACCTGCCTGCCTTCGGTTTAGTTAATGACTGACTGGAAGGTAATTAATTGGCACAGCGGTTTTCCGAGTCTTCGAACCGCCGGCGGCGCAAGGCAGCGCGGCCGGGAGAAATCGCGGCGGCGGCGCTCGGCTGCTTCGCCGAGCGTGGTTTCGCGGCCACCCGTCTGGAGGACGTCGCGCAAAGGGCCGGCGTCACCAAGGGAACGCTTTATCTCTACTTTCCGAACAAGGAGGAGCTGTTCAAGGCCGTCGTGCGCCAGGCGATCGTCCCCAACCTGGCAAGAGGCGAGGCCTTGACCGAGGAAACGGGTGTTTCGGCGTCGGCGGTGCTCGATCAGCTCCTGACCAACTGGTCGACGGTGATGACCACGGCCGCCAGCGCCATCCCGAAGATCGTCCTCGCCGAGGCCGGCAACTTCCCCGACATGGCGAGGTTCTATCTCGAGGAGGTCGTCCATCGCGGCCTCCGCCTGTTCGCGCGCGTGCTGCAGACCGGGATCGAGCGCGGCGAGTTCCGGCCGATGGATGTCGAAAGCACGACCCGTTGCATCGTGGCGCCGTTGATCCTCGGCATGCTCTGGCGGCATTCCTTCGAGCAACACGAACAGCACCCGCTCGACGCACTCGCGCTGCGCGATGCGCTCCTGCAGCTCCTGTCGCACGGCCTTGCGCCGCCGGCGGACGCTGTAGGCCAGCATCGACCGCCGGCCCGATCGAGGAAATCGACCGGATGAGCCCTTATGAATCCGACTTGCCCGAGCGGCCAGCCGGCTCGGATGCGGAGGCCATGGCAGGTCCGCCAATTGCCAAAGGCATAAAGCGCGCGCGCCGCCGTCGGCTGCCGATGCTGCTCCTGGCGATCGCGGTCGCCGCGGTCGTCGTCGGCGCTTTCTTCTGGTGGCTGCAGGCACGGCAGTGGGAGTCGACGGACGATGCGTTCATCGACGTCCACATGGTGCAGGTCGCGCCGCAAGTAGCCGGCCGCATCGCGCACGTGCTGGTCGACGACAACCAGCTCGTGAAGCCGGGCGATGTGCTGGTCGAGATCGATCCTGCCAATTTCCAAGCGAGCCTCGACCAGACGCTGGCCAGCCAGGCGAACGCCGCCGCCACTCTCGCTCAAGCCCAGGCGCAGCAGGAGGTCGACCAGGCGAACGCCGAACAGTCGCTCGCCCAGATCGGCGTCGCGCAGGCCAATGCCCAGGTCGCCGAGATCCAACTGAAACGCGACCGTGCGCAGGCGGCAGCGAAGGCGATCTCCAGCCAACAGCTCGACAATTCAATCGCCAATGCGCAGAGCTCGGCCGCCAGCCTCGCCGCCGCCAAGAAGAAGCATGCGTCGGACGAAGCGCTGCTGGCGGTCGCGGCAAGCCAGATCGCGGCCGCCAAGGCGGGGCTCGAAGGTGCCAAGGCGCAGGTGGCGCAGGCGCGGCTCGATCTTTCCTACACCAGGATCGTCGCCACCGAGTCCGGCCGCATCGCACACAAGAACGTGTCGCCCGGCAGCTATGTGCAAGTCGGCCAGAACCTCATGGCGTTGGTGCCGCTGAAGGTCTGGGTCACCGCCAATTTCAAGGAGACCCAGCTCGACCTGATGCGCGTCGGACAGCCGGTGGAGATCCGGGTGGACGCCTATCCAGACCGCGCTTCAAGGGTCATGTCGACAGCTTCCAGCCGGGCAGCGGCGCCGCCTTCAGCCTGTTGCCGCCGGAGAACGCGACCGGCAACTACGTCAAGGTCGTCCAGCGCGTGCCGGTCAAGATCGTGTTCGACGATCCGCCCGACCTGCAGCGGCCGCTCGGGCCCGGCATGTCCGTCGTGCCGAGCGTGAAGGTGCGGTGAGCGTCCTGCCGTCCCCGGCAGCCGCGGCCGCGCCCGCCGCGCCGAGGGCCCGTTCCTGGATCATCGCGCCTGTCGTCGGGCTGGCCGCCTTCATGGAAGTCCTCGACATCTCGATCGCGAATGTCGCCTTGCAGCATATCGCGGGCAACCTGTCGGCGAGCCAGGACCAATCGACCTGGGTCCTGACCTCCTACCTCGCCGCCAATGCCATCGTCCTGCCGATGAGCGGCTGGCTTGCCTCGACCATCGGCCGCCGGCGCTATTTTCTCGGCTGCATCATCGGGTTCAGCGTCACCTCGCTATTCTGTGGACTGGCGCCGAACCTCGAGCTCCTGATCCTGGCGCGCGCGCTGCAAGGCGCGACCGGCGGCGGGCTGCAGCCCAATGCCCAGGCGATCCTGGCCGACGCCTTTCCGCCCCACAAGCGCGGGCAGGCTTTTGCCGCCTTCGGCATCGCCGTCATCGTGGCGCCGGTGATCGGGCCGACCGTCGGCGGCTGGATCACCGACAGCTTCTCCTGGCGCTGGGTATTCCTGCTGAACGTGCCGGTGGGCGTGATCGTCTCGCTGCTCGCGGCCCGCGTCGTGGTCGATCCGCCCGAACGGACGGCCGCCCGCAAGGCGCTGCTCGCGCGCGGCGTGCGCTTCGACTATGTCGGCTTCGCCTTGCTGGTCGTCGGCATGTGCACGCTCCAGGTCGTGCTCGACAAGGGGCAGCAGAACGACTGGTGGGGCTCCTCCCTCATCGTCTATCTCAGCATCGCTGCCGCCGTCAGCCTCGTCACCTTCGTGATCTGGGAGCTGCGCCGCCGCGATCCGGTGGTCGATCTGCGGCTCCTCGCGACACCGAATTTCGCGATCGGCAACCTTCTGATGTTCACGCTGGGTTTCATCCTGAACAGCAGCACGGTCCTGTTGCCGCAATTCGTGCAGGCCTTGATGGGCTACACGGCGACCGACGCCGGCCTGGTCCTCTCGCCCGGCGGCCTGGCCGCCATGTTCATGATGCCGGTCATCGGCAATCTCGTCGCCCGCGTCGACGCCCGCTGGCTGATCGCCTTCGGCCTGACCATCTGCTCGTTCGGGCTTTTCCACATGACGCGCTTCTACCTCGACGTCGACTACAACACCTTCGCCTGGGCGCGCGTCTATCAGTCGATCGGGCTCGCCTTCCTCTTCATCCCCATCAACACGGTGGCCTATATCGGCGTGGCGCCGCAAAAGAACAACGATGCCTCGGCCATCATCAACATGATGCGCAATCTCGGCGGCAGCTTCGGCATCTCGCTCGCCATCACCCTGCTGGCGCGGCGCCAGCAATATCACCAGAGCGTTCTGGTCGAGCATGTCGGGCCCTACAGCAGCCAGTACCACGATACGATCCAGCAGATGCAGCAGGCGTTTCTCCCGCAGTCCAGCAGCGCTGTCGATGCGCTTCACCGGGCGCAGGCGCTGCTCTATGCCACGGTGCAGAAGCAGGCGGCCCTGCTCTCCTACATCGACACGTTCTGGATCCTGGCGGTGGGTTTCATGGCGCTGGTGCCTTTGATCTTCCTGCTGCGCAAGCCGAAGCCGGGCGCCGGCGCTCCACCGGCGCACTGAGGACGCAGGCCGAGCTACGCCCCGAGGTAGAACTCGCGAATCAGCTCGTTGTTGTTGAGCGCCTCGGCCGATTCGCCCTCGAAGGCGATGCGACCGTGTACGATCACGTAGCCGCGATCGGCGATGCGGACGGCCTGCGTGAAGTTCTGCTCGGCCATCAGCACAGTGAGATTGAAGCCTTCCTTCAGCTCCTTGATCTTGTCGATGGTGCGGCTCACCAGCAGCGGTGCGAGGCCGACCGACGGCTCGTCGATCAGCAGGATGCGCGGCGAGGACATCAAGGCGCGGGCCAGCGCCAGCATCTGCTGCTCGCCGCCGCTCATGCTGCCGGCGAGCTGGCGCGCCCGCTCCTTCAGGCGCGGAAACGTCTCGAAGCAGAACTCGAGATTGCGCGCGATGGCCGACCGCGCCGTCGGCCGGTAGGCCCCGAGCAGCAGGTTTTCGGTCACGGTCTGCTTGGGGAACAGCCGCCGGCCCTCGGGCACGAAGGCGATGCCCAGATCGACGATCTCCTCGGTCGAGCGGCCGATCAGCTCGTGCGCCGTGCCGTCGATCGTCGCCGTGATCCGCCCGCCCGAAGGCCGCACGATGCCCATGATCGATTTCATCAGCGTCGACTTGCCGTTGCCGTTGGTGCCGAGCAAAGCCACGGTCTCGCCGCTGCCGACGCTCAATGACACGTCCTCCAGCACGCGCACCGCACCGTAGCCCGCATCGACGTTGGCGAGAGCGAGGCTATTCGCCAAGGTAGGCCTTCACGACTTCGCGGTCGCGCACGACCTCGGTCGGCACGCCATCGGCGATCTTGCGCCCCGCCACCAGCACCGCCAGCCGCTGCGAGAATTGCATCACGGCGCGCATGATGTGCTCGATCATGATCACGGTCACGCCCTGGCCGTTCAGCCGCAGCAGCAAGGCGATGATCTCGTCCACCTCGGCGTGCGAAAGGCCGGCCATGACCTCGTCGGCGAACAGGAGCCTCGGCTGGGCGGCCATGGCGCGCGCCAGCTCGAGCTTGCGCATCTCGATCTGCGTGAGGTCGCGCGGCAGGCGGTGTGCCTTGTCGGCAAGGCCCACCTCGGCCAGCAGGTCGCGGCAGCGTGAATCGATTGCCGCGCCGGCGAGACCACCGTCACCGCGTGAGTTGACGGCATAGAGAATCGGGATGCGGAGATTCTCGGCCAGCGACATGGTGCCGAACGGCCGAGGCAACTGGAAGCTGCGGGCGACACCGCCGCGCGTACGCTCGTGTGCCGCCAGCCCGTCCAGCGGCTTGCCGGCAAAGCGCACGCTGCCGAGATCGTGCCGCAAGGTCCCGCAGATGCAGTTGACCAGCGTCGACTTGCCGGAGCCATTGGGGCCGATCAGACCGAGCCGCTCGCCCTCCTGCACGTCGAGATCGATCTCCTGCAGCGCCGTGAAGCCGCCGAAGCGCTTGCTGAGCCGCGCGACCTGCAGAAGCGGCGTCATCGCCGCCTCCGGAACAGCCCGACAATGCCTTCGGGCGCGATGACCACGAACACCACCAGCAGCACGCCGGCGACCAGCACGTTCACGGCCGAGGAAATCGTGACCCTGATGTATTCCTGCAGTCCGCCGACCAGGACCGCACCGATGACCGGCCCCACCCAGCTCGAGGTCCCGCCGATCAGGGGCATGGCGATGGCGTTCACGGCGTAGTTCAGGCTGAAGCCCGACGCCGGGTCGAGATAGGTGACGTAATAGGGAAGCGGCGCCCCGGCCATGCCCATGAAGCCGCCCGAAAGCACGGTCGCGATCAGCTTCAGGCGCAGCGTCGGCACACCGGAGGCTTCCGCTGCCGTCTCGTCGTCACGGATCGCGGCAAAGCCGTAGCCCAGCGCGGAATGCTCGATGGCGCGCGCCGTGGCAAGCGTCACCACGCAAAGCGCGAGCATCAGCAGGAAAAGGTACTGGATATAGTCGCCGCCGATCAGTGGTGCGATCCGAGGACGCAGGACATAGGCGCCGCGGGCGCCGCCGACGAAATCCCAGTTGGTCATCAGCGTCTGGACGACCACCGCAAGGGCCAGGGTGGCGATCGAAAAGAAGATGCCGCGCAGGCGCAACGTCAAATAGCCGGTCCCCAGACCGACCAGTCCGGCCA
>DATEID010000450.1:0-5951 GCA_035279245.1 Reyranella sp.
TGGGCGGCGCGCTGCAGATCCCGCGCGAGCCCGCCAATCTCGATCTCGACCTGTCGGTCATCGCCGATGCCTTCGTCGTGACGGTGGTCGGCGGGCTCGGCAGCCTGCCGGGTGCCCTGCTGGCGGCGATCCTGATCGGCGTCGCCAAGGCGTTCTGCATCGGTATCGGCACGACCGACCTTCTCGGTTTCGAGATCGATTTCTCCAAGCTCGTGCTGGTGGTCGAGTTCGTGATCATGGGCATCGTGCTGGTGCTGCGGCCTTATGGCCTGCTCGGCAGGCCGCAGGCCGTGGTGCGGGCGACCGGCGCGACACCCCCGCCGCTTACACCGCCTCGTTGGGCGGCCGCCCTGATTTGGATCGCGCTCCTGCTGCTCGCCCCGCTGACGAGCGACGATTACACGGCTGCTCTCCTGATCGACATCGCCTGCTTTGCGCTGTTCGCCGCCAGCCTCCATTTCATCATGGGACCAGCCGGCATGATCTCGTTCGGCCACGCCGCCTATTTCGGCCTCGGCGCGTATGCGGGCGCGGTACTGTTGAAACGGGCCGACCTGCCGATGGAGTTGGCGTTCCTGCTGGCGCCGGTGATCGCCGCTGCCTTTGCCGTCCTCTATGGCTGGTTCTGCGTGCGCTTGAGCGGTGTCTATCTGGCCATGCTGACGCTCGCCTTCGCTCAGATCACCTGGTCGATCGTCTTCCAGTGGGATTCGCTAACATCCGGCAGCAACGGCATGATCGGCATCTGGCCGGCGGCGTGGCTCTCGACCAAGACCGCCTATTACTATCTGACGATGGTCTGCTGCGGGCTCGGCATCGCCTTCCTGTGGCGCGTCCTGTTCTCGCCCTTCGGCTATACCTTGCGTGCCGGGCGCGATTCGCCGCTGCGGGCCGAGGCGATCGGTATCAATGTGCGCGGCTTCCAGTGGGCGGCTTTCGCGCTGGCTGGCGCGATGGCAGGCCTCGCGGGCGTGGTCCTCGCCTTCTCCAAAGGCAGCATCTCGCCATCGCTTACCTCGATCTCGCAGTCGACGGACGGGCTGGTGATGGTACTGCTGGGCGGCGTCGGGACGCTGACCGGGCCGGTGGTGGGCGCCGGCGTCTTCACCTGGTTGCGTGATGTGCTGGCGCGCGAGACCGACTATTGGCGCGCCGTTTTCGGCATCGTGATCCTGCTGATCGTCGTGCTGTTCCCGCAGGGCCTCGTGGGCGGCCTGAAGGGCCTGTTCGGTCGCTGGCAGGAACGCGACGCATGAAGGAGCCCGTTCTCCAGGTCGAGGGCTTGCACAAGGCCTTCGGCGGCGTGCAGGCCGTGGAGGATGTCTCCTTCGCCGTTGCTGCCGGTGAGTTGCTGGCGCTGATCGGCCCGAACGGCGCCGGCAAGAGCACCTGCTTCAACATGCTGAACGGCCAGCTTGCGCCCGATAGCGGCGTCGTGCGATTGGACGGTCGCGACATCGTCGGGCTCGGCCCGCGGGCGGTCTGGCGGCTCGGAGTCGGGCGCACGTTCCAGATCACGGCAACCTTCGCCTCGCTCACCGTCCGCGAGAATGTGCAGATGGCGCTCTATTCGCATACCGGCAAGCTCCACCGCCTGCTGGCGCGATTCGGGACGACGCTCAAGGCGGAGGCCGATGCGCTCCTCGAACAGGTCGGCATGCTCGACCAGGCCGGGCGCGCCTGCGGTGTGCTGGCCTACGGCGACCTGAAGCGGGTCGAGCTTGCCATGGCGCTCGCCAACAGCCCGCGGCTTCTGCTGATGGACGAACCGACCGCCGGCATGGCGCCCAGGGAACGCGTGGCCTTGATGAAGCTCGCGGCAAGCCTCGCCCGCGCGCAGGGGATCGCCGTCCTGTTCACCGAGCACGACATGGATGTGGTTTTCGGCCACGCCGACCGCATCATCGTGCTCGATCGCGGCCGCCTGATTGCCGGCGGCCGCCCGGAAGAGGTGCGGGGGAACGCCGATGTACGTGCCGTCTATCTCGGAGGCATGCATTGACATTCAAGGGAGCGCGCCGCGCCAGTGGCGCTCATGATTGCGCCACTGGAGTTGCTCACCGGCGTCGCCGACCGGCGGAAATGAAACAAGAAGATTGCGCCACTGGAGTGGCGCGCTCCCCTGAGCGCGCTCATCGGAGCGCGCAACTCCAGTTGCGCTCATACAGTGTGAGGTCCGATCGTTGTTTCTCGTTAGTGGCGCGCTCCGTTGAAGGCGCACGATGCTGTCCGTGAAGGATCTGCATGCCTACTACGGCCGCGCGCATATCCTGCACGGCGTGTCGCTCGAAGCGAAGGCCGGCGAGGTCGTGGCGTTGCTGGGACGCAACGGCGCGGGCAAATCGACGGCAATGAAGGCGATCATGGGCCTCGTGCCGCCGGCAAAAGGCGATGTGCGCTTCGCCGGCCGGCGCATCGACCGCCTGGCGCCCTATCGAATCGCACGGCTGGGGCTCGGCTATGTGCCGGAGGAGCGGCGCATCTTCACCGAGCTCAGCGTGATGGAGAACCTGTCGGTGGGGCGTCAGCCGGCACGGGAAGGCGCGCCCACTTGGACCGAGGACAGGCTCTTTGCGCTGTTCCCCAATCTCGGCCGCATCCGCGACCGACCAGGCGGCCGCATGTCGGGCGGCGAGCAGCAGATGCTCACCATCGCCCGCACCCTGATGGGCAATCCACGATGCGTCATGCTCGACGAGCCGTCGGAGGGCCTGGCGCCGATCATCGTCGAGCAGATGGCACTGTCGATCCGCGCCCTGAAGGCGGAGGGCCTGTCGGTGCTGCTGTCCGAGCAGAACCTGCATTTTTGCCAAGCGGTCGCCGATCGCGCCTACATCATCGAAAAGGGCCAGATCCGCTTCGCAGGCACGATGGCCGAGCTCATGGCGGACGCGGCGCTTCGCGAACAGTATCTTTCGGTTTGACCAATCATGTCCTCATCCAAAAGCTCCTTCACGGTCGGCATCGATGTCGGCGGCACCTTCACCGACCTGCTTGCTGTCGATTCGAGGTCGGGCGCGGTGAAGCTTGCCAAGGTGCCGACCACGGCCGACAACCAGGCGGTCGGCTTCATGGCGGCCCTGCAGTCTGCCGGCGCCGAACCGGCCACCCTGCAGGCAATCGTGCATGGCACGACGACCACCACCAACGCCCTGCTCGAGCGCAAGATCGCCCGGGTCGGACTCATCACGACCAAGGGCTTCCGCGACGTGCTGGAGCTCGGCCGGCGGACCCGGCCGCAGTCCTATGGCTTGCGTGGCACGTTCCATCCGCTGATCGACCGCGAGCTGCGACTCGAAGTGCCGGAGCGCATGGACGCCGAGGGCAAGGTGCTGGTGCCGCTCGATGAGACCGCCGTGGCGGAGGCGGCAAGGAAGCTGCTGGCGGCAGGCTGCGATGCCGTCGTGATTCATTTCCTGCACAGCTATATCAATCCGGCGCACGAGCGGCGCGCGGCGGAGATCGTGCGCGCGATGTGGCCGAATGCCTATGTGACGGCCGGGCATGCGATCCTGTCGGAATATCGCGAGTTCGAGCGCGGCGTCACGGCGGCGGTGAATGCCTCCGTGCAGCCGGTGCTCGACCGCTATCTGTCGCGCCTGCGCACCGAGCTTGCGGCCAAGGGCTTCGACCGCGACATCCTGGTGATGCAGGGCAATGGCGGCACCATTTCCTCGCAGCTCGTCGCCAGGGCCGCCGTGAACACCGTGATGTCGGGCCCGGCGTCGGGGGTGATGGCCGCCGCCTATACCGGCCGCGTGTCCGGCCAGCCCAATCTCATCACCTACGACATGGGCGGCACCTCGACCGATGTCGGGTTGATCGAGAATGCCGTGCCGCAGGTCTCGGGCGAGCTGGAGCTCGAATATGCAATGCCCATCCATGTGCCGATGGTCGATGTCCATACTATCGGCGCCGGCGGCGGCTCGATCGCCTCGGTCGATGCGGCCGGCATGCTGCGCGTGGGGCCGGAGAGTGCGGGCGCCCGCCCGGGCCCGGTCTGCTACGGCAAGGGCGGCAGCGAGCCCACCATCACCGATGCCAACCTTGTCCTGGGCCGGCTCGATCCCGACCGGCTGCTGGGCGTCGATCATCCGGTGACCCTCGATCATGTGCGGCAGGTGGTCGAGGAAAGGGTGGGGAAGCGGCTCGGCCTCGACGCGCAGGGGGCGTCCGCCGCCATCCTGCGTATCGCCAATGACCGGATGGCCGGCGCCATCCGGCTCGTGTCGCTGTCGCGCGGTCACGATCCACGCGATTTTGCGCTCTTCGCCTTCGGCGGCGCCGGTCCGCTTCATGCCAGCGCGCTCGCCCGCGAGCTTGCCATCCCGACCGTGTTGGTGCCGGCGCGGCCCGGCATCACCAATGCGCTGGGCTGTGTCGTGGCCGACCTGCGCCATGATTTCGTGCGTACCGTGAACAGGCCCTTGTCGGCGGTGGAGGACGCCACGATCGCCGGCATCTATGCCGAGCAGAAGCGGAACGGAGAGGCGACCATCGAGCGCGAGGGCGTACCGATCCAGGAGTTGCGAGCGATCCATAGCGCCGACATGCAGTTCCAGGGGCAGAGCCACATCCTGTCGGTCGCGATCGACCGGCCGGATCTCGGAGTCGACGGTCTGCACAAGGCGTTCGCCGCGGCCTACTGGCGCCGCTTCGGCATCGAGCTCAGCGAAATCCCCCCGGTGCTGGTGAACCTGCACACGGCGGTGATCGGCGTGCGGCCGCACATCGACCTCGCCGTGCTGGCGGGGTCCGAGCGCGCGCCGAACCTGAAGGCGGCGCAAGCAGGCGAGCGCCGCGTCTGGTTCAGCGACGGTTGGCGCCAGACGCCGATCTATGTCCGCGACAGGCTGCCCCTCGACGCGGCCTTCGACGGACCGGCGATCCTCGAGCAGCTCGATTGCACCATCGTCGTGGAGCCGGGCGACAAGGTCCGCCAGGACAAGCTCGGCAATCTCCTGATCGCCGTGCATTAAACGACGGTCTCAATGGTCTTTGGGAGCGGGGCTTCCAGCCTGCTCATGCGATCACATGAGCGGGCTGGAAGCCGCGCTCCAGGAAGGTATGGATTTTTTCAGAGACGTTGCTCCACCCAGCGGGCCCAGGCGATGAGCTGGTCGTCGCTGCGCAACGGACCGACAAGCTGCAGCGACAGCGGCAGGCCAAAGGCACCGGTGTTGAAGGGCAGCGCGATGCAGGGGGTGCCCAGCAAAGTCCAGATGCGGTTGAAAAGCGGGTCGCCGGTGTTGCCGAGGCCGGCCGGCGCCTCGCCCTTGGCCGCCGGCGTGAGCAGGAAGTCGAAACGCTCCCAGGCCTGGGCGAGATCGGCGAGAGCGCGTTGTTTGCGCCTTTTCGCATCGGCAAGCTGCTTGCGCGTGATCGTATCGCCGTTTGCCAGCACCTGGGTCAGGCTGGGCGAGAGGAGATGGGGAAAGCGTGCGCGTTCGCTCGCGTAGGACTGCGTCGCTTCCCTGGTCATCAGCCGGTTCTGCGCCGTTGCCAGGGCGTGCCAGCTTTCCGGCATCTCCCACTCGCGCACCCGCGCGCCGGCGGCGCGCAAGGCCCGCGCGGCGGTCTCGATGTTCTTTCTGTTGTCGCGGTCGGCCAAGTCCCAACACAGGGTGCGGCATAGGCCGATGCGCGGCGGCTCTTTCGGCGGATCGGCCGGGGCATGGCCATAGGCGGCACGAACGAGGGCGAGGTCGTTGGCTTCGCGCACGAAGAAGCCGAGCGTGTCGAGGCTCTTGGCGTACGGCTTGACGCCCGTCATGTCGGCCCAGCCGTAGGTGCCCTTGTAGGCCACGACCCCGTTGAAGGCGCCGGGCCGGATCACCGATCCCGCGGTCTGAGTGCCGTAGCCCACGGGCGCCATGAAGTCGGCAACCGCTGCGGCCGAGCCGGACGACGATCCGGCCGGCGTATGGCGAAGGTTGTGCGGATTGTGCGTC
>DATEID010000451.1:0-8811 GCA_035279245.1 Reyranella sp.
TGTCGGGATCGACGCCGAGGCGCGCCAGCGTGGCGCCATGCTTCTCGAACACGTCGGCGAAGAACACGGAAACGCAATGACCGAACAGGATGGGATCGGAGATCTTCATCATGGTCGTCTTGACGTGCAGCGAGAACAGGATGCCGTCCTTCTTTGCAGCGTCGATCTGTGCGGCGAAAAAGGCGCGCAATGCCTTGCGGTTCATCACCGACGCGTCGATGACCTCGCCGGCCTTGAGCGGGATCTTCGCCTTCAGCACCGTGGCCGCGCCATCGCTGCCGACCAGCTCGATACGGGCATTGGTCGGCGCCGCAATGGTCGTCGCGACCTCCGAGCCGTAGAAATCACTGCCCGACATGTGCGCCACGCGCGTTTTCGAGTCCTTGCTCCAGGCGCCCATCTTGTGCGGATGTTTGCGCGCATACTGCTTCACGGCGCCGGCAGCGCGGCGGTCGGAATTGCCCTCGCGCAGCACCGGATTGACGGCGCTGCCAAGGACCTTGCCGTAGCGGGCGCGGATTTCCTTGTCCGCCGGCGTCGTGTCGCTGTCCGGATAGTTCGGCACGTCGTAACCCTTGCCCTGCAACTCCTTGATCGCGGCCTTAAGCTGCGGGATCGAGGCGGAGATATTGGGCAGCTTGATGATGTTGGCCTCGGGGCGCATCGCAAGCTTGCCGAGCTCGGCGAGCTCGTCGTTGATCCTTTGTGCGGGCGTCAGTTTTTCGGGGAAGTTGGCGATGATGCGGCCGGTGAGCGAAATATCCTTCAGCTTCATCTTCACGCCGGCTGTCGCGACGAAGGCCTCGACGATCGGCAGCAGGGAAAACGTCGCAAGCCCGGGTGCTTCATCGACCTTCGTCCAGACGATTTCGAGATCTGACATACTTGCACCTCCGTGCGCCGCTTTCGCTTCGGCCGAGTTGATCTGTTGCTGATTATGGCCCGTCTTGTTGCATCGCCGTGAGGCAAAGGCAATCTTCGGCACGGCGTCACCAGGGCACGCGGCCGCGTGATCGCGCAGCAGAGCTGGTACGGCTTAGAGGCGGTCCAGCTCCTTTTGTGCGCCATTTACGCGCGGCATCGTCGCCAGGGTCGGCAACACATCCTCGAGCTCGGTCACGAATGCGACATGATCGAGGTGGCTGGGCGCGGCGAAGCCGCCGTCGACCACGCCGCGCAGCAGGTCGGCCAGCGGCTCCCAGTAACCGTCGACATCGAGAATGGCGATGGGCTTGGCGTGCAGTCCGAGCGTTCGCCAGGAAAGGACCTCGAAGAACTCCTCGAGCGTGCCAATTCCGCCCGGCAGGATCACAAACGCCTCGGCGCGCTCGAACATCTGCAGCTTGCGCTCGTGCATGGTCTCCACGACCACCGTCTCGTGGAGCTTGGGATGGCCCGCCTCGCGTTGCAGCAGGAATCGCGGGATGACCCCCACCACACGGCCGCCGGCATCGAGCGCGGCGTTGGCCAGCACGCCCATGAGGCCGACGCCGCCGCCGCCATAGACGAGGGTCCTGCCATCTCGGGCCAGGATTTCGCCAAATTTGGCCGCCATGTCGCGGGCAAGACGGTCGTTGCCGAAGCGGGCGCCACAAAAAACGCAGACGGAAGAAGGAAAGGGCTCGGACACGGTCGGGTTGGTCTTCGAAAAGAAGGATCCGACGCCTTTCCGGACCCGAGCGACATGGTATCATTTCGGACAAGAAAGGGACGGCGCTATTAGCGGTCGGTCGTCGCACCGCTGGGAGTCAAATGTCACGCACTGTTTTCGCGCTGGTGGCGATCGGCGCGGCGGTCATTGCCATCGCCCTGGGGGTTGCATGGCAGCGAAAGATGAGCGACCGCGCCGCCATGAACGAGGCGAAGACGGCGCAGCCGGCGGCGCCGGCTGCGCCGACCGTCCCGGTGCCGCCTGAAACCAAGCCGCCACCGGCGCCGACTGCTGCTGTCATGGCGCCGAGCTTCGACGTGGCACGCATCGATCCCGACGGCCGTGCGGTGATCGCCGGTCGCGCTACCCCGGGGGCCAAGATCGTCCTGCTCGATGGCGGCAAGGAGATCGCCCACGGCGAGGCCGATAGTCGCGGCGAATGGGTATTGCTGGTGCAGGAGCCGCCGCTCGTCCCGGGCCAGCATGAACTGCGCGCCGTGCAGCATATCGAGGGGCGAGCCCCGGTGACCTCGGAGCAGGTCGTCGTCGCGGTGGTACCCAAGCCGGCGGCCGGCTCCAACGAGCAGACGCTCGTAATGATCGCGCCGCCCGGCTCCGTTCCGACGCTGGTCCAGCCGCCAACCAAAGCGGGCACGCCCAAAGTGGGGGATCTCCAGCTTTCGACGCTCGATTACGACGAACAGGGGCAGACGACGGTGACGGGCAGGGCCGCTCCCGGCGGCCATGTGCGGGCCTATATCGACGACAAGATGGTCGGCGAGGGCACGGCCGACAAGGACGGGCGCTGGAGATTGACGCCGAAGGCGCCGATCGACGTGGGCAAGCACACGCTGCGGCTGGACAGGCTGGGGACGGACGGCAAGCCGATCGCGCGCCTCGAGATACCGTTTGCCCGGCAAGAAGAGGTCTCGGTCGCAGGCGACAATCGCCAGCTCCACGTCGTACGCGGCGACAATCTCTGGAACATCGCACGCGCCCACTATGGCGAGGGCCTGCGCTACACCGTGATCTTCAACGCCAATAAAGATCAGATTCGGGACCCGAATCTGATATATCCCGGCCAGGTTTTCAGCCTTCCCAAGGTCGATTCCAAGGTCGATTGAGGACATCGGGTCCGACGAGCGCATTCACTCATGCTGGCCAATTTCCTGGTCCCCGTCCTCGACGACGGCTGGCGCTTCATTGCCATCTTCGCCGCCGTGACCTTTCTCGCGGCCCTGACCGGCATTGCCTGGCTTTTCTGGCCGCTGATGGCGTTGACTCTGTGGTCGGTCTACTTTTTTCGCGACCCGCCGCGTGGTGTACCGCAAGAGGACGGGCTTCTAATTGCGCCTGCCGATGGGCTGGTTCAGATGGTGGTGGAGGCCGTGCCGCCGGCCGAACTGGGCCTGGGGGATCGGCCATTGATCCGGGTTTCCATTTTCCTGAGCGTCTTCGATGTCCATATCAATCGCGCCCCCTGCGCGGGCACGGTGGAGACGATGGCCTATCGTTCGGGAAAATTCCTCAACGCAGCCGCCGAGAAGGCGAGCGAGGATAACGAGCGCATGGCGATCGCCTTCCGCCGCGCCGACGGCCGACTGATCGGGTGCGTGCAGATCGCGGGGTGGGTAGCCCGACGCATCGTCTGCTACGTCAAACCGGGCCAGTCGATGGCAACGGGCGAGCGTTTCGGTCATATCCGTTTCGGTAGCCGGACCGATCTTTATCTGCCGCGCGGTGCCCGGCTGCTGGTGGCAGCGGGCCAACGCATGATCGGCGGCGAAACTGTGATGGCCGAGCTCGACCCGGCGATCGACGGACCGCGGCTGGCGGTCGAGTTCTAGGGACGCGATCGAGGACGCCATGGACAGCGACTATCGCCGACGCCGCGGATTGCGTGGCTTTTCCGTCAACCGGCTCATTCCTAACGTGCTGACACTGGCGGCGCTTTGCTCGGGCCTGACCGCCATCAGGTTCGCCTTGCGCGGCGAGTTCCGCCTCGCCGTCATCGCCATCATCGTGGCGGCGATTTTCGATGCGCTCGACGGCCGCGTGGCGCGACGCCTCGGGGTCACGAGCCAATTCGGCGCCGAGCTCGATTCGCTATCCGATTTCCTGTGCTTCGGGGTCACGCCGGCGCTGGTGCTTTATCTCGCCTCGCTGAAGGACGGCGGCGCGCTTGGGTGGGTGGTGACGCTGATGTTCCCGATCTGCTCGGCCTTGCGCCTGGCACGGTTCAATACCGGCCTGCTGGCCGATACGCCGCCGCCCGCCTGGACAGGATCTTTTTTCACCGGTGTGCCGGCGCCGGCGGGGGCCTTGCTGGCACTGATCCCGCTGGTGGTGAGCTTCGAAGCGGGTGCAGCTTGGCCGCGCCATCCGCTGGTCGTCGGCCTGACCCTGGTCTGTGTTGGCGGCCTGATGGTCAGTCGACTCCCGACCTTCTCCTTTAAGAAGGGACGAATTCCCCGTCACCTGGTCCTGCCGACGCTTCTGGGAGCGGCCTTGGTCATGGGGGTGATGGCAAGCTCCCCCTGGATCGGGCTCTCCTTGTTGGGACTGGTCTACCTTGGCCTCATTCCCTTCAGTTGGATGGCATACCGCCGGCAGGCCACGCAGGAGCGAAGGCCATCATCCGGTGGTGTCGTCCCCCTGCGCAGTGTGGATCATCATTCATCTTTCGATGAATAATTAGAAATATCAGTGTGTTATTGGACTTATTTAATATACCGGTTTGATAATTCATTGACGAAGTAGTCTGCTTTAAGTATCTTCTCCAAGTCTAAGAATAATAGAATAAAAATTGGAGATACCCCTCATGTTGTCTCTTTTTCGTCGGCTGACGAAGAATCTCGATGGCGCCACAGCAATCGAATACACCTTGATCGTTTCGCTCATCGCGGTCGCGGCCATCGCCTCCATGCGGACTGTCAGCGGCAAGGTCAGCAACGTGTTGAGCAACGTCAGCGGTGTCATGAGCTAGCGAAGCCGATAACCCGGCTGGGCGTCCCCCAAAGGGCGCCCTTTTCCTTTGGATAGATGGTTTCTCTTTAATTTTAAGAGATTGTGCGTTAGATTTAAGATCGACTGATAGATATTTCTGATAACGAATTTCATTCATTTGTTTCATATGCCGATCATATTTTGTGCCTTCGTTCAAGGGTCCATACTAGGAAAAGCGTGCAAGGTCCTTTGAAGACACAATAAATGGATCGGGGCGGGGTCAGCCGGCAGTGTGCGGCGAGTCTCGGATTGGGGGTCGGATGGCGCTGCTGGCGCTTCTCCAAGTCAGTTGTGTGGCGGCATTTGCCTTCCTGCTGGTCGCGGCCGGCTGGCAGGATCTGCGGACGATGCGCATCGCCAACGGTCTGTCGCTGGCGATCGTGGCAAGCTTTGTGGTCTGGGCGGTGGCGGGCGTCGGACTTGGCCGTCTTGCGCCCGTCCAGATCGGTTGGTCGCTGGTTTGCGGGATCACTGTCCTTGTCCTCGGCGCAGCAGTGTTCGCAGCCGGCGCGGTCGGCGGCGGTGACGTGAAGCTGCTTGCAGCCGCCAGTCTGTTCGCCGGTCCCACCCACCAATTCGACTTCCTCGCAGTAACCGCGATCGTCGGCGGTCTCCTTGGCCTCGCGATCCTGGCCGGTGTCCGCATCGGCCCCTCGGTGCGGTCTGAGGGCATGTTGCCGGGCGGTCTGCCCTATGGGCCCGCGATCGCGGCTGGTGGCCTCTGGGTTGCCGCTTCGCTCGTCTCCGTCTGACATCAGGAGGGCGAAGTGAACAGCAAGCGCATCGTCTTTCTGCTGCTGGCCGTCATCGTCGCCGGCACGACCGCCTTCCTCGCGCGGGCATGGCTGCAAGGCGAACGGGCGGCCATCTTGGCCCAGGCGCGCGCCGGCACCCAGGGTGCCAAGTCGCCGGCCACCGCCCACAAGGTACTGGTGGCCAAGGGGCCGATCCGCACCGGCCACATCGTCAAGCCAGACGACCTTCGCTGGCAGGCATGGCCTGCCGGCGACATGGCCGAAGCGTATGTCCTCGAAGGAAAACGGCAACTGTCGGACTTCGTCGGCGCCGTCGCCCGCAGTCCGATCGGCCCTGGGGAGCCCGTCACGGAGGCCAAGCTCGTGTTGACGGGCACTCGCGGCTTCATGTCGGCAGTGCTGCAGCCCGGGATGCGCGCCGTCAGCGTGGCGATCTCGGCGACCTCGGCGGTGTCGGGCTTCATCTACGCGGGCGACCGCGTCGATGTCCTTTTGACGCATACGCTCAATACGCCGAACGGCCAGCACAAGGCGACCGAAACCATCCTGCGCAATGCCCGCGTGATTGCCATGGACCAGAAGGTGGACTCGGCGCCGACCGACAAGCCGGATGTCGCCAAGACGGCGACGCTCGAGCTCACACCCAAGCAAACCGAGATCATCACCCTTGCAGTGAAGATGGGCGATCTGTCGCTGGTCCTGCGCAGCCTGCAGGAGAATGCCGACAGCGATTCGGTCGTCTCGGAAGACGCGCCGGCGGAACCCGGCGACAGCTACACCCGCGACGCCCAGGTCAGCCGGCTGATCAGCGACGGCCCGCCGCCCCAGCCCGTCACGCACACGGTGTTCGTGTTGCGCGGGAGCGGTCAGAACAAGCAAACCCTTGCCGATGGCAGTGCCGGCGATGGTGGCGAAGAAGCAAAGCCTGCCGATGCTCCGCGCACGACGACCTTCACTCGAACCCCCAGCGTGCCATGACCTCGATCCCCTCGCTTGTTCCATTGCCGCCGAGTTGGCGCAGCGCCGGCGCCTCGCTGGCGCTCGCGGCGTCGATGGCCTTCGTCTGGCAGCCTTATCTTGCGCTCGCCCAGTCTCCCGACGCCGAGCCGGCGTCGCAGAGCCGCGCGGTCAAGCCCAAGGCGCATCACGCCAAGCCGAAGGCGTCGCGACACGCGCCCAACGACTTCGTCTCCGACGATCTCAACCGGCGCGAGGCCGAGCGGGCGGCGCAGGTGGTCCAGGCAATGACTGCCGCTTCGGCAGCCGCAGGGAGCGAGAAGGCCGCTGCTTCCGAAACATCCGCGTCGACAGCTGCAACCAACTCGGCGCTGCCGACGAGGGGTGCTGTCCCATCCCCGATCGTGCCTGCGTCGCTTACGCCCGACGGCGCCGCCAGCAATGGCGGCGGCTCGGTAGCCCAGCCGCCGATCGCCGGCTCCTCATCGCCGCCGACCTTCCAGTTCGCCCAGGCGCCACGGCCGGCGCCAGTGCCGATCCAGCCGCCGCCCTCCGGCACGGCTGCGCCCCCCAGCCCGCCGCCAGCCGTCGCCGGCGCTCCGGGGAGACCGTTCGGCCAGAGTCAAATGGTGTCGCCGCAGCAGCCGACTGTCCGGCTCGAGGTGAACAAGGGAACCGCGATCAGGCTGCCAGGACCGGCGTCGACCGTGTTCGTGGCGGCGCCGGATATCGCCGACGTTCAGGTGAAATCGCCCGGCATGATCTATGTCTTCGCCAAGAAGCCCGGCGACACCGTGCTTTACGCCGTGGACGACCAGGATCGAGTCCTGCTCAACACCATCGTCAGCGTGACCTCGCCGCTCAGCCGGATAAAGGGGACGCTCGATTCGATCCATCCCAACAACGGCGTCACCTTCGACAACCAGGGTGAGACGATCGTGCTGGGCGGTACCGTCCGCTCGGCTCAGGTCGCCGAGGATGCACGACGGCTGGCGCTGCAGCAGGTGAACGGGAACGCCTCCAAGGTGATCAGCAACATCCAGGTCGACGCTCCGACCCAGGTTCAGCTCCAGGTCAAGGTCGCCGAGGTCAATCGCAACTCCCTGAAGCGCGTTGGCATCAACTGGCAGAACATCAGCAATGTCGCCCTGTTCGGCACGGGATTTGGCGCGGCCGGCTTTGCGATCAACACGATCCAGAGCACAGGCGGCGCCTCTTCCGGGTTGGTCAGGCTGCAGACCAACGGCGGCCTCACCTCGCTGATCGATTTCCTTGCCACGCAGGGTCAGGCCACCATTCTTGCCGAGCCGAATCTGATTGCCATGTCGGGGGAGAACGCAAGCTTCCTGGCGGGCGGTGAAATTCCCGTCATTGCGCCGCAAGGCGGGATCACCAACACGATCGCGGTCACCTACAAGCAGGTAGGCATCAGCCTCAATTTCACGCCGACGATCATTGGCGACCGTATCAACCTCAAGGTCGCTCCGGAGGTGAGCCAGGTGACCACGACCGGACAGGTGAGCGTGCCGATTTCCAATACGGCATCCATCATCGTGCCGGCCATCCAGACGCGTCGCGCTTCCACCACCGTCGAGCTCGGAAGCGGCCAGAGCTTTGCCATCGCCGGCCTGATGCAGAGGACCTCGCAACAGGACATCCAGAAGATGCCCTGGCTCGGCGACATCCCTGTCCTGGGCGCTCTGTTCAAATCCGATGCCTACCAGCGCAACGAGACGGAGCTGGTCATCGTCGTGACGCCCTATTTCGTCGAGCCGGTGGACGGGCCGTTGCGCACGCCGCTCAGCAGCCGCGTGCCGCCGACCGACGCCGATCGGCTCGTCTACGGGCGCTTCAATCACCCGACGCCGCCCCAGCGCCTGACGGTGGGTCAGCAGATATCCGGCCCGACAGCGGGCTTCAAGCTCAACTAGGAGGTCCGATGCGTTCCGTCCTCCTCATCCTCCTCGCCGCGTCGGCACTGGCCGCCTGCGACGATCCGGTGGCGCAACAGGCCGCGGTAGAGACGCGCATGACGCCGGCGCGGGCCGATACCATGCTGGCGATCGGCTTCCTTCCCGGCACGGGTCGGCTCGATGCCGGTCAGCTGCACGAGCTGCAAGCCATGGTGGCAGCCGGCCGCGCCGCCCAGCGTGACGAGTTCGTGGTGGTGACCGATGGCTCGGGTGGTCCGATCCAGCAGGCGCGCGCGCAGCAAGTGATGCGCAGCCTGTCGAACGCCGGTGCGCATTGGGTGGGCTCGACCATCGAGCCGGCAATGGTCATGGGGCCGGACAAGGTCGTCGTCGTCCGCTCCGAATATCGGGTCGCCGAGCGCAACTGCCCGAACTACAACCCGTCCACCATCGCCAACGTCAACGAAGCGACCATGGGCGGCTTCGGCTGCGCGAACGCCTACAATTACGGCCAGATGCTGGCCAGATC
>DATEID010000452.1:0-5496 GCA_035279245.1 Reyranella sp.
GCGGCATCGTAGTCGGTGCGGTTGTCGATCAGGAATTGGCGCGCTTGCTGGAAGGTAGGCATGAGGGTCCGTCCCTGGAATCCATTTCCTGCCTACGCTACTCGGGGACTGCCGGTCCGTCGAGCGACAGGGGAGCATCGATCGACGGCTCGAGCTGGTCGAATAGGCCGGCGCAGCCCGCGTTCAGCCCGTTTCCCGGCGCCGCCTGGACCGGGGCGATGAAGCTCGCGGAAATCGTGAGCCCGCCCACCGTCAGCCGCGCCTCGCTCAGCCAGCGCGATGCTCGTGTGGAATTGCCGGCCTTGTCGAGTTCAAGCCAACCGCAAATCACCGTGCGTTCGCCCGTCGGATCGACGCGGACATGGGCGACATCCTCCCCGGCGAACTCGCCGGCCGGGCCGGTGACGCGCCATTCGAACGGCACGGCGCGATAGAGCCGGGCATCGTCCACCGAGACGTCGATCGTACCGACATAGTCCGATCGCGTGAGCGCCGGCTCCTGCAGCCAACCTTTCGAGATCGCAAAGCCGATGCCAACGGCGATTGCGAAGACGACAGCGATCGTCCAGGGCAGAATGCGACGCGCGATCACGCCAGCACGGTCGACAGGCCGCCGTCGACCACGAGCGTGTGGCCGGTGATATAGGCGCCGGCGTCGGAGGCGAGCAGCAGCAGGGCGCCGCGCAGATCCTCTGGCTTGCCCCACCGGTGCGCCGCGGTGCGCTGTTCCAGCATGGCACTGAAGCTCCTGTTCTGCTGCAGCGCCACGTTGATCTCGGTGCGGATGTAGCCCGGCGCGATGGCATTGGCCGTCACGTCCGGGCCGAACTCGGTGGCGAGGCTTTTGGTGAGGCCGACGATGCCATGCTTGGCGGAGACATATCCCGCGACCTGCGCCCGCGCGATGACCGCCAGCACCGAAGCGATGTTGACGATGCGGCCGTACTTGCGCTTCAGCATGTGCCGGCCGACCTCGCGCGACAGCACGAAGGGCGCGACCAGGTCGGTCTCGACGGTAAGGCGGAAGGACTCGGTCGAAAGATCGACGATCGGCTCGCGCGAGAGTACACCGGCATTGTTCACCAGCACGTCGATGCGGCGGTGCCTGGCGACGATGTTCGCGACCTGCTCGCGCACCGCGGCCTCGTCCGTAACGTCGAGCGGCACGACGTCTGCCTTGCCGCCCTTGCGGCCAATCGCCTTCGCCGTCGCCTCGAGCGCTTTCACGGTGCGGCCGGCACACAGCACGGTGGCGCCGGCGCCGGCCAGGGTGAGAGCCATGTCGCGGCCCAGGCCGCGGGATGCGCCGGTCAGCAGCACGACGCGGTTCTTCATCGAAAAGAGGTCTGCCATGGGGCGCGATCCTAGCCTAGAAAGGAGCGGAGCACCTATCGGGAGGAGAGAGCATGGCCAAGGTGGCAATCGTGACGGGCTCGGCGACCGGTCTTGGCGCCGCGTGCGCGGTCGATCTGGCGGGCAGGGGTTGGAACGTCGCGATCAACTACACCAAGAGCAAGAAGGAAGCCGACGAAACCTACGAGAAGGTGAAGGCCAAGGGCGTCGAGGCGATCCTCGTGCAAGCCGACATGGGCCAGGACGCCGACTGCAAGAAGCTGGCTGCCGAAACGATGAAGAAGTGGAACCGCATCGACGGGCTTATCAACAACGCTGGCACGACCAAGTTCCAGAACCAGGGCGACTTGGACGGCGTTTCGCCGGAGGACTTCGACCGCATCCTGCGCGTCAACGTGACAGGCCCCTACATGATGAGCCGCGCCGTCTTTCCGGTCATGAAGAAGCAGTGGGACGAGAAGAAGGGGCGCGGCTCGATCGTGAACATCTCCTCGATCGCGGGCGTGATGGGGGTCGGCACGTCGATTCCGTATGCGGCCTCGAAGGGCGCGCTCAACACGCTCACCCTTTCGCTGGCCCGCTGGTTCGGGCCTGCCGTGCGTGTCAACACGGTCTGCCCGGGCTTCATTCAGACGCGCTGGCTATTGGGCGCGCTGGGGAAGGACGACTACGAGAAGCTGAAGGCTGCCCAGGAGCAGACGACGCCGCTGCGCCAGGCCGGGACGGCCGAGCAGATGGCCGAGGCCGCCCTCTTTTTTCTCACCAGCGCCAGCAACATCACGGGCGAGTTCCTGATCGTCGATGCCGGCACCCATCTCGGTGGCCTGCCGATGAAGGGGCGGTAGGCCAGACCTCTACAGCAAGGCCGTGTCATCCCGAGCGCAGCGAGGGATCTTTGATCGGCGCGGCCAAAGATCCCTCGCGCCGCTCGGAATGACACGGCAGGGGCCGGACGCCTGGTCTTGTTTCTTGTTGGTGGCGCGCTCCTTTGAGGTCATCGGAGCGCGCAACTCCAGTTGCGCATCATGCGATGCGAGTTGCTAAGCAGCCTGGTCGTTTGCTGCCGCATGGCTGCGGGCGAAGGCAGCGGCGGCATTGTGGACGTGGCGCATGGCGAGGAGGGCGGCGAGCTCCTCGTCGCCGGCGATCACCGCCTCGAGGATGCCGGCATGCTCCTTCCAGTCCTCGCGGGCGCGAGCACGGCCGTTGATCGCGAAAGCGATGCTTGTGCGTTCCCGTAGGCCGCGCATCACGTCCAGCAGCACGGAGTTGCCGCTGGCCTCGCCCAGCCGCTCGTGGAACTCCGCATTGAGGCGGGCGAGCTCCTCCGTCGTGCCCGACTCGGCGGCGTCATTGCCGCGCCCCAGCGTCTCGCGCAGCCGGGCCACGATCTCGGGGCGGTGACGGCGGGCGGCCAGCCTCGCGTTCTGGCCTTCCAGCAGCGCGCGCACCTCCACGAGCTCGGTCACCATCTCGGGCGTTACCTCGACGACGGTGGCGCCGCGATGCGCTTCCAGCCGCACCAATCCCTCGGCCGAGAGGCTGCGCAACGCCTCGCGCACTGGCACGCGAGACACGCCGAGTTCGGCCGACAGGCGGTCCTCGACGAGCCGCGCCCCGGGCTTCAGTCGACCGTCGAGGATCTGGCCGCGGATGCGCTCGCGCACGAGCTTGCCGAGCGACCTGGGAGAGGGCGGGACGCGGTCGCTCATTTTTTCAAGTTCGCCATGAAAGCGGCAATACCTGCTTCGCAGCAGGCGATGTCCTGCTCGCCGTTGCCGCCGGAGGCGGCGATCGCGCCCACGCACTGGCCGTCGACGAAGATCGGAAAGCCGCCCACGAACACCGTGAAGCGGCCTTCGTGCTGCGTGAAGATGCCGAAGGCCTCCTCGCCGGGCAGCGCGTTCTTGTAGACGTGCGTGGGCTTGCGGTGCCCGGCCGCCGTGAAGGCCTTGTTCATGGCGATCTGCACGCTTGTCACCTTGCCGCCGTCGAGGCGGCGTAGCGCGATCGGATAGCCCGCATTGTCGGCGACGCAGAGGACCTCGGGGATACCGAGCTCCTCCGCCTTCTTCTGGGCTGCGTCGAGGATGATATGCGCCTCGGCGAGCGTCAGCGTCTTGTAGGTATGCACGGACTTACGCGGCGAGCCTGGTCGCGGCCTCCGGCTTCACCAGGAATTTGCGGTAGAGGCCGTCGAGATAGAGGCGGCGCATCATGGTCGCCTCCTTGACGAGCCGCACGCACGCCTCGCGCTGGGCGTCGGTCGTGGCATACTTCTCGACGATCTCGTAGCCTCGCTCGCCGTGTTCGGTGTCGGCCACGATGTGCAAGGTGAAGAAGGTCACCTCGTCCTCGGCGAAGCCGTACTTTTCGAGGAGCGGCGGCGTGGTCTTGCTGTAGATGCGTGGCACCTGGCTTTCGAGTCCGATCAGGAGTCCCGACAGCGCCTCGACGAAGGGCTTGGTCGATTGCACGGCGCACCAGCTCTGCAGGCCGAGCGTCTCCGGCAGGAGCTCGCCCTTCACCTGGGCCTCCAGGATCTCGGTCCGCTTCATGCCGCAGGTCTCGGCGAAATCGAGCAGCAGCTCGGAATGGCGCACCGGCGCGAACTCGCCCGATCCGACGAAGCCTTCTTCCTCGGTGATGTTCTCCAGCAGGAAGTGTTGCACCTCCCAGTGCGGGCAGTTGGCGTAGACCGCGCCGAGCCACTCGGAGAAATGACTGACATAGTGGAAGTGCTGCTTCACCCATTCGCCCAAGAGCTGGCGGTTGAGCTTGCCGGACGTCCAGGCCTCGCTCCACGGGTGCACAGCCGAATGCCGTTGTTCGATGGCTTCTTCGAGGGCCAGACGGAACGCGCTTTTTGCCATGGCGGTCCTCCAATTTGTATACAATAGGTCGACAATTGAGCAAATCTCGCCCGAATGCAAGGCATATTGTATACAGGAAAGATGAAACCAGAGGATTACGGCCAAGGCGACGCCTTTCAGGCCGAGAAGCGGACGATCTTTTCGACAGAATGGCTGCCGATCTGCGCCGGGGGCCAAATCGACAGTGCCGGGGACTTCCTGTCGGCCACCGTCGGTGGTTGGAGCGTCGTGGCCGTCCGTGACGGTCAGGGGACTGTTCGCGTCCTGCGCAACGCCTGCCGGCACCAGAACATGCCGGTCGTGGGCGTGCCATCGGGCAAATGCGAGAGCTTTCGCTGCCGCTTCCATGGCTGGACCTACGATCTCACGGGAAAATTCTTGAATGCACCGCCGCCGGTCGCACCGTCCGATCCTCAATCATCCGACGTCAATCTGGTCTCGTTGGCCGTGGCGCAGGCGGCAGGCATGTTTTTCTTCAGTCTCGCCGGCAAGGTGCCGCCGCCCGAACTAGACCTGCCGCTGCCAGTTTACGGCGGCACGATCGCGACTGAGATCGCCTGCAATTGGAAGGTCCTGATCGAGCATCTGTTGCTGGAACGCCGCGATGGAGCGCAGGATTTCACGTGGTACTGGCCGCTGCTCGCGCTGCGTCGGGCCGGCGCCCTGACGATCATCGAGCAGGTCGTGCCGCACACTTTTCTGCGCACGCGTCTTCTCACGCACGTGTTCGGTGCCCCTGCCGAAGAACACAGGTCTTCGGACAGCCTGATCCAACAGGCCTGCGAGCATCTGCAGGCCGATCGCGTGGCCGGCACGATGGCTCCGAACGACAATGTCTTCCTGGCCGACTTTCATCGACGCCTCGAAGCGGCTTATGTGGAAGCCGGCTTGGCGATCTGATTCTGCTGCCTCCGATAAGCGCCGGAGAAAGTCCTTCTCTTTCGCAGTAGGTCCTCTCATGGACCCCGGAAGTTCTTCTCCATGGCGGCCGCCGACCGGGCATCCAACATCGGATGCGTCAGTTCGACTGTACGAACCGGAGGTCCTGCCCCATGACGCTTCAAGCTCCTGTCGAGGCTATTGCCGCGTTGCCGCACGTGCTTGCCGAGATGAACTATCTCGTGCCGATGACCGAGCGGCCGCGCAACTATACGTTCGATCCGCCGCCCGGTGTTCCCCGCAGCAACACGCAGAACGAACCGCATCGCGTCCGGATCCATGATGCGCGACCGATCGCGGACAGGATATCGCTCGACGCGACCGGCTTCGC
>DATEID010000453.1:0-4785 GCA_035279245.1 Reyranella sp.
CGCGTGCGGCGCTCAAGAAAGCCGGCTGGAAGCACGAAGACCTCGATCTGGTCGAGGCCAACGAGGCGTTCGCCGCGCAAGCCTGCGCGGTCAACAAGGACCTCGGCTGGGATACCTCGAAAGTGAACGTCAACGGCGGCGCCATCGCGATCGGCCATCCGATCGGCGCGTCCGGCGCGCGCGTGCTCACCACGTTGCTGTTCGAGATGCAAAAGCGCGACGCCAAGAAGGGCCTCGCCACGCTCTGCATCGGCGGCGGCATGGGCATCGCCATGTGCGTCCAGCGCGACTGACCTTTTCTGGGACCGCGGGCTTCCAGCCTGCTCATGATCATGAGGGCGCGGGAAGCCCGCGGTCCCAAAAGCAATATGCTGCCGCTCGCGGATAGAGCGGCGGCCATCGGGTTCCTAGGTTCGCGCCGACGCCACCTTTGGAGCCCTCGATGTCTTCTCTCGACAATGTTTCGTTGCCGCCGACATTCAATCGGCTGGCCTGGTCGAATCTCGCGGCGCAATCGGCCGAGCAGGTGGCGCTGGCGGCGGCGCCGATCGTGGCCGTGCTGCTGCTGGGCGCCGGCGAAGGCGAGACAGGTGCGTTGCAGACGGCACTCACCCTGCCGTTCGTCCTGTTTGCCGTGCCTGCCGGCCTGCTGGCGGATCGCCTGTCGCGGCGCTGGCTGATGGCCGGCGCCGAGGCGCTCAGGGCCGCGGCGCTTCTGGCGATTCTGGCCGCTCTGTGGTTCGGCATCCTCGGCATGCCGCTGCTGGCGGTGCTCGGCTTCGTCGCCGTCTGCGGGACGGTGGTCTATAGCGTCGCCGCGCCGGCGCTCGTGCCGTCGCTCGTTTCGCCGACGGCCTTGCCGGCGGCGAACGCTCGCATCGAGCTCGCCCGCACTGTCGCCTTCGCCGGCGGGCCGGCGCTGGGCGGCGTGCTGGTCGGCTGGATCGGTGCGGCGCCCGCCTTCGGCTTCGCGGCCGCGCTCTCGATCCTGGCGGTCGTCCTGCTCGCGGGTCTGTTCGAGCCTACGCGCGCCAACCTTACGCGCCGGCATCCGATGCAGGAAATCAAGGAGGGCGCGGCCTTCGTCTTTCGGCACGATCTGCTGCGGCCGGTGTTCGTCACGCAATTCATCTTCAACACGGCGTTCTTCGTGATCCTCGCGGTGTTCGTGCCTTACGCCGTGCACGAGCTCGGCCTGTCGGCGTCGGGGGTCGGCATCGTGCTCGGCATGTACGGCGCGGGCATGATCGTGGGCGCCCTGGTGGCGACGCGCGTCATGCGCCGCCTGGCGTTCGGCGTCGTGATTGGGCTCGGCCCCGTCACCGGGTTGGTCGCGTCGGGCGTGATGGCGCTCACCACCGTCGTGCCGACGCCGCTTCTCGCCGGGCTCGGCTTCTTCCTGCTGGGGGCGGGCCCGATCCTTTGGGTCATCAGCACGACGACTTTGCGCCAGTCGGTGACGCCGCCGCGCTTGCTGGGCCGCGTCTCGGCCATCAACATCATGGCTTACGGCGCCCGCCCTCTGGGCTCGGCGCTGGGGGCCGTGGTCGGTGCCGCCTTCGGGGCGCAAGCCTGTCTCTATCTCGCGATGGCGGGCTTCGCCCTGCAGGCGCTCGTCATCCTCCTGTCGCAGGCGGTCGCCCTCTCGCGCCAACCGGAAATGGCCGGCGATTGACCGCTTGGCTTGCCTTCGCCCCTGGGACTCCGGCTAGAGTGCCAGTCTGAGTGGTCAGGGAGGAAACAATGGCGGGACGAGTGGCATTGGTGACGGGCGGCACGCGCGGCATAGGCGCGGCCATCTCCAGGATGCTGAAATTGCGAGGTTATCTGGTTGCCGCCAACTACGCCGGCAACGACGTGGCGGCAGCCGCCTTCAAGGAAGAGACCGGCATCCCTGTCTACAAGTTCGATGTCGGAGACTACGCCGCGGTGAAAGAGGCGGTGGCACAGATCGAGAAGGATCTCGGGCCGATCGACATCATCGTGAACAATGCCGGCATCACGCGCGATGCGACCATGCGCAAGCTCGACCGCAGCATGTGGGACGCCGTGATCGACACCAATCTCGGCTCCTGCTTCAACGTCAGCAAGGCGGTGTGGGACGGCATGAACCAGCGCGGCTTCGGTCGCATCGTCAATATCGGCTCGATCAACGGCCAGGGCGGCCAGTACGGCCAGGTGAACTATGCCGCCGCGAAGTCCGGCATCCACGGCTTCACCAAGGCGCTGGCACAGGAGGGCGCTGCCAAGGGCATCACCGTGAATGCGATCGCGCCCGGCTACACGGATACGGACATGGTTTCTGCCGTGCCGGCCAACGTGCTGGAGAAGATCATCGCCAAGATCCCGGTCGGCCGGCTCGGCAAGGCCGACGAGATCGCGCGCGGCGTCCTGTTCCTGATCGCCGACGACGCCGGCTTCATCACCGGTTCGACGCTCTCGATCAACGGCGGCCAGCACATGTACTGACGCCGCGACGGCGCGACGCATAAGATGTAGAGCGGTCGCATATGAGCAAATCTACCGTCGTCCCGAGCGAAGCCGAGGGACCTTTTTCCTCCCATTTGCGGCTTGTCGTTGAGAGAAAGGGTCCCCCCACGCGGGCCTTCGGCCCTTGGTCGGGACGACGGCAGATGAGCGTATGAAATAGCCCTGGGATAAGATAAGGGCCGGCGCAGGTAGCCGGCCCTTTTGTTTCAGGAGCCATCGATGGCCAAGCTGATCGACTACAAGGACATGGATCCGCGCGCGAAGGCCGTGGTCGAGGGAATCGCGCAGGCGCGCGGCATCGAGCCGGCCGCCATCAACAATGTGTGGAAAGCGCTGGCGCGGCATCCGGCGGTGATGGAGCGCTTCGCGGCCGAGATGAAGGCCGCCTTCGCCCCCGGCAAACTCGATCCGCTCACCAAGGAATTAGTTTATCTCGCGGTCAGCATCGCCAACCAGTGCGACTATTGCATCGCCTCGCATGGCACCATGGCGCGCCGCAAGGGCATGACGGAGGAGATGCACGAGGAATTCATGGCGGTGGTGCTGGCGGCGCAGAAGGGCAACAAGATCGCCATGGCCTATCGCGTGCCGGTCGACCCGGCGTTCGAGGAGAAATGATCGTGCAGCAACCGGCTTCGACCGTCTGGGACGCCAATCTCTATCTCAAGTTCGCCGATGCGCGCATGCGGCCGGCGCTCGACCTGATGGGCCGCCTCGATCCCGCGAACGGCGCGCGAGCGGGCCACGCGATCTACGACCTGGGCTGCGGCGCCGGCAACATATCGCGCATTCTGGCCGAGCGCTTCGCGGCAAGTCCCGTGATCGGCATCGACTCATCCGAGGAGATGCTGGCCAAGGCACGCTCGCAGACCGCCGACAGGCGGGTAACCTTCGCGCGTGGGGATCTTGCGGCCTTCGAACCCGAGACGCCGCCCTCCATTCTTTACAGCAACGCCGCCTATCAGTGGCTTCCCGGCCATATCGACATGTTTCCCAACCTGCTGAAGCGGCTGCCCACGGGGGGCCAGCTCGCGATCCAGATGCCGCGGAACCATGACGCGCCCTCGCATGCGCTGATGCGCAAGACGGCGGAGGCGGGACCGTGGCGCGACAAGCTCGCCGGCATCGGTGGCATAGCGCGCGTGCACGAGCCGGCGCGCTATTACGATGTCCTGAAGCCGCTCTCTTCCGAGCTCGAGGTATGGGAGACGATCTACCAACAGGTGCTGACGGGCAAGGATCCGGTGGCGCAGTATACGGCGTCGACCGGCCTGCGGCCGTTCCTCGAGGCGCTGGACCCATCGGAGCGCACTGCTTTCTATGACACCTACGCGCGCATGACGGCCGAAGCCTATCCGACACGTTCCGACGGCATCACGCTCTTTCCCTTCCGGCGGCTCTTCATCATCGCGCGCCGCGCATGATCGCACGCCGCCCGGTCTTCCGCGCGCTGGTCGTCGGCGTCGTCTGCGTTCTGGGCGGATCGGCGTGGGCGCAGTCGCAGACGCCCTCCAAGGCAATGGTCGCGGCGGCGCATCCGCTCGCGGTGGAGGCTGGCCTCGGGGTCCTGCGGCAGGGTGGCAATGCGCTCGATGCGGCGGTCGCCGTGCAGATGGCGCTGGGCGTCGTCGAGCCGCAATCCTCCGGCATCGGCGGCGGCGGGTTCCTGCTCTACTATGACGCCGGCTCACGCACGATCACGGTCTATGACGGTCGCGAGACCGCACCTGCCGGCGCGACCGCCGACATGTTCCTGACGGCGGAGGCGTCCGGCCGGCAACCTATGCCATTTCGCGACGCCGTCGCCTCGGGTCTTTCGGTCGGTGTGCCGGGCGTGGTGGCGATGCTCGATCTCGCGCACAAGGAGCACGGCAAGCTCGCCTGGAAGGAGTTGTTCTCGCCGGCCATCGCGCTGGCGCGCGACGGCTATCCGGTCTCGCCGCGCCTTGCCGACTGGCTTAAGACGATCACGACCTTCCGCGAGGATGCGCAAGCGCGGGCGATCTACTACGAGCCCGACGGCGCGCCCAAGACGGTCGGCGATCACGTGGCAAATCCCAGGCTCGCCGACATGATGCGGCGATTGGCAGAGCAGGGGCCGAAAGCGCTTTACGAAGGGACCGTCGCCCAGGAGATCGCGGCGCGCGTCCACGGCAACAAGCGCCCGGGCACGCTGTCGGCGGCCGATCTTGCCGCCTATCGTCCGGTCGAGCGCGAGCCGGTGTGCGGCCCCTATCGGGTCTGGATCGTGTGCGGCATGCCGCCGCCGTCGTCGGGCGGGGTCGCCGTGCTGCA
>DATEID010000454.1:0-9012 GCA_035279245.1 Reyranella sp.
CGACAGGATCGAGAATTGCGGATCGTAGATCCACCAGAAGGCGATCGCCGACAGCACGGTCGGCACGATCCATGGCAGCAGGATGATCGCGCGCAGCAGGCTCTTGAACGGCAGGTGATTGTTGAGCAGCAGCGCGAGCCAGAGACCGAGGCCGAATTTCCCGAAAGTCGCGACGGCCGTGTAGAAGACGCTGAAGAACACCGCGCTCCAGAACTGCGGGTCCGTCATCAGGTAGTCGAAATTCTCGAACCCGATCCATTCGCCGGCGCGACCGATCTTCGTGTCGGTGAAAGAAAGCCATATGCCGAGACCGAGCGGATAGGTGAGGAATACCAACAGCAGGCCGCAGGCCGGCAGAAGGCAGGCGAAGACCAGGAATGGCTTGTAGTCGAACAGCCGCGCCAGCCAGCTCGGCTGCGGCCGCACGCGCGTCCAGTCGGTCATCGTGGCGACGGTCATCATTCCTCCGGCCGATGGTGCTGCAGTTGCATATGATTCTCCGTCGTCCCTACCGAAGCCCAGCAACGCGCCCGCCCTGAGCGAAGCCGAAGGGAGGCGCAGCGGAGGGACCTTTTTTAGCGGATCCAGAGCTTGTCGCGGAGGAAAGGTCCCTCGACTTCGCTGCGCTCCGCTCGGGACGACGGGAAAACTTGATCATATGCGATTGACGCATCTGATGGCGGTGGCGCGACGGCTGAACTGCCGCGCCGCGCCGACTGATCAGCGGTAGTAGCGCTTGGTGCGGCGCTCGGCCTCCTTGATGGCGGCTTCCGGCGTCGCCTGGCCCGACGCGACCGACGCGAACATCTGCACCAGCACGTAGTCGGCGGCGACGGTGCCGGCAGCCTGCGTGATCGGACCCTTGTAGCCGGACCAGAAAGCCGCGTTCATCGTGTTGCGGTAGACGGCGATCTTCGGGTCGCTCTCCCACACCTTGCTCTTGTCGTAGGCCTTGAGCGGATGCGCCCAATAGCCGAGACAGCCGGTCAGCCAGGGATCGTACTGCTCGGCCTCCATCATGAAGGTGAGATAGGCCTTCGCGGCGTTCTGGTACTTGGAGTGCTTGAACAGCATGGCGTTCAGCACCAGCGCGGTTTGCGCCGGCTTGCCGACGATGCCGCTCATCAGCGGCGCATGATAGGTGTCGTCCGCGATCGGCTTGGTCTTGGGGTCGTTCTTCAGCGAGAAGTAGAGCGAGACGCCGTTGGCGGTCAGGAAAAGCTCGCCCGCCGAATAGGCGCGGTTGTTGCTGACGTCGTTCCAGGAGAGCGTCCCCGACACGAAGGTCGGATAAAGCTCCTTGAGATAGTTAAGCGCGTTCAGGGTCTCCTTGCTGTTGATCGCCACCTTGCCGTTCTCGTCGACGAGATAGGCGCCGTGACTCCACAGCAGCCAGTTCGCGAAGCCGTTGGCGTCGCCGACCGCATTGCCGAGCGAGAAGCCCGCCGGCTTGTTGATCTTCTTCAACGCCTGGCAGAGCTTCAGGTAGTTGGCATGGTCATTGGGAATTTCGTCGAAGCCGGCTTCCTTGACCGCCGACTTGCGATAAACGACCGGGCCGCTGGACCCCCCCATCGGCAGGCCGATCCAGTTGTTGGTGCCGGCCTTCTTGCCGTACTTCTCGCCCAGGAACATCCAGCCGCCGTACTTCTTGCCGAGATATTCGGCGACGTCGCTCAGCTCGGAAACCTTGTCGGAAAAGATGTGCGGATCCTCCGCCCAGCCCAGGATCAAGTCGGGGCCGGCGCCGGTGTTGGCCGACACGGCGGTCTGCTGGCGAATGTCCTCCCATCCGACGAAATCGACCTTCACCTGGACGCCGGTCGCCTTGGTGAACTTCTCGGTGTTGGCGCGGAAGATGACCTCGTCCGGCTCGACGAAGCGCGCCGGCCGCAGCACGCGCAAGGAGGCGCCCTTCTCGGGTGCGAGCTTCGGCGCGGCGACGTCCGCCTTGGGAATGTCCTGGCCCATCGCCTGACGGGCGAGCGCCATCGCCATGGCCGATGCGCCGAAAGCCAGCGCCTCGCGCCGCTTGATGATGAACACCATAACTCCAGTCTCCTCCTCACTACTCTTCTTGAACCGGTCGAACACCAAACCCGGTGTCATCCCGAGCGCAGGGAGGGATCTTTATCGGCGGCGCGAAAGATCCCTCACTCCGTTCGGGACGACACGGGAAGGAAAACGAACTTGTGACATCAACGCCGCTGCCCCGACTGCTGGTCGAACAGATGGACCAGCGCGGGATCCGGACGCACGGGCAGGATCTCGCCCGGCTGCGCGGCTATGCGCTCGCGAAAGGCGCCGAGCACGGGCTGTCCGCCGATTCGCATCAGCACCTGCGTCTCCGAGCCCGTCGGCTCGACGACCTGGACGGTGGCGGGAATGCCGCCGCGATCGAGAATGAAATGCTCGGGTCGGATGCCATAGACGGCCGGGCCGTCCTTGGTCGCCGCGCCGTTCGCCGGCAACGGCCAGGCCGTGCCGTCCTCCATGCGCAGCGCGCCGCCGGAGATTGTGCCCTTTAGCATGTTCATGGCGGGCGAGCCGATGAAACCGGCGACGAACAGGTTGGCCGGCCGGTCATAGAGATCGAGCGGCTTGCCGATCTGCTCGATGTTGCCGCCGTTCATCACCACGATCTTGTCTGCCATGGTCATGGCCTCGATCTGGTCGTGCGTGACATAGACGGTCGTCACCTTCAGACGCTGGTGCAGCTCCTTGATCTCGGCCCGCATCTGCACGCGCAGCTTCGCGTCGAGATTGGAGAGCGGCTCGTCGAACAGGAACACCTGCGGATTGCGCACGATGGCGCGGCCCATGGCGACACGCTGGCGCTGGCCGCCGGAAAGCTGCCGCGGGTACCGATCCAGGAGCTGCTCCAGCCCGAGGATCTTGGCGGCGCGTCCGACCTCCTGCTCCATCACCGCCTTCGGCGCCTTCGCGAGCGTCAGCGAGAAGGCCATGTTGTCGAACACCGTCATGTGCGGATAGAGCGCGTAGTTCTGGAACACCATGGCGATGTCGCGGTCCTTGGGCGGCACCTGGTTCACCACCTTGCCGCCGATCGCGATCTCGCCCGACGTGATGTTCTCGAGGCCCGCCAGCATGCGCAGTAAGGTGGACTTGCCGCAGCCGGACGGGCCGACCAGCACCACGAACTCCCCGTCCGCGATATCGACGCTGACACCATGCAGGACTTCGAACGATCCGAACGCCTTGCGCACGTCGCGGATTTCGACCGTCGCCATTACTCCTCCCACGCTACGCGCGGCGTATTCACCGCCACGATTACCACTCGACTCTTGAGGCCGCTTCGCTGGCGCGCGGACTATAGCAAAGCGGAGCGGAGACGCGAGCGATCAGTGACGCAACCGTGACTTGGTAACTTCGTCGGATCGCTTGTCGGAAAAAGATCGCGCCTGCATGATGGGGGAATAGACAAGGGAGGTGCCGCCATGGGCTTCACGATCATTCCAGCCTCCTGGGCGCCGTATGTGCTCAGCATCTTGCGGATCATGACCGGGCTCCTGTTCCTCGAACACAGCCTGTCGAAGCTGTTCCATTTTCCGCCCGTTGCGATGTTCGCGAATCTCCAGATCCTGAGTCTCGTCGGCATTGCCGGTATCATCGAGTTCGTCGGCAGCATCCTGCTGACCCTCGGCTTGTTCACCCGCGTAGTGGCATTCATCTTGTCGGGCGAAATGGCATTCGCCTACTTCATCGCCCACGCGCCGCGCGGCTTCTTTCCTCTGCTCAACGGTGGTGAAGCGGCGATCCTGTTCTGCTTCATCTTCCTCTACATCGCCGCGGCCGGACCGGGCCCGTGGAGCATCGACGCCACGCGCGGCAAATAGTCGTCATGGCTCTACAGCGCCTCGCCCTCGAGATCGGCATGGGCACCGACATTCGCGGCGGCGACTACACCAAAGCCGCCGTGCGGGCCCTGCGTGATGCGCTATGGCACAACTCGCTCACGGTCGCCCACGCCGTCGGCAAGTCGAGTGACGACATGCAGGTCGAGGTGTTGATCGGCGTGCCGCAACCGAGCAAGGTCGACAAGAGCGAGGTGTTGAAAGTACTGCCGCACGGCACGGGCGTCGTGAAGGTCGTGGAAGGCGGCCTCGAGATCGAGAACGAGACCGGCTCCGACAAGACGGTGATCGCCCAGGCGGCCGCCATCGTGCGTCTCGACCTTTAGGAGCCGACCATGGCCCGCAAGCGCGTGATCCTCGAGCTCGGCACCGGCAACGACCTGCATGGCGGCGACTATACCAAGGCGGCGCTGCGGGCAGTGCAGGACGCCCTGCATCACAGCTCCCTCACAATGATCCGCACGCTCAAGGTCGACGCCAAGAAGCACATGTTCGTCGACGTCACGATCGGCGTGCAGCAACCCGAACGGGTCGACCTCGAGAAAGTGCGGGCCTCCCTGCCCCACGGCATCGTGACGGTGAAAGCCGTGAAAGGAGGCCTCGATGTGCCCGACCCCGATGGGAAGGACATCGCCGTCATCGCCAGCGCCGCCGTGGCGGTTCAACTGGAGCTGCCCTGATTTAGCGACGGCCCCGGCCGATGACCACGAGACCGAGACCAACCACGACAGCGACAACGCCGGCGATGGTCGGGATCGGGATGGTCTTTTCCTCGTTTTTGGTGACCTTGAGCGGTCCGGCGTCGAGGACGGTCTTCTGCTCGGTGATGGAGATATTGGCGACTACCAGGCCTGCGATCCCAAGCACGATCAGGATCACGCCGACGAGCACGAGTGGTCTCATGACCACGCCAACGTCAAGCGTCGGACAAAGTTCCCTGTATTAGCCCTTTACCAGCAGCTTCACACCCTGCTCGAGCGCGGCACGAGCGCGGGCGGCGAGTTCTTCGTCTGTGGCGCTGCTGACGGGATGGTCGATGACGGCGAAGGCATAGCCCGGCATACCGAGCACGCGCCCCATCGTCTCGGCGGCGCTGACGAAACGGGTCGTCATCACCCCGAAGGCGGGGACGTTGTGGCGTTCAGCGGTGACGGCGTCGTGCAGACTGCACGATGAGCAGCTCCCTCAATCTCCGATGCCGGAGATCACCGCGTCCCATTGCCTGATCTCGGCGGCGATGGGAGCGTCGGCGGGCGCGCTGTAGTTCGACTTGGTGCGGCTCACCACAGTCGCCACACCATGCTCCTCGCGCAGCAGCCGCTCGAGATGACGGAAGAAGCCCTTTGTGCCTTCCTTGCCGTTGGAGATAAGACCCACGGTCTTGCCTTCGAGCGTATCGAGGCGCGGCGCCATCTGGCCGAGCGGCGCGGTCTTCTCGGCAGTGGGATCGAGCACACGGAACGTCATGATGGTCCTCTCAGCTCTTTGGCGGTTCGCAATCGACGCAGGCACCGATCGGCACCGTGACGGCATGGCTCTTGTTGCCGAGCCACGGCGGAATCACCGCCCCGAATCCTCCGGCCGGGCCGCCGGCCGCGATCACCAGAAGCTGGTCCGGCGACTCCATGGCGGGATAGACGCTGTCGCCGCGATCACGCACCACGGCGCCCTTGCCGACATCGGCCCATTCACGGCGATGGATGCGGGCGCGTTCGTGGATGAAATTGGCAATGTCCGTCTTGCTCCACTTCGCCGCTTGCAGATGCTCGCGCAACTGCTTGGGAATGATCAGCGCGTAGTTGCCGGGATGGATCGAATAATGCCGAAGGTTGGCGCGCATTTCCGCCGCGAAGGTCTCCAGGATCTCCTCGGGCTTGGTCGTCCATTCGTTCATGATCTGGCGCGGTGCGCCCGCGGCCATCACGGTGACCGCTGACGCTTCCCGCTCGATGCCGCGCTGCTGATGCAGCGGCAGCCAGCAGGAGTCCTCCTCGTCCTCGGCAAGGCAGTAGCTGAACTTGCCAGGATGCCCCAGCGTCGAGCGGTCGATGACTCCGGGCCGCACGTCCATCAGGTTGATGAGGCAAAGTCGGATGGCACGGCCGATCGTAGCCGTCGCGCGATCTGAGTTGCCTAACGCGTTGAAGCCGCCGCTGGCGCCGATCTCCCGCCGGATCGGCCCGTTCAGCACCACCAGCACGGCGCATCCGCCGGTGCTGGCCGTCGCGCCATGGATCAGGAAAGGCTCCTGCATCATGGCCGTCCAGGCCGTAACGACGACCGGAAAATGCATCGGCAGGCAGCCTGCCATCACGGCGTTGACCGCAAGTTTTTCTGCGGTGATCGCAAGACCCCGCACAGGCTCGACGCCGATCAGCTGGTCCGGCGGCATCATCACCCAGTCGAGGCAGGCCCGCACGTCCTCTTCCGTCGGCGGCACGATGGGAAGCCCGTCAGTCCAGCCGTTGCTGTGATAGAGCTCCTGCACGGCCGAGATGCTGTCGGCCTCGTAAGTCCGGGACGCGAGCTGCACGTTTGGTCCTCCAATGAGAAACATAGCGCTGGCGGCCGCTATGCCAAGGTCAACTTGATAGACAGGATTATTTCCCGAATTGCATCAATAGGCCTTTCGCCAATCGCGCCGTAGCAACGCAAAAAAGCCGGCCGCCGCCGGTGCGAGTTCGCGGCCACGTAGGGTGATCAGCCCAATACGGCGCACCAGTCTCGGCTCGGCAAGCGGAACGACACGCACTCCCGGTGGCACTGGCCCGCACGTCGCCCCGCCGGGCACGACGCCAACGCCGACGCCCGCGGCCACGAGAGCGAGCAGCGTGGCGATCTGCGTGACCACGACGCGCTGGCGAAGCTGCAGGCCCGCCGTCACCGCCGCGGCATCGATCGTGCGGCGCGTGCGCGACTCGGTGGGCAGCGCCACGATGGGATAGGCGGCAAGCTCGGCCAGGCTTACGCTGCGCCGGGTCGCCAACTTGTGGCGGACGGGGACGACGGCGTGAAAGGTTTCGCGTCCCAACGGGATGCCGACCGCGAAATCGGGCAGCGCGTCGACATAACCGATGCCGAAGTCGGCGATGCCGCTGCGCACGTCGTCGAGGATCGAGGCATAGACCCCCTCGCGTACATGGATCTCGATGCCCGGTCGGTCGCTGTGATAGGCAGCGATCATGTGAGGAAGCACGCCGCCCGCGACCGACATCACGCTCGACACCACCACCAGGCCGCGTCGCTCCTGCGCCACCTCGCGCACGCTTTGCACCGTGATGCCGAGATCGTTCAGCATGCGCTCGGCGACGGCGGCGAACTCGCGGCCCGGCGCCGTGATCTGCACGCGCCGCGTGCTGCGATCGAACAGGCGCACGCCGAGCTGCGCCTCGAGTCGCTTCACCAGGCGCGTCAGCGTCGGCTGGGAGAGCCTCAGCCGGGCCGCGGCGGCGACGAAACTGCCGTATTCCGCCAAAGCGAGCACGGCCTCGAGCTGGCGGGCGCCGATATCGGGAAGCGAACCGCGCATCAGGCCGCGAGCATGCGCTCGCGATTGCGCTCCCGCAGGATCGGCATCACCCACTTGCCGAACCGCTCGGCTTCCTCATCGTGAAGGTAGCCCGAGAGGCAGAAGGAGTGACAGCCGAGGTCGATGAACTTCTGCAACGTGTCGGCGCACTGCTCGGGATCGCCCACTACGGCGATGCCCGCTCCGGGCCGAACCTGCGTAATGCCCGTCCACAGATGCGGCTCGATCGTCTCGCCGATCGCCGCCAGCTCGCGCACGCGGCGATTCGCCTCCGAGGTCGCGAAGTGGCGCTTCACGAAGGCTTTTTGCGCCTCGCTGGCATGGGCGACCAGGCCGTGCGCGAATTGCCAAGCCTCCTTCTCGGTCGGTCGGCAAACGATCTGCAGGCGCATGCCGAAGCCGATCTCGGCTTCACGCCCGTGCCTTGCCGCCATCGCACGGATTTCCGCCATGTTGCTGCGGATGCGCTCATAGGTGTCGCCCCAGAAAAGATGCACGTCGGAGTGCTTGGCCGAGATTTCCCAGGCCTGCCGACTGCCGCCGCCGAGATAGAATTTCGGATGAGGCTGTTGCAGCGGGTAGGGCCGGATCTGCGCGCCCTTCAGGCGATGGAACTTGCCCTCGAACGTGACCGGACCGCGCGTCGTCCACAGCGCCTTCAGGATCGAGACCTCCTCGTCCATGATCTCGTAGCGCTCTTCCTTGCCCCAGGTGATGCCTTCGGCCGCGTTCTCGGCCTCGCTTTGGCCCGCGATCAGGTTCACGCAGATGCGGCCGCCCGAGAGCTGGTCGAAGGTCGAGATCATCTTCGCGAGCAACACGGGGTTGATGTAGGAGGGCCTTGCTGCGACCAGCATGCGGATGGATTTCGAGCGCGCCACCATCATCGCGCTCGAGATCCAGGCCTCCCAGCAGGCGGTCTGCACGGGCACCAGCATGTATTCGAAGCCCGCCGCTTCGGCCGCCTGCACGACGCGGTCGAACAGATCCAGCGACGAACCGACCTGCGCTTCCCCAACGCCGTAGGCCGTGGTGTCGCCGGCGGTCGGCAGGAACCAGCCGAATTCGAGACGTCGCATGCCGTTTCACTCCTCTTTCAGACGAGTCGCTTCGCGCAGCCATGTCGCGAAGGCTGCCAGGGCGGGATCGTCGGCCAGCCGCGCCTCGTATTGCAACACGAAGTGACGGCGCGTCGGCCGCACCGTGGGATGCGCGATGACAACCCTGCGCCGCGCAAGATCGGGACCGAGCAGCGCTTCGATCGCCACGGCGAAGCCGAGACCGGCCGCCGCCGCCTCGATCGCGAGGCCGATGCTCTCGAAGCTGCTGCCGCCCTGCGCCGGCACATCGCTGAAGCCTGCATGATCGAGCCATCGCCGCCAGTCGTCCGGCCGCGGCCGCGCATGCAGGAGCGGCACGGCAGCAAAATCAGCCGGTCCGGACTTCAGCCAGCGCGGTGCGCACACTGGGACCGTTGCGATGGGCACAAGGGGATGCGTCACGAGACCGGCCCGAGGTGCTGCGTCGGAGACGGCGATAACGGCATCGTAGCGGCCGGGCAGCATGTCCAGAGGGTTGAGACTGGTGTGCAGATCGATGGCGAGATCG
>DATEID010000455.1:0-2331 GCA_035279245.1 Reyranella sp.
CGTCGGCAGCTTCGACAAGGCATGGGCATCCTTGATGGGAATCATGACCTGATAGTAGTAACGATTCAGCGCCCATGCCTGGACCTGCGCGCGCGTGAGCTTGCCGCCATGCAGCAACCGATGGAACGGATGCAGATGGTGGTAGCGTTCGGCGCCGATGGCCCGCAGTCGCTCCTCGAGCTCGTCTGGCGTAAACGGGCGATCGTTCACGGAATTCCCGACGTGAACGTTCATGGGCTCACCTCCATGCCGTCGTGAGCTACCTCCCACCCCTCTTTCTCGACGATGCGCCGCTCGGCCGAATCGTCGAGCAGGATGGGATTGGAGTTGTTGATATGGACCAGGATCTTGCGCCCGACTGCCACATCGCGAAAGGCGGCGATGGTGCCGTCCTGGCCGCTCACGCTCATATGACCCATGCGCCGCCCCGTCTTGGGGCCGAGGCCGAGGCGGACCATCTCGTCGTCCTGCCACAGCGTGCCGTCGAACAGCACGACCGACGCGCCCGCCAGGCGCTGCTTCAGGCGGTCGGTCATTCGTGCGCATCCGGGCACGTACAAAAGCCGTCGGCCGTTCGCGCGCAACTCGACGCCGACCGTGTCACCCGGCTTGCCGGCAAGCGCATCAGGCGTTTCGCCGGCCTCGAGATAAAGCGCCACCTTGCCCGGTACATCGAACAGCTCGGCCTCGATTCCGCTTGCACTGCCATCGACATGGCGCAGTTCGAACACCTTCTCGAGCGACACGGCTTCGCGACGAACGCACGCCTCGGCCAGGACTCCGAAGATCGGATTGGCCTTCAGGACATCGAGCACGCGGCCCGTGCCGTAGATCGTGAAAGCCTGCCGCTCCCTGAGATGCAGGAGACCGGCGATGGCATCGACATCGGCACCCGTCAACAACACGCCCTCGATCGGCGACGATCGCAGGTCATGGCGAGGATGAAGGAAAGCACGGGCCTCGATCTGTTGGCGCAAATCGGGTGATGCGTTGATCAGGAACCAGCGCGCGCCATCATTGCTGACGGCCAAGGATGCCTGTGTTCGAGGCATCGCTTTCGGGTCGCCGGCACGCGCACGACGACAGGCATCCGCATTGGAGTTCCACTGTGGGAAGCCACCGCCGGCGGCCGCTCCCAGAACGACCGCCTTCATGGCGACAATCGATCAGCGCGCGGCAGGACAGCCGCGAACAGAGTCGCGCTTAGAGATCGGCGCAGGCGTAGGTGTTGATCTCCATTCCGACGGCAATCTCGACGATGCGTGGGGTCTTCCAAGCCATGGGGCTGCTCCCTTGAAATGGACCAAGAATGATGCGGAGGATTCCAAAGGGGAGTCAAGGCTTGCTCGCCAGATAGGCCGCGATCATCTCGATGTCCTTGTCTTGCAGAGTCACTGAGACCTCCATCATCGCCCCCATGCCGCGGCCGCGCCGGATACCGGCGCGGAAATCGTGCAGCGCCTTCATCAGGTAGTCCGGCCGTTGTCCGGCGAGACGCGCCGTCTCGCCTTGCCCCGAAAAATCCGGCTTGTGGCAGCTATCGCAGTGACGCTGCGTGATGATCGCGGTCACCTTGGCGACGTCGACTGCGGCTGCCTGCTTCAGCGCCGGTGGAGGCGGCAGCGACGAGTAATAGGTGCCGAGGTCGCGAATATTGTCGTCGGTCAGGCTCTTGGCGATCTGCTGCATGACCTCGACCTGGCGTGCGCCATCACGAATGAAGACGAGCTGGTATTGCAGGAAGATATCCGGCTGGCCCGCCAGCGAGGGCGTGTTCTCGATCACCGATATGCCGTCCTTTCCATGGCACGACGCGCAGGTCTCGACGATGTCCTTCACCGTGGCCGGCGGGTCGGCCGCCAGGACGTCCGCAGTCGACGACAGGAGACCGGCTGCGGTCAGGACGCAAAGCATGGATTTCGCGACCATCGTCCCTCGGCGACGTTTGGAAACGACAACACCATTCCCGCCCGGCAAACGCCGGGCGGGAGAGACGCATTCTCTCGGCGCTACTTGTGGTAGCTGATCTGATAGATCGCGCCGGCCTGATCGTCAGCGACCAGCAACGCTCCATCGGGCGCCTGCAGGACGTCCGCCGGACGGCCGAGAATCTTCTGGTCGTCGAGCCATGTTCCGGCGAAGACAGTCTCCTTGGGATTTTTGCCGTCGGGACCGACCGAGATGAACACGATGCGATAGCCGCTCTTCTTGTGCCGGTTCCACGATCCGTGCTCGGCGATGAAGATGCCGTTCTTGTACTGGGCCGGGAACTGGCTGCCGGTATAGAACTTCATGCCGAGCGGCGCGACATGCGGGCCGAGCTTCCCGACA
>DATEID010000456.1:0-3473 GCA_035279245.1 Reyranella sp.
CGCAAGGGCCTGATTCGCGGCATCGTCTATCCGAAGCTCGCCGACCACATGGCGACGTTCCTGGCCAAGACGCTGTTCGCCACGTCCGATCTCGTACAGCCGGCGGCGGCGAAGAAGAAGCACATGGCTCTCTTCTGCGACAATATCGAGCTCTGCCGCATCACCGAAGACCTCGTCTTCACCGATCCCTGGCGCATTGCCGAGGGCAATCGCTGGACCAGCCCCCAGCTCGACAATGCCGCCGCCGCGGTGCGCACGGACGGTCCGTGGAAGCGGGCGGCGCAGGAATTCAAGCTCAAGTTCCTGGGCGAGGCGCAGGCGCTGATCCATGGCGACCTGCATTCCGGCTCGATCATGGTGACGCCGGACGAGACCTACGCGATCGATCCCGAGTTCGCCTTCTACGGCCCCATGGGTTTCGATGTCGGCGCGCTGATCGGCAATCTCTACCTCGCCTATTTCTCGCAGAACGGCCACGAGGCGAAGCCGGGCGAGCGCGACGGCTACCGCGACTGGATCCTGCAGACGATCGAGACGATCTGGATCCTGTTCGACCGGCGTTTCCGCGCGCTCTGGAACAAGGCGCATGCCGGCGACACCTTCATGCCGGCGCTGTTCGCCTCTCCGGCCGAGCAGGCCGCGTTCGAGGAAGCGCAGCAAGCCTACATGCGCCGGCTGTTCGTCAATTCGCTGGGCTTTGCCGGCTGCAAGATGACGCGCCGCATCCTGGGCCTCGCCCATGTCGAGGACCTGGAGAGCATCGCCGATCCAGGCGTGCGGGCGGGATGCGAGAAGCGGGCACTCCAGCATGCGCGCGTCCTCATGGTCGAGGGCCGCCGCTTCACCGACATCGAGGCGGTGAACGAAGCCGCACGCCTGATCCAGCGCGAGTCGGCAAAGGTGCCCGCATGAAGGTCGACGGCAAGCCTTACCGCACCATCTGGCTCGGTCCCGACGGCGCGACGGTGCAGGTGATCGACCAGACGCTGCTGCCGCACCGTTTCGTCATCCGAGATCTCCGCGCGATGGAAGACGCCGAACGCGCCATCCGCACCATGATCGTGCGCGGCGCGCCGCTGATCGGCGCCACGGCGGCCTACGGGATCGCTCTCGCGATGACGGCCGATCCCTCCGATGCGATGCTCGCCCGCGCGTACGAGGCGCTGCTGGCCTCGCGCCCCACGGCCGTCAATCTCCGTTGGGCGCTCGATGATCTGCGGGCACGGCTCTCGCCGTTGCCGCCGGGCAGCCGCCGTGACGTGGCCTATCGCCGTGCCGCCGAGATCTGCGATGAGGATATCGATATCTGCCGCCGCATCGGCGAGCATGGCCTGGCCGAGATCAAACGTCTGAAGCCGCGCGGCGAACGCCTGAACGCCCTCACCCATTGCAATGCCGGCTGGCTCGCGACCGTCGACTGGGGCACGGCACTGGCGCCGATCTACCAGGCGCACGATGCCGGCATCCCGATCCATGTCTGGGTCGACGAGACGCGCCCGCGCAACCAGGGCGCCAGCCTGACGGCCTGGGAGCTCGGCAAGCACGGCGTGCCGCACACCGTGATCGCCGATAATGCCGGCGGCCATCTGATGCAGCGCGGCAAGGTCGATTTCTGCATCGTCGGCACCGACCGCACGACGCGGCGCGGCGACGTCTGCAACAAGATCGGCACCTATCTCAAGGCGCTGGCGGCACACGACAACGGCGTGCCGTTCTATGTCGGCCTGCCCTACCCCACCATCGACTGGACGATCGAGGACGGCCATCGCGACATCCCGATCGAGGAGCGCAATGCGACCGAGTTGTCGCGCGTCTCCGGACGCGGCGAGAACGGCGACATCCTGACCATCGACGTGCTACCCGAGGGCAGCCCGGCCGCCAATCCAGCGTTCGACGTGACGCCCGCCCGCCTCGTCACGGCCCTGATCACCGAGCGCGGCGCATGCGCGGCGAGCGAAGCGGGCCTGCTGTCCCTCTATCCCGAGCAAGCCAGGGCGGCATGATCGGCTCATGATACGCGCCCTCGGCGGCGCCACGATCTTTGCTCCGGTCGGGCGCGCCACGCTGGGCCTTGGCGTCACGCAGATCATCGGCTGGGGCACCACGTTCCTGATGCCGTCGGTGCTCGGCCGGCAGATCCAGGACGAGCTCGGCATGCCGAGCGAGCTGGTGTTCGCCGGCATCACGGTGATGTTCGGGGTCGGCGCGCTGTTTGCGCCGCGCATTGGCCGCCTGATGGACCGCACGGGGCCGCGTCTCGTCATGGCGAGCGGCTCGCTTGCCTACGCCGTGTCGCTCGCGATCCTCGCCTTCTGCCAGGGTCCCGTGGTCTATCTCCTGGCTTGGGCTGGAATGGGCGTCGCCTCCACGCTGGCCCTCAACACGCCCTCCAGCATCGCCCTGGCGCAGGTGGCGGGACCGCGAGCCCGCCAGGCGATTGCCGTCCTTGCGATCATCGGCGGCTTCGCCTCGACGGTCTTCTGGCCGGTCGGCGGCGCGCTGGCGGGTTTGGCTGGCTGGCGTGGCACGGTGCTGGTCTACGCGGCCATGCATCTGCTCGTCTGCATGCCGATCCATTTCATCGCCTTGCCCAAGACCGCACCCGCTGCGCCGCATGCGGCGGCGACTGCGGCATCGGGAGGCGGCCTGCCGGCCGAAAAAAGATCCCGTGCCTTCCTGCTGCTCAACATCACGCTGTCGTTCGGCGCCTTCGTCTTCACCGGCTTCATCATCCACGTGATCGAGATCCTGCGTGGGCTCGGCCATCCGCCCGCCTCGGCGCTGTTCCTCGCCTCGCTGATCGGCCCCTCGCAGGTCGGCATCCGCATCATCGAGCTCGTCTTCGGGCATCGCTATTCGTTCATGGCCTCGGCGGTGATGGGATCGGCGATGCTGCCGTTCGGTCTCGGCCTGATGCTGATCGACGGCAGCAACTCGGCCATCGCCCTGGTCTGCATCCTGAGCTACGGCATCTCGAACGGCCTGAAGGCCGTGCAGCGCGCCACGCTGCCGCTCGCCCTGTTCGGCCGCGGCCAGTTCGGCGCCTATATGGGCCGTCTCGCCCTGCCGCAGGGCATCCTGTCGGCCAGCGCGCCGACGGTACTCGCCGCCGTGCTCGATCGCTTCGGTGCTTCCGGCGCCCTCTGGCTCGCCTTTGCCTTCGCGACCATCTCCCTTATCGCCATGATCCTGCTGGCGATGCACAGCCGCGCGATCCGATAGGCGCCTTCACCTCTCGCCCGCGACATAAGGCCGAACCATCTTGGCTGGATCGACGATGCGATCGAAGTCGGCTTCGCTCACATAGCCGAGCCGCTGGGCCGCCTCCCTGAGCGTAAGGTCGTGCTCGCTCGCGTGGTGAGCGATCTGCGATGCCTTGTCGTAGCCGATCACGGGGGCGAGCGCGGTCACCAGCATGAGAGAGCGTTCGACGTGCTCCCTGATCTGGCGGAGATTCGGCCGGGTGCCCTCGA
>DATEID010000457.1:0-3494 GCA_035279245.1 Reyranella sp.
GAGCCGATCGCGTTGCCGAGGCCGGGCGCCACGTGGACGTTGCACGAGACGAGCTTGCCCGAGGCGCGGGCATAGCCGTCGGCCATGGCGATCACGATCGCCTCCTGCAGCGCCAGCACATAGCCCATCTCCGGCGCCGAGGAGAGTGCGTGCATGATCGGCAATTCGGTCGTCCCGGGATTGCCGAACATCTTCTCGACGCCTTCGTCGCTCAGCACGCGCAGAAAGGCGTCGCGACCCGTGATCGTGTTGGTGACGCGTGCGTCGGGCATGGTTTCCTCCTTGGATGGGCGAGGGTAGCGCGGACCCTTTGGACAGGAAACGACTTGGGGCGCTGGAAGAACGACGATCGCCGCGATGCGAAAGGCGACGGGGCCCCTGACGATTGTCAGCCTTTGCCGGCGGGCGTTATCTTTTTGCAAAGCCACTCCAGGGAGGAAGCCATGGACGGATCGAAGCCGGGCGCTGCCGCCGACTACGGCGCCGAGGAAGCGGCGATGCAGGCCTATCTGCGCGAGGGCGAGCAGCGGGCTTTCGCGCTCGGCAATCGCGGCCCGGTCCGGTTCACGTCGTCCGGCGAGCTCCATCCCGACATTCTCGATGCCTACTGGCGCTGCGGCTTTTACGTCTTCGAGGGCGTGCTCGAGCCCGACGAGCTCGCCGACATCGAGCGCGACGTGAAGGACATCCTCGATCGCCTGCCGGTCGAGAAGGGCGCGGCCCTCGATGCCAAGGGTCGGCCGGCATTGGCGGCCGACTGCCAGGCGCCGACGCTCTTCTGGTCGAAGCCGCTCGGCGATCCGTTCGGCGGCACCGATCTCGCCAACGGCCGTCACCCGGTGAAGATGTTCGAGCCCAAGGCGGCCGCCGACGCACCGAAGGAGGTCGTCTATCTGATCCTGGGCTCGCTGCAATTCTCGGACGCCGCGCTCAGGCTGTATGGCCATCCGCAGCTCCTCGCCGTCGTGGCGGGCATCAACGGTCCGGATTTCACGCCGTTCAGCGACGCGTTCTTCATCAAGGAACCGGGTCGCGGCGCCTCGGTCGCCTGGCATCAGGACGGCGTCACGCACTGGAACAGTCCGGACTGGGATCAGGGCAGCCACGGCTTCAACATGATGGCGCAGCTCTACGGCTGCACGGCGGCCAACGGCGTGTGGGTCGTGCCGGGCTCGCACAAGCTCGGCAAGGTCGACATCAAGGCGCTGGTGGCCCGAGCCGGCAGCGAGCGCCTGCCGGACGCCGTGCCGATGATCTGCAAGCCGGGCGACGTCGCGGTCACCAACCGCCAGGCCCTGCATGGCTCGTTCGCCAATACCAGCAAGGACTGGCGCGTGACCTTGAACATGGGCTTCCATCGCCGGAAGTCCGTGCTGGGCGTGAAGGGCGGCGGGCTGCACAACAAGGAAGCGGTGTACGACGCCGATCGCATCCGCGAACGCGCACGTCTGATCGGCTACGCCATCGATGCCCGCCGCCAGCGTTTCCCGGACGAGACACCCTACGTCTACAAGCCGCACGCCGACGAGGGCCTCGCTTATCGCTGGGACGCGAAGGCGAAGGCCGACATCAAGGACTACAACCTCCTCGATCTCAGCATCTGACGTTCATCGGAACGTACATCCGGCCTCGTGTCATCCCGAGCGTAGCGAGGGATCTTTCGTAGTGCCGGCCAAGGATCCCTCGCTCCGCTCGGGATGACACCGGAGTGGCAGACTCACCGCCCGTACGTCGCCGTGAAGCTTGCCTTGGCCAGCGTATGGAAATGGAGGTTGAACCCGACGACGGCGGCCGAGCTGTCGGCGGTGACGTCGAGCTTGGGCAGATCGACGGCGAACAGCGTGAACTGGTAGCGATGAGGCTTGTCGCCCTTGGGCGGGCAGGGACCGCCATAGCCCGGCGCGCCCCAATCGGTCCGCGTCATCAGCGCGCCGGCCGGCAGGCCTGGCGCACCGGGCTTGCCCGCTCCTTTCGGCAGCATCGTCGTGGTCGGCGGGATGTCGACGACGACCCAATGCCAGAAGCCGCTGCCGGTCGGCGCGTCGGGATCGTAGACGGTGAGGGCGAAGCTCTTCGTGCCTGTCGGCGCGCCGCTCCACGAGAGCTCGGGCGAGACGTTGCCGCCGGTGCAGCCGAAGCCCGTGTAGACCTGCTCGTCGGGTACCGTGCCGCCGGCCTTGATCGACGTGCTCGTCAATTTCAAATCGGCAGCCTGCGCGGCGCCAAACAACATCGCGGCGAGCGTGAGCGCGCCGGCGAGCATCCTCGTCCTGGACATGACGTTCCCTTCGTTTCTTCCGGAATGATGGTGTGACGACACGCGACGCAACCGGTCGGAGCCTAGCGCGTCAGAGATATGCGCGCACGACCGCTGGCAGTGGACGAGTCGATGAGTTAACGTTCATACAGTAAAGACAAAGCGCTTCCGGAACATGGAAGTGCAGCAAGAATGAAATCCGGGAGGTGCATACGCAATGGCGGTCAGTGCATCTACGAGAGAGGAACGCGGCTCCATCGCGACGCTGCTGGCGCAGCTTCTGCGAAAGCCGTCGCAGGAGCAGATCGTCCTGCTGATCACGCTCGCGCTGCTGATCATCTTCAGCCTGACATTGTCGGGCTTCGCTGCTGTCAGCAACCTGCTCAACCTGGTGCGCAGCATTTCCATCCTGGGAATCCTCGGCCTTGGCATGGGGTTGATCGTCATCAGTCGCGGCATCGACCTCAGCGAGGTGGCCATCATGGCCGGCTCCTGGTCGGTGGCGCTGATCAACATCCAGCACGGGATGCCGGTCTTCTGGGCGGTCGTGACGGCGCTGGTCATCGCCCTCCTGATCGGCGTCGCCAATGGCGTGATGGTGGCGTTCGTCGAGGCGCCGGCGCTGTTCGTGACGCTCGCCGCCGGCTTCGTGATCTACGGCGCCGCCTTCTGGTACGCGCCGTCCTGGGTCGTCTATGCGCCCAAGCCGGACGACGCGCCCTATCTCCTCTATCTCGGGCACAATCGCCTGTTCGGCATTCCGGTGCCGATCATCGTCTTCGCGTTGACCGCGATCGGCATGCATCTTTTCCTGTCGCGCACCTCGACCGGACGCTTCATCTACAGTCAGGGCGATAACCCCGAGGCGGCGCGGCTGACCGGCATCGCGCTGCGTCCGCTGATCGTGCTCGAGTATGTCCTGGTGGCACTGCTGGCCTGGCTCGCCGGCCTCGTCTGGATCGGCACGACCGGCAGCATGCAGATGGGGATCGTGCAGGGCACCTATATCTTCGACGTGATCCTGGTGGTGGTGCTGGGCGGCATCAGCCTGGTCGGCGGCCGCGGCGGCGTGTTCAGCGTCGTGGTGGGCTGCGCGCTCATCGGCACGCTGTTCAACGCCTTCACCATCATGGACATCAACAGCGAGGTGCAGAACATCATCAAGGGACTGGTCCTGCTCGGCGCCATCGTCCTCGACAACTGGCTGCATCCCCGCGACGAGGAGACGGCACGGCAA
>DATEID010000458.1:0-4862 GCA_035279245.1 Reyranella sp.
CAGCAGCGGCGCAGGATCGAGCCGGGAGCCGCCGAAAGCTTCCGACAGAAAGGCCTGCAGCGGCTGGGCGAGGCTCGCGATCTGTGTCGGAAATCCGGCGATCAAGGCACGGCGATCAGGGCTCTGCTCGGCCTGCAACCGATCGAACAGGCGGTCGTTGAGCCGGTCGACAAGGAGCTGCAGCTCGGCCGGAAAGTCCGCCACCGGACCCGGCCCCGACTTGACGAGCGGAAAGGTGACGCCCCACACCTGATCGCGCGGCTCACGGCCAAGATCGTCGAAGAACTCGGTGAACCCGGCAATCAGGTCCGCCTTGGTGAAAAGCGCATAGACAGGCAGGCGAATGCCCAGACGTTCTTCGAGCTCCTTGATGCGGCGACGGATCGATCGCGCATGGGCGATCCGTTCGTCGGCCGTCGCAGCCGCGATATCGCTGAGTGCGATAGCAACGATCACGCCGTTCAACGGCTGGCGCGGTCGCGTCTTGCGCAGCAGATCGAGAAAGGCCTCCCAGCCCGCCCGATCGACCGCCGCATTGGAATCCTGCGTCGTATAGCGGCCGGCAGTGTCGATAAGCACGGCATTTTCGGTGAACCACCAGTCGCACAGTCTCGTGCCGCCGACGCCCGCCACTGCGCCCTGGCCCATCTCCGCGGCGAGCGGGAACTTCAGCCCGCTGTTCAGTAGCGCCGTCGTCTTGCCTGCGCCCGGCGGCCCGATGATCGCATACCAGGGCTGCTCGTAGAGATAGCCGCGGGTGCCTCGCGCCTTCTTCAAGAGCGCGAGCGCCGTCGACATGCGTTCCCTGAGCGCCGCCGCCTCCTCGCTCGCGCCGCTTTCCGCGCCTCCCGGGGCCTTCTCGGCGACGCCCTTTTCGAGTGCTTGCTCGCGGCGTCGGCGGCGCAGATCGATCAGCAAATTCGCCGCCAGCCAGATCAGCAGCAATGCCAGCACGATGGCAAGCCGCGGAGCCCATCTCTCGAGGAAGTCGAGCAAAGGTCCGAAAGTCCAGACCAGCAGCGCCAGGATGACGGTGCCGACCAAGCTCAGCAACCATCGCGAGCCAAGGATGCGCAATGCACGCTGCACGGCTAGTCGCCTTTCCGGTCGAGCAGGACCTCGATGCGCCTGTTGCGCTCGCGACCCTCGGGTGTGGAGTTGGGCGCGATGGGATCCGCATCCGCCCTGCCCTCGGCGCTCAGCCGGCCCGGATCGCCGATGCGCACGGCCATGATCTTGCCGGCGGCGAGGGCGCGCGCCGCCGAAAGCTGGAAGTTGGACGGAAAGGCGATGGTGCGGATGGGTTGATCATCCGTATAGCCGATCACGTGCACCGCGCCGTGCTCCTCCTTCAGCGCGAGCCCGATACGTTCCAGCAGCGGCTTGAACTTCGGATCGACCGTGGCGCTGCCCGAGGCGAACATGCCACGCGCCGTGATCCGGACCAGCGGCTGGCCGACCGTGCCGGTCACCTCGACGAGGCCCTGCTCGATCTCGGGCTGCAGGAACTTGCGCAGTCGATCCAGCACGGTCGGCATCGGCGGCGAGGGCGGCGGTGCCGGGGCGGGCTGTGGCGCCACGGCCGCAACACGCGTGATCGTCGGCATGTGCGCAGGCGGCGCGGCCTGCAGGCGGGCGAAGAGGTTGTCGGACGACGCATTGAGGTCGATCGAGAACCAGAGAAACAATGCGGCGACGATTCCGAGACCGGCGCTCGCCGCAACCCACAGCGGGACGCGAAAGCGCGCCGGCTTGTAGGGCGCGTCGATACCTTTGGTATGGGGCGCCAGATCCGGCTCGGCCGCCTTTTGCTGCTGGCGAACGATGACGGCGTAGGTCTCCTCGCGAATCCGGTTGATGTCGCCGATACCGCGGCGGGAGAGCCTGTATCGGCCGATGAAGCCGAGCGACATGCAGAGATACATCAGCTTGACGACCGGCAGGAACCTGCCCGGGTTTTCGCACATCTGCTTCAGCACATCGAAGAAGCGCTCGCCGCTGCGCACCTCCTGATGGAAGGTCGAGACCAGCGACCGCTCGCTCCAGGTACCGCTGCTGCCCCACGGCGTGTTCAGCACCACGTCGTCCAGACTGGCGCACAAGGCATAGTGCGCGGGCCGGAGCTGCTCCAGCGGCACGCCCTTGTCGCGCGCCTCCCGTTCGAAGACCTTGACCTGCTGCACCGTCCTTTCGCGCAGGTCTCCGGCATCCGGCGGCGTCAGCGTGTTGCGCAGGCGGGCCATCAGTTGCAGCAGGGGCGCGGCGGCGGCCGCAAGCGCGTCAGCCCCGATGGCGATGTTTTCCGTTCCCTCCGCCACCACGGATCGCGCGGCGGCTGTCTCCTGCCGCGGCGGCGCTTCGCGGCGGCCATCGTCCGATGGCCGGGCCGTTGCCGGGCGTCGTCCGCCCGGATTTGGCCGAATGACCGTTCGGTTGTCGTCGTCAGGCTCGGCGAAAGGATTGTCGCTCATATTCGCCTCACGTCGCCGCCATCAGCTGCGGATCGCCCAGAGCTCGATGTTGAGGTTCGGAAAGTCGCCGGAGACATGAATGGCGAAGCCGCCGGAAGACTGCAGCTCCTTCCAGTGTGCCGAATTGCGGTCGAGCTCGAAATAGGTCGCACCGGCGTAGAACGGCAACTGACGGGGGGCGACCGGCAATGGCCGTACGGCGATGCCGGGCAAGGCGACGTTCACCAGCTCCCGGATGTGCTCCACCGCGCCGATCTTGACCTGCGACGGGAACAGGCGGCGCATGGTTTCGGTCGGCACATCGGCCTGAACCGTCAGGACGAAGCTCGACGAGCGCAGGATGGCCCGATCGACGATAGGACCGACCTGCACACCGTAGGCGCGCTTCTGCAGCGGGATCTGGATCGCGGTCTGCTCGATCACAGCGGACAGCGACCGGCGCAGATCGGCGACGACCGGCGCAAAGCTGCGCTGCAAGTCGCTGTGCCGATAGGGCGGGTAGTCCGAGGGCCGGCGGCTCGCTTCGGTAAATGTCGCGAAATCGCCGGCCATCTGCACCAAGGCCGCGTAGAGATCGACCGGATGGACGCTGCCGTCGCTGGCCCAGTGGGCCAAAAGCTTCTGCGCGCGGTTGACCGACTGCAGCAGAAGGAAGTCCGAGACATCCGCGACGCCCCGCGAACCAGGCGCCGTGAGCCGCGCCGCCAGCACCTCGCCGCGCTGGTTCAGCATGCCGGTAAGCTCGGCAATCAGGCCGGCGAGCGGGGTGGCTGCCGCGCAGGTGAGCGCGGGCGCGATCCATTGATCGTCAAGGATCACCCGGCGGTCTGCCCCGACCTCGACGACGCGGGCGAGACCGATGCAGTGATAACCGGCCCGGTTCTCGGTCTCGAGCATGTAGCGCAGCCGCAGCCTGCCGATCTGCACCTCGGCGGGCTGGGGCGAGCCGGAATGGGTGTCGTAGGCTTCGAAGCTGCGCTGCTCGTAGCGGCCGTCGGCGGCACCGTTTGTCGTGACCTCCACTGAGCCGGCCTGACGCATCGGCAGCGCCAGATAGACGACGGCGTTGCGTGTCGTCTCCGGCAGGTCGAGCGGCACGGGCTGGTCGGCATCGCCAGGCAAAGCGAACGGCGTGCCGTCTTCGAATACGCCGCTGCCGCTCGCCAAGGCGAACTGGCCAACACCCAGGAGGTTGCGGTTGATCGATGCCTCGGTGACCCCCCAGGCATGGGGACGCAACGACGCGGTGCGATCGCGCACCAGCGCTTCGAGCCAGCGATCCTGCTGCTGGAAGTGCTGTGCTCGCAGGAACATTCCCTCGAGCCAGACGACGCGGTTGGACCAGGTCATGCTGCGTCTAATCCCGGAAAGTGCACGCCGGCACCGCCATCATGATGGCTTTCCGCCCGCGTCGAGCTTGTCGATCGCCTGCTCGTAGGCGCGCGCGAAGGCCTTGCCGAACACGCTGTCGAAATCGTCGGAGAGGGCCTGGGTAACGCTCTTATGGAGCTGCACGAAGGCATCCCATGCCCTGGCCTTCCCTTGTGCAGGATGGATCTGCAGTCCATTGCCTGCTGTCTTGTGCTCGATCGAATCGGGCTCGAACTGGGCCAGCAGCACACGCATCGCCTCCTGCATGGCCGACACCGTAGCCAACTCATGCATGCGCAGATCGTCGAAGGCTTCCGCGATGGCTTCGTCGGCGGGCATCCCGCCGCGCCGGCCGGTGCCGAGAAGCGTTGCCAACGCATCGTCGTCATCGAGCGAGAACTTCAGCGGATTGTTGCCGCTCGGCCGAATCACCGTCTGCACGATCCGGAATTCATCCTTGATGCTTGCCCGCGCCATCAAGGTCTGACGAAGCCCGCTGACGGTCGCGCGCAAGGCAGCGCCGACTCTCTCCAACGTCTTCTCCTGATCCGGCAAGGTCGCGTCGCTCAACCCCGCGCCGCGCAAAAAGGCGGCCGCCAAGGCGGCGTCGCCGACCGCGCTCGCAGCCGGCGGATGGTCCTGCGGCAACGCAGGGGCCACGGCACGCGCCAGCGGTGTCTGACCGGACGAGGCGCCCGGCAGACCGACGTCCCAGTCGTCCGGAATGATGGCGGCCCGAACCGGCGCCGGACGAAATGCACTTTGGAGGGCCGGAGCGTGGTCCGGTTGTGTCGGCCCCTGAAACGGCTCCCGATCGGGCGCCAGGGGGTCGAAATCGGGAGGCAGGATCGGCGATGCATCCGGCACGGCCGGATCGGCAGCAGGCAATCCAGGTTCGTCGTAGGAGCGAAGATCGGAGTCGCGCATGGCAATGCTCTGCTCGACCGCAACGCCCTCGTCGTCAATCGTGACTTCGATCTCGTAGAGGCCGAACTTGATGCGATCGCCGTGGCGTAGCTT
>DATEID010000459.1:0-6352 GCA_035279245.1 Reyranella sp.
CTTGTCGCCGGCGCGGCCGATCACCCGCTTCACGACGTCGATCGATTCCTCGGTCGTGAGCTTGTGCGCCTCGCCCATCATGCCGAGCAGGGTGAAGCCATGGACGCCGCAGCCCAGGTAAAAGTCGGTCAGCGTATCGACACTCTGCAGGTCGAGCGCGCCGTCGTCCGTGAAGGGCGTGGCGGCGATGATGTAGACGCCTTTGGCGGCCTCGGTGAGTTTTGCGGTCATGCGCCGATCATGCCAGTCTCGCGCGCGAAGGGTAAGGACCGATGGCCACGAAAATCACCCGCATTGCGAACCTCGATCATATCGTCGCCTGGGACGATGCCGAACAGCGGCATGTCTATCTCGACGGCGGCGACCTCGTCTTCAAGGGCAACGAGATCGCCCATGTCGGGCCGGGCTACGCCGGTCCTGTCGATGTCCCTCTCGACGGCAAGGGATTCATGGCGATTCCCGGCCTCGTCAACGTGCACAGCCATCCCTTCTCCGAGCCCGCGAACAAAGGCCTGACCGAGGAATATGGCAGCGACAAGCTCGGCCAAAGCTCGCTCTACGAATATCTCACCGTGTTCGGCCTGGCGCCCGAGGATGCCGGTCCGGCGATGCAGGTCGCGATGTCGGAGTTGCTGAAGAGCGGCGTCACCACCCTCACCGATCTCTCCATCGCGCGCGACGGCTGGGTCGACGATCTCGCCCGGACCGGCATCCGGGCCGTCGTCTGTCCGATGATGCGCCAGGGCGTCTGGTTCACGAAGAACGGCCACACGGTCGACTACGCCTGGGACGACAAGGCCGGCCAGAAAGCTTTCGAAGCGTCGATGAAGACCATCGACGAGGCGATCCGGCATCCGAGCGGCCGCATCGGCGCGATGGCGGGGCCGGCGCAGATCGACACCTGCCGCGAAGGCTTCTTCAAGGAGGCTCTGCAGGAGGCACGCCGGCGCGGCATTCCGATGCAGACTCATGCCTGCCAGGCCGTGGTCGAGTTCCACGAGATGGTGCGCCGGCACGGCAAGACGCCGATCGAATGGCTGGATTCGATCGGCGTGCTGGGACCCGACCTCGTGATCGGGCACGGCATCTTCCTCAACGACCATCCGCAGATCCACTATCCGCACGGCGACGACTTCGAGCGGCTGCGCGACTCGGGCGCCGCCGTGGCGCACTGCCCGACGGTGTTTGCGCGCCGCGCCATGGTGATGAACTCGCTCGGCCGCTACATGGACGCCGGCATCACGGTCGGGATCGGCACCGACACGTACCCGCACAACATGATCGACGAGATGCGGCTCGCCTGCTACGTCGCGCGCGTCTTCACCGGCAACTACAAGATGGGCACGACGCGGCACGCCTTCGAGGCGGCGACGATCGGCGGCGCGAAGATCCTGCGCCGGCCCGATCTCGGCCGGCTGGCGCCGGGCTGCAAGGCCGACTTCTCGCTGGTGGACATGAGCCACCCCTACATGCAGCCGAGCCACGAGCCGGTACGCAGCCTGATCTATTCGGCGAGCGAGCGCGCGATCCGCCACGTCTATGTCGACGGCCAGCAGGTGGTGAAGGACGGCAAGGTGCTGACGATCGACGTCGAAGCCGCCACCGCCGGCCTGATCGACGGCCAGCGCAAGCGCCTAAAGACGGTGAGCCAACGCGACTGGGCCGGCCGCGACGCCGACGCCCTCTCGCCGCCGGTCTACGCCAAGAAGGATCGCCTGCCGCAGTCCCGACCGGTCTCTTGAGCAGCGTGACGTCGCCCATGCACGCAACCTTCAAGCGGGTTAGAGCGTGGTAGAGCCGAGGTGCAAAACCATGCCAAGCGCGAACTACAGGCTATTCGCGCGGGCGATTGCCGACCGAGCTCCGGTCTGCTGCATGTACAACGGTCTCGCCCGCGAATTTCATCCTACTATCTTGGGACGCAAGCGCGGCCGCGAGGCTGCACTCGTCTATCAATTCGGTGGAGAAAGCAGCCAAGGTCATCTTCCACGCGGCGGTGCCTGGAAGTGTCTTGAATTGGCCAACGTCACTGACGCTCATCTTGGTAAGGGACCCTGGCGAACAGGCGATAGCCACAAGCGGCCACAAAGCTGCGTCGACGACGTCGATCTCGACGTAAACCCTGCCAGCCCCTACAGCCCGCGCCGCAAAGTCAGTTCCTTGCGGACTGGTGCCACATCGCGCCGCGGTCGGCGTCCCCACCGCCCGAAGCCCGACCCTACTTGATCGTGATCTCCGCGCTCCCCAGGCCGACGAACTCAGCCTTGGCCTGGCCCGGCCCCGGCAGGAACACCGGCGGATGGACGGAGCCGGTAAGGACGACGTCGCCGGCGCTCAGGTGCTTGCCGTACGAGATCAGCTTGTTGGCAAGCCAGGCGAGCGAGATCAGCGCGCCGCCCATCACGTTGGCGCCAGGGCCGGCGCCGATCTCCTTGCCCTCGAACTCCGAGCGGCCCTGCACCTTGGCGAAATCGACCTTCTGCCAGTCCTTGATCTCCGTGCCGACGATGCAGGCTGCTTGCAGGACGTCGTCGGCGATGCGGCCGGGGCCGCCGAGCTTGGCGACGTCGTTGCCGTAGCGGTTCTCCACGACCTCCATCCCGCAATGGAGGTTGGCGACGTACGGCCTGATGCTGTCGGCAGTGTAGGGCGTGCCACCGGCCGCGACGTCGCGCGCGATGCGCGCGACCATCTCGCATTCCACGCCGGCCTTGATGGGCCAGCCCGGCTGGAACACCTCGCCGCTCTGGCGGACGCCGTCCTGGTAGATGCCGGCGAAGGCCGGACCGGACAGCTTCAGCGGCTCGTATTGCGCCGGCACGGCGAAGGCCACCTTCCAGCCGGCGAGGCGATTCTGGCCCCTGTCGGTCAGCCGGTCGTGCACCGCGAACTGGACCTTGTAGGCCTCCTCCTCCGAAAGCCCGGCGGTCGCGCCGGCGAGGAAGTCCATCGGGATCCGGGCGCGGCGGAACTCGGCGATACGATCGGCCAGCGCTTCGATTTCCTGTGGGCTCACGGCACATTCCTCCCGGTTTCGGATCGGGAGGGATATTTGCCGCGGCTTCGCCAGCATGCAAGCGACAGCGAGCCCACAGCGAAATTGTGGCTAGCGCCCAGAATCGTCAATTCCAGTTACACGAACCACCTCTGTCGTCCTGAGCGAAGCGCCTGCCCTGAGCGAAGTCGAAGGGAAGGACCTCATGACATTTCAACCGGCACAACGGTTGCAATCGCCATGAGATCCTTCGCTACGCTCATCAGGATGACGATAAGGTCCGTCTTCAGTGGCAGTCGGTGCTAGGCCGCCTGTGCGGTCTGGTGGCCGTAAAAGCTCTCGCCGTTTGCTGCCATATCGCGCAGGAGCTTGGGCACCTTGAACTGCGGGCCGTACTTCCTGGCGAGCTGATTGCACTCGGCGACGAACTGCTTCACGCCGACCTGATCGATCAGGCTGATGGCGCCGCCGGTCTGCGGCGCGAAGCCGAGCCCCATGATCGAGCCGACATCGCCGTCCTGCGGCGCGGTCAGCACCTTGGCTTCGAGGCACCGCGCGGTGTCGAGCGCCTGCACGTAAAGCAGCCGCTTCTTGATCTCGGTCTCCTTGGCGCGCTTGGCCTCGCCCTCGCCGTAGAGCAGCTCCGGCTTGGGCGGGAAGTGCTTGGCGAGATCCGGCCAGAGCCGCTTCTTGCCGTCGGCCGGATAGTCGTAGAAGCCCTTGCCGTTCTTGCGGCCGAAGCGATCGAGCTTCTTCACCATCAGCTCGAGCACGTCCTCGGTGCCGGACGCCTCGTACTTCTTGCCACTGGCCTCGGCGTCGCGCCGCGTCTGGTCCATGATCTTCCAGGAGAGATCGATCGCGACCTCGTCGTTCAGCGCCAGCGGGCCGACCGGCATGCCGGCCATCCGTGCACAATTCTCGATCATCGCCGCCGGCACGCCTTCCTTCAGCAAGCGATGGCCTTCGCTGATGAAGGCGCCGCAAACGCGCGAGGTGAAGAAGCCGCGACTGTCGTTCACCACGATCGGCGTCTTGCGGATCTTCTGGACGAAGTCCATCGACCGCGCGAGCGTCTCGGCCGAGGTCTTCTTGCCGACGATGATCTCGACCAGTGGCATCTTCTCGACCGGCGAGAAGAAATGCAGGCCGATGAAGTTCTTCGGCCGTACCGAGGCTTCGGCGAGGCCGGTGATCGGCAGGGTCGAGGTGTTGGAGGCGAAGACCGCTTCGGGAGCGAGCTCGGCTTCGGCCTTCTTCGTCGCTTCGGCCTTCACCTCGCGGTTCTCGAACACCGCCTCGATCACGAGCTGGCAGCCTTTCAGCGCGCCGAAGTCGGCCGTCGCCGTCACCTTGCCAAGCATCGCGTCGGCCTTGTCCTGCGCAAGGCGGCCGCGCTTCACGAGCTTGCCGAGCTCGTCGGCGATGTGCGTCTTGCCCTTGTCGGCCGAAGGCTGATCGCGATCGACCAGCACGATCTCGAGGCCCGCCTGCACCGAGACGGTGGCAATGCCGGCGCCCATCAGGCCGGCGCCCAGAATGCCGATCCGGCTGTATTCCTGTTTCGGCACGTCCTTGGGCCGGCGCGCGAGCTTGTTCGCCTCCTGCAGGCCGAAGAACAAGGTGCGGATCATGCTCTTGGCCACGGGGTCGCGCAGCAATGACACGAAGTAACGCGTCTCGACCCTGAGTGCGGCATCGAACGGAAGCTGCAGGCCTTCGTAGACGCAGCTCATGATCGCCTTGGGCGCCGGATAGACGCCGTTGGTCTTGCCCGCGATCATGGCGTTGCCGCCGATGAAGGTCTGCACACCGACCGGGCTCCAGACCTGGCCGCCGGGAAAGCCCGGCACCTTGAAGCCCTTGCGGTCCCATGGCTGCACCGCGCGCCCGTCGATCGGCTTGGCGCCCTTGCCTGCATATTCCGGCACGACCTGCTCGGTCGCCGGCGCCATTAGCCACTCCTTGGCCTTGGCCAGAAGCTGGTCCGCTGGCACGACGTCGTGGATCAGCCCCATGCTCTTGGCGGTCTCGACCGGCAGGTCCTTGCCTTCGAGCAGGATGGGCGCGGCGTTCATCACGCCGATCAGGCGCGGGATGCGCTGCGTGCCACCGCCGCCCGGCAGTAGCCCGATCTTCACCTCGGGCTGGCCGACCTTGGCCTTCGGGTTGGCCGCGGCGATGCGATGATGACAGGCGAGGCAGATCTCGAAGCCGCCGCCCAGCGCCGTGCCGTTGATGGCCGCCACCATCGGCTTGCCGCCAGTCTCCTGGCGGCGGAACATCCTCTGGAGCTGGCTGAACTGGTCCATCAGCTTCGCCGCATCGGACGTGTCGACGTTCAGGAGCATGTCGAGATCGGCGCCGGCGATGAAGTCTGCCTTGCCCGAGGTGAGGATGATGCCCTTCACGCTCTCGTCCTTCAGCGCCTTGTCCAGCGCCTCGGCATAGGCCGTCATCGAGGCTTCGTTCAGCACGTTCATCGTGCGACCCGGCATGTCCCACGTGATGGTGGCGATGCCGTCACTGTCGACGTTGTAGTTGATCATTCTCGACCTCATTGGAGCGCGCCACTCCAGTGGCGCTCATACCTTTGTTGGACCGCGAGGAAGAGGCGCCACTGGAGTGGCGCGCTCCTCTGACCGGCTACACGCGCTCGATAATGGTGGCGGTGCCCATGCCGGCGCCGACGCAGAGCGTGGCGAGGCCGGTGGAGAGGTCGCGCCGCTCCATCTCGTCCAGCAACGTCCCCAGGATCATGGCGCCGGTGGCGCCCAGCGGATGGCCCATGGCAATGGCGCCGCCATTCACGTTGATCTTGTCGTGCGGTATCTTGAGGATCTGCAGGTAGCGCAGCACGACGGCCGCGAAAGCCTCGTTCAGCTCGAAAAGATCGATGTCCTTCACCTCCATGCGGGCGCGCTTCAGCGCGCGCTCCGAGGCTGGCGCCGGGCCGGTCAGCATGATCGCCGGCTCCGAGCCGATCGAGGCGAAGGACCGGATCTTTGCACGCGGCTTCAGGCCGGTCTTCTGGCCGAACTTCTTGGTGCCGATCAGGATGGCGGCCGCGCCGTCGACGATGCCGGACGAGTTGCCGGCGTGATGGACGTGATTGACCTTCTCGATCTCGGGATAGCGCTGCAGCGCCACGGCGTCGAAGCCGGGCATCGCCTCGCCCTGCATCTTGAAGCTGGGCTCCAGCGCCGCCAGCGTCTGCATGGTCGTGTTGGGCCGCATCAGCTCGTCGTGATCCAGGAGCTCGATGCCGTTCTGGTCCTTCACCGGCACGATCGACTTCTTGAAGTAGCCGTTGTCCCAGGCGTGCTTGGCGCGCTTCTGCGATTCGACGGCATAGGC
>DATEID010000460.1:0-13930 GCA_035279245.1 Reyranella sp.
ATCGTGTCACCGCCGCCCATCGGCTGCGCCTGCAGCGCCGCCATCAGGGCCGGATCGATCGGCAGGTCGGTGATCGGGCCGCTGATGTTGCCGCCCACGGTGAACGCCACGGCCTGATCGACGCCGACCGTGATGTCGAACTGATTGACCGAGCCCATGAACAAGAGGCCCGAGCCATCGTTGAAGATGACTTGGATCGGCACCTTCTGCTGGCTCTTGTAGAGCGCGCGCAGCGTCGCCTGCATCGGGTCCTGGGCGTCCCAGAAGCCGGTCGCCTGCCACGTCGACACGCCGGGCAGCCCGTCGATGGTCTCGCGCGCTGCATCGCAGAGCGTGGTGACGTCGATGGTCGTGCCGGCGGGTGAGCTGAGCGTGATGGTCGCCATGCAGCTCTCGCCGAACGTGACCTCCGACAGCGTGCCCAAGCTGGCGGCGGCCAGCTCGCCCGACGTGTCGGCTCCTGCCAGCTCGGCGGTGTTCGCCACGTCGCCGACGTTCGCGAGCTTGAAGGGCCGGTTGTCGATGCTGCGCCAGCCGAAGCCCTGCGGCAGCACCAAGTCGCCATCGGCGAGGCCGGCCGGGATCGCCGCCCAGGTCAGGAGCGGCGGCGCTGCTTTCGTGATCGCGGTCACGGGGGCGCCGGGAGCGCCGGGCGTGCCGATGTAGAACTTGGTGCCTTGGCTGCTGAGCTTCATCGTCCCACTCCCTTGTCGAGCTTGCGAGCCTCTGCGTCGGTCTCGCGGTTGAAGATTTTTGCGAACACGTCGATGGCTTCGCCACTCTTGGCGTCGAAGGCCGGCACGACCCATGGGGACGGCATCACGCGACCACGGTTGGCACCGCTCTGCGTGGCGCGGGTCTTTGTTCCCTTCTCGAGGAAGCGCCAATAGAAGGCGGTCATCTGCGTGGCGTTGCCGAGCTTCGCCTTGCGCGCGCGGCGGACGTTCTGCGCCACCTTGCTCTTGCCGGTCACGTCGACCGGCCGCATCACGACCTTGCCGACGATGGCCTTGCCCTGCTTCGCAGACACCGTCATCGACAGCGAGCGGCCGAGCAGGCCGGTGCGCCGATCTCGGTCGCCGCTGTAGGTCGTGCGCTTGACCTGCAGCATGATCACGCGCGTCGCCGCTCGAACGGCCTTGCGCGTCACGCGCGAGGCGATGGCGTCTCCGAGCTGCTTCAGGTTGGCGACCGCTTTCGAGATGCCGACCACGCGGGCCTGCATCAGCCGCGCCAGTCCTGCGCTGCGACGACGGGCACGGGCTCGACGCGCACGCTCCACACGACATAGGGGACGATGAAGGCGAGCCGCCACCATTCGCCCTCGGCCATCGGGTCGATGTCCTGCGGCCCGACGACCGCCCGGAACTGCAGTTGATTATTGACCGTCATGTAGCCGTGAAAGACCGAGCGCAGCGCGGCCACGGCGGCATCGAGCGGCGCGACGCCCGTGCCCGAGCGCGCGAACAGGGCAGCGACGATCTCGCCGCTTTCCTCGACGTGCACGCGGCTGCCCATGGTGGTGTCGGTGCGCGCCGTCGCGGTGAGCAGCGCCGATCCCCACGTGGCCGGGAGCTGGTCGGTCTCGACGTTGGTATTGATCACGTCGACGAAGGGCGGCAGCGGCGGCGTGTTCGCGATCCAGCGCGCCCTGAACTCGTCGAGCGGCGTCATTGGGTGCCCCCGCGCAGCAAGAGCTTGAACACCACCGGGTCGTCATAGTTCGGCGAGCCGCGATGTTCCTCGACGGCGTAGCTCCGGTGGGTCGTGCGCACGCGGTCGAATTTCTTGGGGATGGGGCCGACCTTGGCGATGAACTCGTCGGCGTTGATCACCGCCACCTGATCGCCCTGCAGCGCCGCGCCGAACAGCGCCTGCACTTTCACGCCGTAGATAAAGCAGCGCAGCGTCACGTCGGCCGCGCCGTCGATGGCGCGGTAGGTCACGTCGCGACCCATCATCGTGACGACGCTTCGCCACTGTGCCGCGCCGGCATCGACGAGGTTCGTCATGGCGGCGGCGGCTCGGGCTCGGACGCTGCAGCAGCGGGGGGCGGCGGCACTTCGACCGTCGTCGGCTGGCCCGCGTTGCCGATCCTCACGCGGTGATCGATGTAGAGTTCGAGCATGTTGGCGTAAGGCCCCAGCAGCGGGTCGCCGCTGCCGCCGCCGGCCTTCGCTGCGGTCGACACGAACAGGTTGCCCTCGGCCAGCTCGATTGAGCCGACGTCCTGCACGCTGATCCCCGTCAACGCGCCCGACACGCCGGGCACGCCGCCGGCCTTCTTCGCCGCCCACAAGGGCTGCAGCGCGCCCAGGACGATTTCGTAGAGGTCGGCCGGCACTGTGGCCCAGCCCGCCGTGTACGTGATCTTGGCGCGCGCGGCGCGAAGGGCGACCGACAAGTCCTCGGCGTAGATCGAGCCGCGCACCGAGAACAACTTGCCGGTGCGCGCGTCGAAGGTCACATCGTCGGCCGCGGTCGCGCCCTCGTGCAGCTCGACCGCCTCGATGCTGACCACGGGGAAGCAGCGCAGGAACACCGAGCCACGCGCCGGCTGCATCAGGATCGGCGGCAGCACGTGCACGACGCCCTGACTGGCGATCTGGCCCCAATCGTCGACGAACTTCGCGGGCGGCGCACAGAGCTTGCGCGAGGTATAGACCTCCATCCGCGCCCACACGGCGTTGATGCGCCGCTGCAGCCACGCGTCGTCGGTGTTGCCCGTGATGCCGAGGTCGGCCTTGATGTCGTCGAGGATTGCGGGCGCCGTCATGCCGGCACCAAGTCGCGCAGCAGGTTCGCCACCAACGGCTTGATGGTGCCGATCCGGCTGCCGCTTTCGTACATCGTGCCGTCATCGTCGAGCTTGAACGATGCGACGCGCCCGCCCTTGCCGTTGACCTTGAGCCAATGCCCATCGTTGGCGTCGCCCTGTGGGTCGATGCCGGTCGAGGGCTTGGCGGCCTGCCAGTCGCCGAAGCGGATGACGCGATCGCCCTCGCGATAGGCGGCGTCGGCCGTCCAGTAGCCGCGCGCCAGCGGCACGACGAAGTCGCGCGCCGTCTCGACGGTCGTGCCGTCGCTCAGCTCGACGCGCAGCACCAGGTGGCGGTCGTCGGTCCAGTCGAGCGCCACCGAGGCGATGCCGACCAAGAGCGGCAGCCACGCGTCGGAGGGCGGCTCGTCGTCGGTGTCGCGACGCGCCGAAAACAGCCCGTTGCGATGGCGCACGACCACGCCAGCGGCATGCCGGCCCTTCGTCCACACGTGTGGCGGCACGAAGGGCGGCAGCGCCTTCGCGTCAATCATGCGCTCGATGTCGACGCGCAGCCGCGCGAAGTGTTCGGCGATGATGTCGGCCAGCATCACGTCGAGGTCGTCGGTTTTCATGCGGCCCTCCGCAGGCGTTCGCGCACGAGCTGCCGCACGCGCGCGGGGTTGAAGCTCGCTTCCTCGTCGGGCGCGGGCGGCTCGGGAGCTGGGGCAGGCACGGGCGCGGGGTCGGCGGGCGGCTCGCTCGCCTGACTGAGCGGCACGTACTGCGATTGCATGCGCGGCTCGTCACCGCCCTCGGCGGGTGGCAGGCCCTCTTGCGCGCGCACTTCGTTCGGCGCGAGCCAGCCGCCGGCGAGGCCCTGCTGGTAGGCGGCATAGCGCACGTCGATCTCGGTGCGCAGCATCGCCGACAGGTCGAACCGGATTTGAAACTGCGGCTCGAAGCTGAAGGCATACTCGAACCGCTGTTGCAGCGCTTCGAGGTGCCACGACAGGCAGCCGCTGAGATAGGCGCGCTGCATCATTTCGGTGTTGCGGTACGTCACCTTGCTCATGTCGCCGAGCATGAACGGCGGCACCCGGAACACGCGCGCCACGTCCTCGACCGAGTAGCGCAGTTGTTCAATGAGCTGCGCGTCCTGCGCGGTGATGGTGAGCGGCTGCCACTTCATGCCGCCGCCCAGCACGGCGGTCTTGCCGATGTCGCGGCCCCGATAGGCGTCGTCCCACTCCTGCTGATAGCGCTTGGCGAGGTCGTCGCTGATGTGCTGCTCGCTCGACAGCAGACCAGCCGGGCGCGACGCGTTGCCGAAGAAAGTTTGGCTGTCGCGCAAGATCTGAATGCCAAGCGCGCTCGACGCTGCAGCGGCGAAAATCGGCGTGACGCCCACGAGCGGATAGCCGGGCAACAGCGGCAGGCGGTGGTGCACCATGTCGCGCTCGGGGATGACTTGGTTGGGCACGATGCCGGCGAGGAAATCCTCGGCGCACTCGTAGAAGATTTGCCCGCCCTCGGTGATCAGCACCTTGACCTTGTGCGGATTGAGCACGTGCAGCTCGGCGGGCTCGCCGCGACCGTTGCGCTTGGCGATCCAGCAATAGGTGTTGCCCTGCAGGAGATAGCTCTGCACGAACACCTGCAGGAAGTCGGCGCCGGTCTGATAGTCGTTGGGCCGCCGGAACAGCTCGGCGTAGTAGTCGCGCCGCCGCACCGTGCGCGCGCCGTCGTCAAGATCGACCTCGAAGATTTCCACCGGCAGCTTGGCGATGTCGGCGGCGATGGTGTTGACGCACGCGTACACCGCCGAGAAGGCGATCAGCTCGACGCCACGGTGAGGCGCGTTCGCGTTCATCTGCCACGAGCCGGGCGGGCCACGATCACCGTTGCCCCACGCCGAGACCCAATTGAAGCCGGGCGGGCTGCCGACACGCGATGTCGGCTGGAGCGCGCGCTGCAGGCGGCCGATGGCCCACTCGACGAGCAACTGCCGGAAGGTGCGGTCGTCAGCCACGGCGCGCCTCGTCGAGCGACTGCAGCGGCTGCACCATGTGGAGCGCCGCGAGATCGCGCGCCTCGGCCTTGGTCATGTAGACGCTTTCGCCCGTGCGGATGAACACGCCACGGTGTTTGAAGCCGGCGCGCGCCATCACCATCACGTCGTCGGGGTCGTGATCGATGCTGCTGATCCTCGGCTTGCGTGCCATCACCTGGCCCTCCCGAAAAAGAGGGGCGGACACGTGGTGCCCGCCCCTGATTGACGTGGCCGCCTAGACGGCCGCGCCCCCTCTTTTCGATGGCTACGGCCCAGCGGCCGGGAAGCCGGTGATCTCGACGACGCCCGCGACGCGGCGCATCAGCCAGTAAATGAACCGCTCGGCCTTGATGCCGAGCAAGTTCTGCTGCCAGAACGAGACAAGCGGCGTCGGCGGCGTGGCCGGCGCGCTGTCCATCTGGACCGACGCCTCGGTGCTGGTGTCGATCAGGACTTCGCCGTCGTCGGCGACCATGAGCTGCGACTGCTCAAGCAGGACGATGTCATCGCCCATCGCCGTCGAGGTGATGACCGGAATGCCGAGAAGGCTGAGCCCCTGAACGCCCTGGCCGGTCGGCGGGCTGCCGATGGGCGGCTGCAGCGTGCCAGTCGAGCCCATCCCCATGCCCGGGAAGGCGAACACGTCCTGCGCGGTGCGCAGCGTGGCGAGGAACATGGCCGACGCTGGCGACATGATCCACACGGGCGAGCGCAACGGGATGTTGGCGTTCGTCATGTAGAGCATGGCGTCCGCCAGGTCCTTGGTGACAGCGGCGACCGTGCTGCCGGTCGACGGCACCTTGTGGGCGGCGTTGGTGATCGACGCCGGCCGCACGCCGGCCACCGCCGTCACCGTGTCGTCGAGCAGCTGCTTGTCGATGAACTCGGCGATGGCGGCGATCAGGTCGTTGCGCACCAGCATTTCGGCACTGGGCGAGCTGAAGCGCGCCAGCTCCTGCGTGATCACAACGATGACCGCGATCTTGGCCCACGGCACCGTCACGTCGTCGAAGGTCAAGCGGCTGACGGGCTTCGACAGCCCCTCCCCGACCCAACCCGCCGACGCGCCCGCCGTCTGTCGCGGGATTTTCACGTTGAACGGGATCGGCGTGAAGCCGCGCAGCAGGTTGAACACGGTCGCGGCGCGCAGGAGCTCGATGAACTCCGACGTCATGTGGGTGTACTGCACCAGCGGCGCGGCCCACACCGGGTCGGTCGTGGTGCCCACGGCGACGGCGGCGCGCTGCAGCCATGCCTGCGGATCGTTGGTGTTGCCGACATGCACGGCGTGCTTCAGCAGCGCGTAGACTTCCGGCGTCTGATGCTCCCAGCGCTTCGCGAACTCGGCCGCCTGCATCAGGTTGCCCTTCGACAGCGCCAGGGCGCCGACGAACCGGGTGAACGACTGGCCGGGGAACGCCTTGAACGGCACGACCTCGGCGGTCTGCTGGGGCTTCGTCGGATCGGGCGCGGGCTTGGCCGTGCCGGCGATCTGCTTCTCGGCCAGCTCGAAGCGCACGATCTGCGCGTCGATGTCCGTGACCTCGGCCTGATCCTTGTCGAACGCCTTTTGCTCGTCGGCGGTGAACAGGCGATTTTCATTCGCCGCCAGCTCGCTCAACGCCGTCATGGCGTCGAGGTGGCCATTGCGCTTCTTGCGCAACGCCTCGATGTGCTTACGCATGGGGTGTCCCCCGTAGTTTTACCCGGCGCGGAGCCGGGCCAGTTGGATCGATCGGCGTCGGCTTTCAGCGGCGACGTGGGCAGATGCCCGCGCGTCATCGATGAACAGGCGACGGATGGTCGGCGGCGATGCCACCGACCGAGCGAGGGCAAGCGCCGACGGGTTCGCCGGCACGGGCACGACGCTATTTTCGAGAAGCTCCTGACCGACGAACTCGAAGCCGGTGATGATGCCGGTTTCCTCGTCGTCGTCTTTCCAGATGGGCAGCGGCGTCTCGGTCGGCAGGAAGCCCACCGACATGGCGCGCAGCGCGCCCGCGTCGACGATGCGCCAGATTTCATCGGCAAAGGCCGACACACCCTCGGGCAGGAACGTCGCCTCGGCCATCAACTTCTTGCCGACGATTTCGACATCGGTCGTCCCGATGGGTGGCTCGCGGCTGTTGTGGCCGAACAGCATGACGGGATTTTTCTTGTACGCCGTCAGGTCCCAGCCATCGGCGCGAATGATGTCGCCGTATCGGTCGACGGTCTCGTCGCTGGCGACGAAGGTGATCGTGCGCGGCTTGTCGGCGGCCTTGGTGATCTCGGCCGAGCGATAGACGGCTTCGCCCTTCTTCGGTGCTTCACGCTTCATCGCGACCTCCGTTGGCGTGCGACGGGTGTCGGCTTGGCCGACACGACCCGGTTGCGGTTGCGCGGTGGCTTGGCCGAGCGGTTGCGCGTGATCGCGGTGTCGGCCGGCATGTCGCTGCCGTAGCCGCCGTGAGCGGTGCGCGGCCGGGCGCGGCCCTGTTTCGTGGGCATGGTTTTCCTCACTGTCTGGATGGCAACACGGTGTTACAGTCGCGCCCTCACAGAGGGCGGCGATGGTTCACAAACCGGAACTGGCGCACCTGCGATTTGCCGACAACGCCTATGCCGCCGTGCAGGCGCTGCAGCGCGTGCGGCCGGTGCAGGCGAAGGATGCGCGCGAGGTCTACGACAACGCGCCGGATGGTTGGTATGTCGTTACGATGCAGGTCGAGGGGCCGCGCGATATGATCGGCGTCATCGCCAAGGTGACGGAGCAAGACGACATCGACTGCGACCTGCTCGCGTGCGACGTGCGAGGCGAGGGCCATGCCTACGTGGCGACGTTCTTCAATCTGCGCGGCATGGCGCAATCGGTTCACTGATGCCGCGCCTAGCGCTGGAAGATCGATTTGCAATGACCTGCTGCGCCAAGTGTCATATCAGGAGCAGCGCGAGGACAAGCCGGCTAGTGCGGCCGGTGCCCATGGTCAGACTTTAGTTTGCGCTTTTTAGGTGTGTCTGCGGTTTCAAAGCAGAGTCGCTCCCGGCTCCGTCCTTCGCCCTTTCCGCCAACCTTCGCCACATCTCAGCCGATTGCAGTAGAGCGCGCTTGTTGGTTTCCAACTTCGCTATTGCGGCCAAGTGCTCGCACTCCTCGGCGTGTTGCAAATATTCCTCAGCGTTCATGACTGGCCCCCGTTCGCAAGGAATGCCGAAGCGTAAGACGAGGGGCCGCCCTGTTCAATATTGGACAGTTCAACTTTGAACGGCGGGAGTGAGTTTTCCGCTTTAGCCTGTAGTCAAAAGCCAGTGGAGGGCGATGGATCGCCGCTCAGCCCCCAAGGTCGTCGCTCCGCCTGGCCCGGCGCGGCTAAATCAAATAGATGGCCACAAGCCCGGCGGTGGCCCGTGCGCTCGATAACGGACAGCAACGCTTTGGCCGGGGGGCCGTTTCCGTTCATGGAACCAAGCCAACCAGATGCGACCGTCGTAAACCCGCTTTACGTTCTCGTGGTCGAGGATGAGGCGTTGGTGCGGTTGATGGCCGCGACGCACCTTACTGACCAGGGTTTTTCCGTGACTGAGGCTGCCTCCGCCGATGCGGCGGTGGGCATCTTGCAGGGAGAAAGCGTTGCAATGCTCGTCTTCAGCGACATCCAGATGCCAGGCTCGATGGATGGTGTGGACCTCGCCCGCTGGATTGCGCGCGAACGCCCGGAACTGAAGGTGCTTCTGACGTCGGGAAGGCCTATTCCGGAGGCCGCGCGGGCTTGGGCATTCATTGCAAAGCCATACCGGATGAAGAACGTCGAACGGCAATTACGCGAGATGGCGGGCGGCTGACAGCGCGCCTGCCGGGCTTCTGAGGCGGCTGCATAACATTGGCTCGGCAGTTCAAGGCCTGCCAAGGTTGCCGCTTGCCGTGTCGTTGCCGCCCGGCCGCCACGCTGGCCCATGTATATGGCGCTCGACGCGGCCACCGCAGCCCGGGCAGCGATAGCGCTGGCGGCTTCCCGACCAGGGCGGCTTGTCCAGCTGGGCTTGGTCGATCTCCCAGATGCATGTTTTGCACCACAGGAAGGCGAGTGTCACGGGGCCGCCGACCGGTAACAGTTCGGGCGGCGTATCTTCGGCACCCCCGGCGTGCCGCAGCGCCGGCACCGGAAACGGGTTGTCGCGATGCCACGACCATGCAGAGCCGTGTTCGCCTCGATGTCGAGCCGCCGCGTCGCGAAGCAACGCGAGCAGTAGACGTGCAGTTCTAGTCCGTGGCGGGCGACGTCACCTATGGTCTGAAAGGGAAGCTCGCGAAGCATTGCCCTCGATCTAGGGGACCGCCGTTCGCGAATCATCGGCCTGCACTGACAGCAAACGGTGCGGCATGCGGGCACGCAGCAGTGCATGCACCTCAGACCAAGGAAATCGTCGCACCGCCTTGCGCGTGGTAACCCTGCTGGTCGCCAGCCATGGTATAACGAGGTTGCCTTAAGATCAGATGATGTGGATCGTCGGCGACGGCTCGCTCTGGCTCTCGATGTAGCGCCCCAGCGCCATGATCAGCGCGCACATGCCGTCGATGCGGCCGGTCGACTGCGCCTTGTGCGGCATTTCGTTCAGGTTCTTGTCGCGCTGGACTTTCAGGTTCGACGCCATCACGCGCAACACTGGGTTGTCGCCGTGATCGATGCGCCGGCCGAGCAACAGCGCCTGCAGCTCCTTGGTCGGGCCTGAGTAGGAGCGACTGCCCTGTATGAACTCGACCATGTTGATGCCGTGGCTCTGACACTCGACGGCGAGCTGGGTGGCGTTCCAAGGGTCATAGCCCGCGCTCTGCAGGTCGACGCGCTTTGCATCGGCCAGGATGGCGTCGCGGATCACGCCGTGGTCGATCACGTTGCCGGCCGTGACCTCGATCCATCCTTCCTCGACCCACTCGCGATAGGGCAAGCGGTCGCGCTCGGCGCGTTCCTCCAGCGTGTCGGCCGGCATCCAGAAGCGGCATGCGGTTCTGAAGATCCCGCTTTCGTCGGGCTCGTAGAGCTTCACCCACGCGCTGATGTCGATTTTCGAGCTGATGTCGAGCCCGCCCCAGCAGCGCAGCTTGCCGAGCTTGTCGGCGTCGAACGGGCCGCGGCTGTTCTCGGCCCACAGTTCCATGTCGATGGCGCGCTCCGTCATCGGCGAACGGACGTTCAATCGCAGGCGCTTGAAGGCCGCGAGCGCGGTCGGCGACTTGGCCGCCTTGCGCGCCTGCCGTTCGAGATCGTCGAGCTTGACGCTGATCCCTATGTTGGGGTTCGCCTTGGCCCACGCCTGCGGATCGTCCCACTTGTCGCCCTTGTCGATGGTGGCGATGAAGGCGAAGAAGTCGTCATCCTCGACGGTGCCCTCCAGCACCTTGATCGCGTAGTCGTTTTCTTGGCTGTAGACGCTTTCGGGATCGTCGTCGCCGGCCGTCGTGATGATCCACAACAGCGGCTGCCGGCGCGAGCCGAGCGCGGTGTCCAGCACGTCGAGCAGCGCGCGCGAGCGATGCTTGTGCAGCTCGTCGATCAGCACGCAATGGGGATTGAGCCCGTCAGAGGTCCGGCTGTCCGACGACAGCGGCTCGAATTTCGAGGATGTGTGTTCGACCGACAGATTGAGCTTGAAGCGCGTGACGGCGGCGCGCAGGGCCGGCGACGCCGCCACCATGCGCTTGGCCTCGTCGAAGATGATGCGCGCCTGTTCGCGCTTCGTGGCGGCGGCGTACACTTCACCACCTGGCTCGCCGTCACACACGAGCATGTCGAGCCCGACGCCTGCGAGCTTCGTCGACTTGCCGTTTTTACGCGGCACTTCCTCGAACACGTACCGAAAGCGCCGCGTGCCATCGGCGCGCTTCCAGCCGAACACGCTGCCGATAGAGAACTTCTGCCACGGCGACAGATGCACCGGCTTGCCGCCCCACTCGCCTTTCGAGTGCCGCAGGAAGCGTGGATAGAACGCGATGCGATGACGAGCCGCTGCCGCGTCCCAGCGCAGGCCGCGCGCCGGCCCGTGCACGAGATCGCGCAAGTGGCGCTCGCAGGCGAGCCGTACATATCGACAAGCGACGATGTCGCCCGCGATGACAGCGCGCGCCCAGCTCGTCACCTCGTCTAGTTGCTGATCGCGCGGCGAGCGTCGGGCAGCAGCCATAACTCGATTCCTCTGCGACACGCTCCGCGACCGAGCCAAGCCGGCGTGGCTGGTAGATGCGACATCGCCGATAGGGAAACAGCCCGACAGCGCCATACGGCTCTGTATTGTGTTCATAGGCAACGCGCTGTTGCGTTGCTGATCACAAAGAGGACTGACAAATGACTGATACGACTGTTGCAAACGCCCCGGCCCCGAAGGCCGCCCTGAAGAAGCCGAGCGCCAAGTCGGTTGCGAAGCAGAAGGCAGTGGGCAAGAAGGCCGTGAAGGCGCTGGCGAAGTCGCTGAAGACGAAGCCCGCGACGAAGGCGAAGACCGCGAAGGCGAAGCAGCCGAGCCTCGTCGACCAGCTGATCGCGCTGTTGAAGACGGCGAAGGGAGCGACGAACGAGGAAGCCGCGAAGGCGCTCGGGTTCAAGACGCCGCAGAGCGTGCGCGGAACGATCAACGGCCCCGTGCGCAAGCGCGAGACTGTCAAGAAGCGCAAGGACGACAAGCGCGGGACGGTGTATTTCATCAAGTAGCAGCGCGCGAGCTGCGAACACGGGGCGGCCTTCGGGCCGTCCCTTTTTTTGCGCGCGCGTTCAACGCGCTGTTGTCAGTTGAGCTTGTCGGGCTTCTCGTCGAGATACGCCGCAAGCTCGCCATTCAGCAATGGCCCGCCCCCTGCGGGCGCGCGTGCGCCCAGATGCGCGCGCGCTGCTGGCGAAAATCCGATCTCCTGACACGTGCGCAAGATGATCGCGGCTTGCGCGTTCATCACGCGTAGATACGGGTTGATGCCGACCGTCTTGTCGGCGCGCTGCACGACTTGCCCGAGCTTCGCGACTTCGAGCGCGGCCCGACGATGCTCGACCGTCGCGACCACCCACACGATCATCACGTCGCGATCCGTGCCGCTCAGCAGGCCGACCGGCGCGTGGTCGACGGCGAAGCGCCATGCCTCGCGCTGCTCGTCATCGAACCACGGCGGGGCGGCCCACAGCTCGTCGACGCCCTCGGGCTCGTCGGGGATCACGCGGTGTGACGGGTTGCCATGCAGCTTCTGGATGACGGCTGGCACACGAGGCTTGGTTCGTGGCATGCTGCGCGTCCCTCTTTTAGTAACGCCGTGTTGCCAATGTCAGAACAATCGCCGCTGTTCATCCCGCTACGGGCTGAATACTTCCGCGCCTTCGCCGATGGGATCAAGACAGTCGAATGGCGCAAGCTCGGCCGAGGCTTCAGCGTCAAAACGCTGATCGTCGGTCGCCGCGTCACTCTGTCGAACGGCTACTCAGGGCAGCGGCTCGACGGGCGCATCACGTCGCTTGAATTTGCGCCAGCGCAGGCGGTCGGCCCGGCGGCGCTCACGATCTACAAGCCCGACGACCTGCTCGTCGGCATCCACATCAAGCTCGACAGCTTCAAGCCGCGGCCTGGGCCATCAGGCCAGCGTCGCGCGCCTCCTGCTCGCTCGCCGAGGGGCCGACGTAGCTGAACACCGCGCATGGCCGGCTGTCGCCAGCGCCCAGCGCCGAGATCGACTTTTGCGTGTTGTAGCCGGGCTTGCGTTCGAGCTTCCAGACAGGCGACCGATTATGGCTGCGGATGAAGCTCGGATGTGCCGGGTAGTTGCGTAGCTCGAAGCCGGCCGCGCGATAGAGCGAGCCCAGCTTGTCGGCCATCGCCATCGCGAGGCCAAGGCCCTGCCAGTCGGGCAGCGTGACGATGCGGCTGATCCCCTTGATGTCGTGTCGCGCGCGGTGCGGCCGATGCAGGACGCCGCAGAACGTCACCGGCCGATCACGCACGAACAAGCACCAGCAGGCGGCCGAGCGGTGGAGCTCGCGGGTCAGATAGTGAAACGGTGCGAATAGCTGCCACGCCGCGATGTCAACACGCCGAAGCTCGACGTCCACGGCTGGTCGTCGTTGAACCGACCTCCATTGGAAGGCCATCGTCGCCGGCTCCAGCACCCAATCGGGCTGCAACCACTCGACGATGTCGTAATGGCACGAGGCGGCCACGAATTTCTTGCCGCTCTTGCGCACGGCGCGCTGGACGGCATGCGCGCCGATCTGCGCGACTTGCCTGTCGACGACGCTGGTGAACTCGTCGACGACAATCGTGCCGTCGATCTCGAGGATGCGCCGTGCAAGGTCGACACGGAACTGCTCGCCGTTCGACAACACCTTGTGAGGGCGCAGCCACGCGGGGATCGTGTTGAAGCCGACAGCCTGACATACGGCGGCAATCTCCTTCATTGAACGAGACGGGTCGAAATCGTCCACCACGCTGTTCATGCACCAGCGCAGCGCCGGCATCGCGCCGAACACGTTGCGCAGGATCGTCGACTTGCCCGATCCCGATGGCCCGACGATCAGGCCGACCGACCAATCGCGCTCGTCGATGGGCAGGTCGCCCTTCCATTCGAGGCGCACGGTCTCTGCCGGCGGTACGTCGAACATGGCTTCAAGCTGCCGCGCGCGCGGCGACTGGCTCAGCTCGCTTTCGACTACGAGATCAATGCGCGGCATTTCAGGCCCTCACGTTCGAGACGTTCGAGGATGTCGCGCTGATGTTGCTCCGACGTGCAGGCAACGATCACCGAATAGGTGAAGTCCTCGCCGAGCGCCATCTGTCCATCGTGCGCCGTCGTGGCGCGTCGCAGCGCCTGCTCGATTGCCTTCTTCTCGAAGCCCAGCGGCTTCAGGTCGACGCCGAGCTTCTGCAGCGAGCCGACTTCCAGCGCCAGCAGGTTCTTGTCCCAGGCCGAGAGATCATGCAGCCGGTTGTCGGCGATCAGGTAAGCGCGCTTGTCCTCGTCCGACCAGCCGCGCGCGACGCTCACCGGCACGAGCGGCAGCCCGACCTTGACGGCGGCCTGCACCGCGCCGTGGCCGGCGATGATCGTGTCGTCCTCGTCGATCAGCACGGGCTTGGCGAAGCCGAATTTTTCCAGGCTCGCGCCGAGCATT
>DATEID010000461.1:0-9264 GCA_035279245.1 Reyranella sp.
ACATACAACGTCGCCATTACCCAAACTCCCGTTGAAATGACGCCGTACTATCTTCCGGCGGTGCGCTCGCCGCAACCCAGCGGGTCGACCGGCGCGTCGGAGCCGGCCTGCGCCTTGAGTCTCGCGATCTCGTCGTCGATGCCGACGATATGCGGATTGTATTTGCGCGCCAGTTCGAAGGCGGCGGCGGCCCGCGCGGGCTCGCCCATTTGCGCCCGGATCATGCCGAGCCCCGAATAGGCTCCGAAATGACGCGGCTCGCGCTTCACCGTCTCGCAGATGTCGGCAATGGAGGCTTCGAAGTTGCCGAGCAGCCAATAGACCGTCGCGCGCTTGTTCCAGGGTTCCGAAAGATCGGGTGCGATCCCGATCAGCTTGGTGAAGGTCGCGACCGCGCCTTGCAGGTCCTGCTGCTGCATCTCGGCCATTCCGCGCAGCATGAGCTGCCGCTGATCGGGGTCGGGCAGCATGGTCCATTGCTCCCAGATCGCCTGCTCCAGCGCCTGGGCAGCGAGAGGATCCGTGGTGGATTGCAGCTTGGCGAACAGGGTATCGAGCACGGTGGCCCTCCCGCTATCGCTATTCGAGCTTTGCGCATGAACGCCTGCCGCCAGCATCAGGCCGAGAAGGCCGGCAAGGCAAGCGCGAAGGAACGTCATATGGTCATGTCATCGCCGCAGGCGTGGGACCGCCCGTCGACCAGTCCAGCAGCTCGACCGTATGGACAACCGGAATGCCCGTCCCGGAAGCGATGTTGCCGACGCAGCCGAAGTTGCCGGCCGCGATGACATCGGGCTTCACGCTTTCGATATTCGCCACCTTGCGATCGCGCAGCCGACGCGACAGCTCAGGCTGCAGCACCTGGTATGTCCCGGCCCAGCCGCAACAGAGATGCCCCTCGGGCACGTCCTTCACGATGAAGCCGGCGTCGCGCAGGAGCTTCTTGGGCTGCTCGATCACTCTCTGGCCATGCTGCATGGAGCAGGCCGAATGATAGGCGACGGTGAGCGGCCTCGGAGTCACATTCGCGAGACCGATCTCCATCATGAACTCGCTCACATCCCTGGCGAGCGCCGCGACGCGCTGCGCCCTGTCGCGCCAAAGCCGGTCGTGCTCGAACATGCAGCCATAGTCCTTCACGGTCGTGCCGCAGCCCGACGCATTGATGACAATGGCATCGAGTCCTTCGCCGTCCGCCTCCTTCAGCCAGGCGACGATATTGCGCTTGGCCAGCTCCAGCGCCTGCGCGTTGTCGCCGATATGCTGCACCGACGAGCCGCAGCAGCCTGAGCCCGCGACATTCACGACCTCGACACCGTGGCGCGTGAGCAACCGGACCGTGGCCTCGTTCACCTCGGGCGCCAGCACCTGCTGGCCGCAACCCGGCATCAGCGCCACGCGCTTCACGCGACAGCCTTCGGCGGCAAAGGTCTGCGGCCGATCGACCGGCGACGGCATCGGCACGCGCGACGGCACGGCTTCGATCATGGCCTTCATCCGCCGCCAGAAGGTCGCGCCGCCGGGATCGCTGCTGCCGGCCGGGATCACCGCCGCCAGCGGCTTGGCGAACCAGGCGAGCACAGTGACCCAGCGTAGGACCTGTGGCCGCGGCATCAGAAAACCCAGTAGACGGCGCAGCAGACGGTCGGGCAGCGCGCGCCGATAGGTCTCCTCGATATGGCGTCGGCCGTGGTCCACCAGGTGCATGTAGTTGACGCCCGACGGGCAGGTCGTCATGCAGGAGAGACATGACAGACAGCGATCGATATGGCGCACCTCCGGCGCCGTCGGCGCGCGATTGCCCTCCAGCATCGCCTTCATGAAATAGATGCGCCCGCGCGGCGAATCCCGCTCGTCGCCCAGAAGCACGAAAGTCGGACAGGTCGCCGTGCAGAAGCCGCAGTGTACGCACTTGCGCAGGATCTGCTCGCTGCGGGCGGTCTCGGGATCGGCCAACTGCGCCAAGGTGAAATTGGTCTGCATCGCTACCCCATCCGCCCCGGATTGAAGAGGCCCTTGGGATCGAAGCTTTCCTTCACGCGCTGCGCCAGTGCGGCGAGCGCCGGGGGCTGAGGCTGGAAGACGGGCACGGCTGCACGCACCGCTTCCGGAGCGCGGATCAGGGTCGCATGACCGCCGGTCGGTCCGAGGGCGCCGCGCACCACAAGATGATCGGCATCGGCGCTGGGCGGCAGCGCGACCCAGATCAGCCCGCCGGACCAGTCGTAGAAGAACCTGACCTCCGGCCGCTGGCCACAGATGCGCGCTACGATGGCTGGGCCTTCGGTGGGCGGACAGGAGACGCGCCAGACCATCCAGTCGTGCGCCGCCTCGAGCGGCGCCCCGTCGCGCACCCCACTCCAGAAGACGCGGCTTTCAAGCGTGCCAAGCTCTTCAATCGCCGCTTTCGCGTCGGCGAGCAACTCGCGCAGGCCTTTCAGCCGGGCTTCGACGGACGGCGCGACGCCTTCCACCCGTAGCGCCGTCCGAGACCCGACGTGCGCGGCGCCGGAGACTTCGTGCGGGCTGCCCATGGCGGCGCACATCGCCTTTACCGCTGCCGTATCGTCGAGCCCGCGGAGAATCAGCGTGCGCGTCTGGTCGGGCGCCGGCAGGACCTTGACCGAAACCTCGTCGAGCACCGCCAGCGTTCCCCACGACCCGGCGATCAGCTTCGAAAGATCGTAGCCGGTGACGTTCTTCATCACCCGGCCGCCCGACTTGAAGGCCTCGCCGCGACCATTGACGCCGCTGAAGCCCAGGAGATGGTCGCGTGCGGCGCCCGCGGACAGGCGCCGCGGTCCCGCGAAATTGCCCATCAGCGCGCCGACCAGTGTCCCCTCGCCTGCCGCCTTGCCCAACAGCGGCCCCAGATCCGGCGGCTCGAAGGCCAGCATCTGGTTGCGCTGCGCAAGCAACGCCTCGACTTCACGCAGGGCGGTGCCGGCGCGCAGCGTGACCACCAGCTCCTCCGGCGCATAGTCGACGATGCCGCTGATACCGGAGATATCGAGCACCTGGTCGCATTTCGTCGACTTGCCGATCGTCCGCTTGCTGCCCGAGCCCAGGATCTCGAGCGTCGCGCCTTCGTTCAATGCCCATTCGACCGCCTGCCGCAGCTCCCTGGCGTCGCGCGGTCTGATCGTGCCGCTCATAGTCGCTGGCGCCCTAGAACCGTGGAATATCCGGGAACGGCATCTTGTTGTGATGCACGACGACGCGGCCGAGCTCGGCGCAGCGGCGCAGCCTGGGAAAGACCTTGCCGGGGTTGAGCAGGTGGTCGGGGTCGAAAGCGCACTTCACCCGCATCTGCTGGTCGAGGTCGATCTCGGTGAACTGCTCGCCCATCAGGTCGCGTTTCTCGATGCCGACGCCGTGCTCGCCGGTCAGCACGCCCCCGACCCGTACGCAGAGCCGCAGGATGTCGGCGCCGAACGCCTCGGCGCGGCGCAACTCCTCGGGGTCGTTGGCGTCGAACAGGATCAACGGATGCAGGTTGCCGTCGCCGGCATGGAAGACGTTGACCACGCGCAGCCCGTGCGTCTTCGACATCGCGCGCATCTCTGCCAGCACCTCGACCAAGCGGCCGCGCGGCACCGAGCCGTCGAGACACATATAGTCGGGCGTGATCTGGCCGACGGCGGGGAAGGCAGCCTTGCGGCCCGCCCAGAACAGCACTCGCTCCTGCTCGTCTCGGCTGACGCGGCAGGTGGTGGCGCCGCGCTCCCGGGCGATCTCCTCGACGCGCGCCACGAGATGGTCGACCTCGACCGCCGGTCCGTCGAGCTCGACGATCAGCAGGCCCTCGGCATCGAGCGGGTAGCCTGCGCCGACATAGTTCTCGGCGCACTTGATGGCGTCCTTGTCCATCATCTCCATGCCGCCCGGAATGATGCCCGCGGCAATGACGGCCGCGACGCAATCCGCGGCGCCCGCCTCGGTCGGGAAGCCGAGCAGCACCGCGCGCGCCGTGGTGGGCTTGCGCAGGAGCCGGACCGTTACCTCGGTGACGACGCCCAACAGGCCTTCGGACCCGGTCATCACCCCCATCAGATCGTAGCCGCCGGCGTCGAGATGCTTGCCGCCCAGCCGCACCACCTCGCCGTTCATCAGCACCATCTCGATGCCCAGGAGGTTGTTCGTGGTGAGCCCGTACTTCAGGCAGTGCACGCCGCCGGAATTCTCGGCGACATTGCCGCCGATCGAACAGGCGATCTGCGAGCTGGGATCGGGCGCGTAGTAGAAGCCCTCGTGCTCCACCGCCTTGGTGACGCCGAGGTTGGTGACGCCGGGCTGCACGCGGGCGCAGCGATTGGCATAGTCGATCTCGAGCACGCGGTTGAACTTGCCGAGGCCGAGCAGGATGGCGTCGCCGACCGGCATCGAGCCGCCGGACAGCGACGTGCCGGCCCCGCGCGGCACGACCTTCACCTTATGGTCCTGGCAGTAGCGCAGGATGGCCGACACCTGCGGAACCGTATCGGGCAGGACGACGACGAGCGGCATTTGCCGGTAGGCGGACAGCGCATCGCATTCATAGGGCCGCATGGCGTCGAGATCGTCGATCACGCCCTCGCCGGGGACGATCGCCCGCAACGCAGCCACGATCTCGGCGCGGCGACGCAGGATATCGGGATCGAGCAACGGCATCTGCATAGCCGATTCCTTACGCCAAATGAAAAAGCGGCGGAAGCCAAAGCCTCCGCCGCTGTTATCGGGTTCGGGGTGCGTCCGAACGACTCGCCAGTTACCCCTGGCGCGCCTTGAAGCGCGGGTTGGTCTTGTTGATCACATAGACGCGGCCCTTCCGACGCACGATCTGGCAGTTCTTGTGGCGGGCCTTCACGGACTTGAGCGAATGGCGGATCTTCATGGGTCTTCTCAACAAAAAGCCCCGGCCGGGCCGGGGTGAATTCCGAAAGCGGGCGGAAAATAGGGAGACGAGAGGCGCCCGTCAACCCCTGTTCCGGCACCCCGACAAAGGGAATATCGAGGGATTCAAGCGGCTTGGAGGGCTTTTAGCGCCAGCTTCAGGTCCTTGACCAGCCCGGCATAGGCCTTGTGCCGCGCGGCTCGATCGGGAACGCGAAGGATGGACGAGGGATGGACCGTAACCATGCCGCGCTGGCCCTCGCCAAGGCTGACCTCCTTGCCCCGCTCGCGCGCCAGCGTCATCGGGTGGCCGGCCAGGGCTTCGGCCGCCGTCACGCCCATGGCCAGCACCAGCCCCGGCTTCACCAGAGCGACTTCCTGGGCGAGCCAGACCTTGCAGACCTCGACCTCGTACCGGTTGGGCTTCTTGTGCAGCCGTTTCTTGCCGCGCGGCTCGTTCTTGAAATGCTTCACCACGTTGGTGACATAAACTTGCGTACGGTCGATCCCGGCATCGACCAGCGCGCGGTCGAGAATCCGACCGGCCGGGCCGACAAAAGGATGGCCGGCGATATCTTCCTGGTCCCCTGGCTGTTCACCGACCAGCATGAGCTTGGCGCCGACCGGCCCTTCGCCGAACACGGTCTGCGTGGCGTTGCGGTAGAGCGGACAGCGGGTGCAGCCCTTGGCCTCGTTCGCCACCTTGGCGAGCCTGGTCGCGGACGCCTTTTGCACGGCCATATCACGCCTGCCCCAGGCGCCGCATCAGGAAGCGCGCATCCTTCGGCGCTTGCAGCTTGTCGGTATTGTCGAAATAGAGGAACACATCGCGCGGCCGCGCCTCGGGCTGCCGCGCAGTGATGAAATGGCCGTCGGTCATCGGTTGGCCGTCGCGCCACGCCACGACACGAGCCGCCCAGCGTTCGAGTGCCGGCCGGCTGTAGGCGCTTTTGTAGAGCTCCGTCGAACCGTGCAGGCGCACGTAGACGAAGTCGGCGGTGATATCCATCAGGAGCGGCCAATCGACCGTATCGGCGCAGACCAACGCCACACCGTGCTTGCGCAAGAGTTCGATGAACGCGGGATCACGGAAGCTCTCGTGCCGGATCTCCATCGCGTGACGGACCGGTCGCCGCTTGTCGCTGCGCAGCCAGGCGCGCCCCTTCAGGCGATGATCATGCCGCCGCCCACACTCGGCCGCGTGCTCGGTGTCGCGCGGCAGAAGTTCGAAGAACGCCTCCAGCTTTTCGGCATTGAAACGGAAGTTCGGTGGGAACTGCCAAAGGATTGGGCCGAGCTTGGCGCCGAGCCGCAGGACACCCGAGGCGAAAAAATTGCCGAGCGGTGCTTCGGCATTGCGCAGCTTCAGCATATGCGTGAGGTAGCGCGGCCCCTTCACCGCAAAGACGAAGTCCTCGGGCGTATCGTCGGCCCATTGCGCAAAGCTGTCGGGGCGCTGCATGCAATAGAAGGTGCCGTTGATCTCGATGCTACGGAAGATGGACGCCGCGTAGGCCAGTTCCTTGTTCTGAGCCAGGCCCCGCGGATAGAAAGCGCCTCGCCACGGTTTGTAGGTCCAGCCCGAGATGCCGATACGGACGTCGGACGTCATGGCAGGGGAACGCCTGGAGATAAGGTTGGTTCCGGTCCCTGTCCCGAGTGCCCTTCGAGCGGTCATGTCTCGTTGTCGATATCCAGCCGAGCGGGCAGGATGCCGGCGGTCCAACTGACGTTCAGGAAGCACCGATGGCCAAGCTGACGCTCGCACAGGCGAACAGGATCATCGAAGCGGCGCTCGCAAAGGCGCGGGAGATGAAAGTGAAGCCGCTCGCGGTCGCGGTGCTCGACGATGGCGGCCATGTGAAGGCGCTGCAGCGCGAAGACGAGGCCAGCATGTTTCGCAACGACGTGGCGATCGGCAAGGCCTGGGCGGCTGTCGGCATGGGCGTCTCCAGCCGCACGCTGCTGCAGCGCGCCAAGGAAAATCCACAGTTCTTCGGAGCGCTTGCCGCGACCGCGCAAGGCAAGTTCCTGCCGCAGACCGGCGCCGTCCTGATCAAGGACCCGGAAGGCAATGTCATCGGCGCCGCCGGTGCGAGCGGCGGAACGGGCGACGAGGACGAAGCGGTTTGCATCGCCGGCATCCTCGCCGCGGGTCTGGTATCCGGATAGGGCTATGCGGCCTTTCGCTGCTGATGGCGGCCTTCCCGGACCTCCTCGACGATCTTCGGCACGAAGGCCTTCAGATCGGCTGGCGAGCGGCTGGTGACGATGCCCTTGTCGACGACCACTTCCTTGTCGACCCAATTGCCGCCGGCATTCTCGACGTCCTTGCGGATCGACTTGTAGGAAGTGAGCGTGAGGCCGCGCACGGCGTCGGCCTGGATCAGCAGCCATGGCGCATGGCAGATCGCGGCGACGGGCTTGCCCGAGTCGAGGAATGTTTTCACGACCTTCATCGCGTCGGGATTGATCCGCAGAAGATCCGGATTGATCTGCCCGCCGGGCAGCACAAGGGCCTGGTAGCCATCCAGCCGAGCATCGGCGATCTTGAGGTTGGCTTCGACCGTTTCGCCCCAGTCGGTCTTGTTCCAGCCGCGGATCGGCTTGCCGTCCGGTGTGGCGACGTCGACCTTGGCGCCCGCCTTGCGCAACTCGTCGCGCGGCACGGTGAGCTCGAGCTGCTCGAAGCCGTTGGTGGCGAGGATGAGAATTCGCGCGTCGTGAATATCGGTCATGGATAGTCCTCTCCGCAGGAATTGGCCTCCCCTGCGAAGCGAACGCTCTTTGGAATTCGCCGGTTGCGCCGGCCGATTTGCCGCTCTAAGTGTCGGCGCCCCTCCGGAAGGATCCATGTTCGAGCCCGCCGAGCGTCTGAAGAGCGTCAAGGTTTCCGCGTCCGCCGCCATGACCCGCAAGGTGCGCGAGATGCGCGCCCAAGGAGTCAAGATCGTGGGGCTCTCGTCCGGTGAACCGGATTTCCCGACGCCCAAGCACGCTATCGAGGCCGCGTACAAGGCGGCACTCGCCGGCGACACCAAATACCCGGCGCAGGACGGCACCCGGCCGCTGAAGGAAGCCGTACAGCGCAAGTTCAAGCGCGAGAACGGGCTGGACTACGCGCTCGACGAGATCATGGTCTCGAACGGCAGCAAGCAGATCATGTACAACGCCGTGATGGCGAGCGTGAACCCGGGTGACGAGGTGATCATCCCCGCCCCCGGCTGGATCAGCTACGCCGACCAGGTGAAGCTCGCGGGCGGCGTGCCGGTGGCGGTGTCCTGCCCAGAGAACAACCACTTCAAGCTGCGTGCGGCCGATCTCGAAGCGGCGATCACGCCCCGGACCAAGTGGGTGGTGCTGAACTTCCCCAACAACCCGACCGGCGCGGTCTGCTCGCGAGCCGAGATGCGCGCGCTGGCTGACGTGCTCCTCCAGCATCCGCACGTGCTGGTGATGGCGGACGAGATCTACGAGCATCTCACCTATGACGGAAAGGAGTTCTGCTCGATCGCCGAGGTCGAGCCGAAGCTCAAGGACCGCACCCTCACCGTGAACGGCGCCTCCAAGGCCTACGCCATGACGGGCTGGCGCGTGGGCTACGCCGGCGGGCCGAAGGCGATGATCGCGGCCATGACCAACATGCAGGGCCAGGCGACGGCGGGCGTTTCCACGATCGGCCAGGCGGCGGTGACGGCCGCGCTCGACGGGCCGCAGGACCTCATTGCGCAGCGCGTGGCGGACTATCAGAACCGGCGCGATCGCGTGGTCGGCTGGCTGCGCGAGGCCAAGGGCATCACCTGCCACACGCCCGAAGGCGCATTCTATGTCTTCCCTAATATCGCCGGCTGCATCGGCAAGACCAGCAAGGCCGGTCGCCGGATCGAGACCGACACCGATTTCGTGACCGCGCTCCTGGACGAACGACAGGTCGCTACGGTGCAGGGCGCGGCCTACGGCATGAGCCCCTACTTCCGCATCTCCTACGCCACCGACATCGAGAGCCTGCGCGAAGGCTGCCGGCGCATCCAGGAGTTCTGCGCGGACCTGAAGTGATCAAGTCCTCCCCTGTGAAAGCAGGGCAATCGCATTTGGGTAAAGATCCCCGTCATCCGAGCGAGTGAGCGAAGCGCCTGCCCTGAGCGAAGCCGAAGGGAACGAAGTCGAGGGGCCTTTCTTGCTGCGCCACCGCAGGATGAACCGTTTACAAAGAGGTCCCTCGACTTCGCTTCGCTCCGCTCGGGATGACGGAATTACGTCATATGCGATAGCCTGCGTGCGCAAGCAGGGCATGAACCGAGGAGGAAAGAATAGTCACTCCTCCGGCTCGGTCGAGAAGGCGAGCGGATAGCCCTTGCGGTGGCCCATCTCGGTGCCTTCGCTCGCCTTGCT